>JAFOBK010000051.1 GCA_017381835.1 Oscillospiraceae bacterium | reverse complement strand
GGCCGTTCTTTCCCATGGCCATTATGACCACGGCGGCGGTCTGGAAACCTTCCTCAAAGTAAATGATAAGGCACCCGTCTATATACATGAAGACGCATTCGGGGACTATTATAACGGCACTGAGAAATACATCGGCCTCAATAAGGCTCTTCAGGGGAGCCGACGGCTGGTGTTTACAAAAAAGACAGTTGCATTATCGGCAAACCTTCTGCTTACAGACTGCAACGATCTGGGTTGGATCCATGATAGCTGGAGGTTAAACCGCAGAGAAGGGGAGCGCTTCCTGTCGGATGACTTTCTCCATGAGCAGTATTTGCTGATTCAAGAGGGAGAAAAGAAAATCCTGATCAGCGGCTGTTCTCACAAAGGAATCCTCAATATTGCGGCGCATTTCCGGCCCCATGTGCTGATCGGCGGTTTCCATTTAAGCAAGGAAACAGATCCTGTTCGGCTGCGGAAGCTGGCGGAAACGCTTCTTCAGAGTAATACCCTCTATTATACCGGCCATTGTACCGGCGCAAGTCAGTTTGACATCATGAAGCGCGTAATGGGCAGCAGCCTGCAGCCTTTGTCCACAGGCCTTGTTTTTGAAGTATAAAAAATACCCACAGATCAAAAGATCTGTGGGTATTTTGCTTTTCCATTAGTTGCTGTGATGATTCAGCAGAGCTTCGATCTTCTTGATGGGATCGATGATGGAGCTGACGGACATCTCGTGGTTGATAGCAGCGATGATGTAAGCGGTGTACTTGGAGCAGTCAACCTCAAAGAACCACTCTCTCTGATCCAGCTCGGGACTGTGGTAGGTCAGGTTGGTACCCAGCACAGCGGTCAGGATGCCATCTTCCACAGCCTTGTCGAACTTTGCCAGGCCGCTGGTGAACAGGGGGAAGGTGGTATTGGCGATGATATTCTTAGCACCGCGCTGCTTCAGCTCGCTGGCAACTTCCAGCATGCTCTCGCCGGATGCGATGATGTCATCGGTGATAAACACGGTCTTGCCCTCTACGCTCTCGCCCAGGTACTCATGGGCAACGATGGGGTTACGGCCGTTGACAACACGGGTGTAGTCACGGCGCTTGTAGAACATACCCAGGTTGCAGCCCAGCACGCTGGAGAAGTACATGTTACGGTCGATAGCGCCTTCATCGGGGCTGATAACCATAAAGTCATCCTTATGGAAGCTCAGCTCAGGCATGTTCCGCAGCAGAGTCTTCAGCACCTGATAGGTGGGCATGATATTATCAAAGTTGGTCAGAGGGATAGCGTTCATCATTCTGGGATCGTGAGCATCAAAGGTAATGATGTTCTCTACGCCCATTGCCTCCAGCTCCTGCAGAGCTACAGCACAGTCAAGGCTTTCGCGGATCATTCTGCGATGCTGACGGCCGCCGTACAAGCTGGGCATGATCACGCTGATACGGTGGGCACGACCGGCCATTGCCTGAATCAGACGCTTCATGTTCGCATAGTGGTCATCGGGGGACATGTGGTTCTCGTGTCCAAACAGGTTGTAGGACAGAGAGTAGTTGCCGGGATCGCAGATCAGGAAAACATCGTCACCGCGGACAGAACTTTTCACAAGACCCTTGGCATCACCGCTCTGGAAACGGGGGCAGGCGCACTCAATCAGGAAAGTGTCCTTTTCCATACCAACTTCCTTAGCCCACTGAACCAGATGCTTGTCGATCTTCTGTGCAAGACCCTCAGCGCCGGGGCAGGCAATCAGGCAAAGGGCAGCCAGCTGGGTATCGGGATTAAAGAAATTGGAAGGCTTCAGCTCGTTCTTAGGCATACTGCATATCTCCTCTATCTATAATCAATAGTCATTAATAACGAATGAACATTCTTTTAGCCATACAACAGTATTGTAACACATTTTTTCAGAAGTGCTATACCTAATTTTACTTTTTTTGAAAGATTCTCTCAAATGTCGAGGTTTTTTTCCTTTCATGCCGGGAAACTGTAGGAACTACCAAAGACGCAAGGGCAAAAATCGCATCCGCGGCGTAATTTTTGGCGGTCTGAAATATGCGGCAATATTTTTTAAATTACCTATTGACAAAGTAGGGAATATAATGTAGAATACCATTAAGGTTAGCAAAGGCTAACCGATTACAAAAACCAAGTGTTAGCATATGCTAACTTCGTAAAGGATTTAGGTGATACTATGACATTGATGGATGCGCACAGCGGTAAAGAATATATCATCACCCGGATTAACACCGGCGATGCGGCTTTGGAATCTTTTCTGTTTTCTTTGGGATGTTATAGTGGGGAACCCATTACAGTGGTATCCCGCAAGAGAAATAACTGCACTGTGTCCATTAAGGACGGCAGATACAACATTGATAACGCCCTTGCCCGGGCGATTATGATTTAATTCTTCAAATTCCTTTCTATATGTTTCCCGAAGGCGGTGCATCCCACGGATGCACCGTTTTTGGTTGCCGGGTCATTGACAGTCCGGTGGATTTGCTCTAAAATAGATTCAAATAACAATGCAGGAGGCAAACAAATGAAAGATACCTATATTGCAAGAAGAAAGCGCCTGATGGCCGATAAGGGTGAGAACACCGCTGTCGTGATTTTCTCCGGCATCGCTCCCATGAAGTCCCAGGATGAGGGATATCCTTTTTCCGTTGACCGGAACTTCTTTTATCTGACCGGCATTCAGCGTGAGAATATGATTCTGATCATGCGGAAAAATTATCTGGGCGAGTACAGCGAAACGCTGTTCATCGAGCCTTACGATGAAGTGCTGGCCAAGTGGGTAGGCGGCCGTATGCGTGCCGACGAAGCCACCGCTATTTCCGGTGTGGAGAGCATTGCCGACGTGGGCGAATTTGCCGACCGGCTCAACAGCATCGTGGAGTATTCCCGTGGTCTGGGTAAGCTGACTTTCATTCTGGATCTGTGGCGCTATCATAAGGATCAGGCAGATACCCCTGCCCATACCCTGGCAAAGACTCTCCAGAGCAAGTATCCCGCGGTTGCCATTGAAGACATCAACGGCGATATGGCAGCTATGCGCGCCGTCAAGGACGAGAAGGAGCTGGCCTTCATGCGCCAGGCTCAGGAGCATACCCGCATCGCTATTGAGGAAATGCTGCGCTATGCAAAGCCCGGCATGAACGAGCGGGAGCTGGAAGGCGCTTTTGACTTTGCGCTCATGAAGCAGGGTGTCCGTGACCATGCCTTCCACAGCATCTTCGCCGGCGGCAGGCGGGCAACCACCCTCCACTACGGTGAGAACGATCAGATCGTCAACGACGGCGAGATGGTACTCATCGATCTTGGCAGTGCCTACGGCAACTACTGCGCCGATATCTCCCGTACTTTCCCCATCAACGGAAAGTTCACCGATCGCCAGAAGCAGCTGTATAACACCGTCCTGGAAGCACAGCGGATTGTCATCGCAAATGCTAAGCCCGGCCTGACCACCCGCCAGCTGAATCAGATGGTCATTGATTACTATGAGTCCCGCCTGGATGATCTGGGTCTGCGTAAGGACGGCAAGGGTGTTCGGGATTACTACTACCACGGTGTCAGCCATCAGCTGGGTCTGGATACCCACGATATCTGCACCGAGCGGGAGCGTACTCTGAAGCCCGGCATGGTTATCACCGTGGAACCCGGTCTGTATATCGAAGATGAGTCCATCGGTATCCGCATTGAAAACGATGTGGTCATCACCGAGGACGGCTGCGAAGATCTCTCCGCCGCCTTCCCCAGAACGGTCGAAGAAATCGAAGCCATCATGGCAAAGTAAAGCAAAATCCCTGATGCAAATGCATCAGGGATTTTTTATGCTTATTTTGCAGACAGATCCACACTTCTTCTTAAGATAGAGTGGGCAGGCACCTGCTTGGGCAGCTGAACCTTGAACTGCATCTGAGGTGTCCGGGGCTCCTCCAGGGCTTCGCCTTCCATAGTTTCCATCATAGGTACGGTAAAGGCAAAGGGGCGGGTATCGGGACCGACTACTTCCAGTTCATCGCCGGCATGGAATTTGTTACGCAAGCTGCAGGTAGCAAGACCGTTTTCGTCGCAGCTTTCCACAATGGCACAGACCTGCCACTCCCGGATGTAACGGGAATTTTCAGTGTACTGACCGGGGAAACCGTAGTAGAAGCCGGTGGAGTAAATACGGTGGGAAACATGATCCACCTCATCCCGCCAAACGGGATCCACTTCACGGCCGGCCACGATATCGTCGATGGCATGACGGTAAGCGCCGGTGACAATGGCTGCATAGTAGGCAGATTTTGCTCTGCCTTCGATCTTGATGCAGTCGATGCCTGCATCCATCAGATCTTTCAAATGGTCGATGGTGCACATGTCACGGGAGTTGAGGATGTATGTACCCTTCTCGTCCTCATAAACGGGGAAGTACTCGCCGGGGCGCTTTTCTTCCATCAGGGCATACTGATAGCGGCAGGGCTGGGCGCAGGCACCACGGTTACTGTCTCTGCCGGTCATGTAGTTGCTGAGTAAGCACCGGCCAGAGTAGCTGACGCACATAGCGCCGTGACCGAAGGTCTCGATTTCCAGTTCCTTGGGGGTCTTTGCGCGGATCTCAGCGATCTCACCCAGGTGCAGCTCTCTTGCCAGCACCACGCGCTTGGCGCCCAGGTCATACCAGGCCTTTGCGCATTCGTAGTTGGCAATGGACTGCTGGGTGGAAATGTGACGCTCACACTTGGGAGCATATTTACCCGCCAGCATGAAAGCACCCATATCCGCAACAATCAGGGCATCCACACCTGCATCCTGGAGACTTTCCAGATAGGCAGGCAGCTGTACGATTTCATCATTGCGGGGCATGGTGTTCACGGTCACATGGACCTTTACACCGTGGCTGTGGGCAAATTCCACAGCCTTGGGCATCTCCTCCGGGGTAAAGTTACCGGCGAAGGAGCGCATACCAAAGTCAGTACCTGCCAGGTAAACGGCATCCGCACCGTAAAGTACGGACATTTTCAGCCGTTCCATATCGCCTGCAGGGCTTAAAAGTTCAATTTTGTTCACGATTATTCACCCAATTCCTCTGCCTTCTGCAGGTGTTCATCGTAAGTCACAGAGAACAGATGCTTGTTGTTGGCAGAATCGTAGATAAAGTAGCAGTAGTTGGTGTCGTTGGGATCCAGCGCTGCGTACAGAGAGTAAGCGCCGGGGTTGCAGATGGGTCCGGGTGGGATGCCCCGTGCCTTACGGGTGTTGTAGAGACTGTCGGAATCCAGATCCGCAGAGGTCAGCTCGCCGTGCTCACGGAAGTAGTCACCGATGGCATAGTAGACGGTGGCATCACTGCCCAGACTGCCGATGTCGATATCGGTAACACGGTTGTAGAAGACAGATGCAATGTCATAGCTCTCTGCATCGTCGGCAGTTTCCCGCTCTACAATGGAGGCAATGGTCAGCACCTGGTGCAGGGTCAGGGGGTTGGCCGCAATATATTCGCTGCTGAAGCCGCCCTTGGAGAGCATGGTTGCATAACGCTCCTGCATTTCGGCAAGGTCTTCCCGCATGATATCCGTAAAATGGGCATCGAAGGCATCCAGGAACTTCTCCAAGACATTCCGGGGTTCGTCATTGGTGTAGAACCGGTAGGTATCCGGTGCCAAATAGCCTTCCAGCCAGTACTTGTCGGTACGCTCCAGGCCTTCCAGGAACCAGTATTCATTCAGTTCGCCGTTCATAGCCCACTCTTCCAAATCGGCAACAGAACATACACCCTCTTTTTCCAGCAGACGGAAGGTTTGGGCGGTGTTATAGCCTTCGGGGAAGGTGATCTCAATTTCTTCACGGGCCACAGAGGTGTAGACCATGTTGTTGATCATAGCGTTGTAGTCCAAATGAGAACCCAGTTCGTAAGTGCCCACCTGAATGCGCTCGCTCTTGTCGGTAATCTCAGCGAACTTCTGGAACAGACCGGGATAGCGGATCAGGCTGGCATCGGCCAGTTTCTTGGAAACGGTCTCAATATCATCCTCTTCGGTGACGGTGATGTAGGCGGTAACGGGAGGCTTACCGAAGGACATCACATCCGCGCAGCAGACCCAAAGCACGCGGCCCAGGGAGATACCGATCATCAGGGTGATGGCCAGCCAAATAACAGTGGAAATGATGTGGGGAATACCCAAAAGTCCGTAACCCTTCTTCATCTTGGGGCGGCCTTTGCGTACATGATTGATCACATATTCTTCCGCTTCTGCCTCTTCCATAGGCTGTTCTTCTTCCTCCTGGGGCAGGGGAGCAGGCACCTCCACAACGGGGATCACCTGGGTGGGCGCATCGGCCATGGGAGCTTCAGGCTCTTCTTCAGCAGGAGCTTCGGGAGCAATCTCTTCTGCTTCTTCAGTGAGAGGTTCTTCATCTGCAGCGGCTTCTTCTGCTGCCGCAGGCTCTTCTCCCAACTCCGGAATCACCTCGGACTCTGGAAGATCGGGAACACTGTCCCAATCTTCAGCCAGGATATTTTCCAGTTCCACCTCATTGGGATGGGTAAGGCCGGCAGCGCGCACAGCAGCTTCATCGGCGCCGATCTCCTCACCCAAGGCGGGATCCTGCAAAACATCCTTAAATTCTTTCTCGTTATTTTGATCCATTCGGATACCTCCAATCAGCGAATCACGATCTGACGGGCAATGGTATCGGCCATTTCTTTGCCCTTCAGGGCTTCCACCAATGCCAGACCGAAGGGAATAGCGCAGCCGGCAGATGTGCCGGTGATCAGCTTGCCGTCACGGACGCAGGCTGCATTTTCTGCCATCTTTGCGCTGCCCATGCCGTCTTCACGGCCGGGGTAGCAGGTGGCATTCTTGCCGTCGGTAATGCCCAGGTCAGCCAGTACGGTGGGGCCTGCGCAGATGGCAGCCACAAACTTGCCGTTCTCCCAGGCAAATTTCAAAGCGTCCAAAGCAGGCTGGCTGGCTCTTGCGGAAGCAACGCCCCCCAGACCGCCGGGCAGAATGATCATATCCAGGTTAGTCAGATCCATTTCATCAATGGTAATATCGGCTTCTACGCCAATCTTGTGGCTGCCGTATACGATCTTGCCGGTAACACCGACGGTCAGTACGTCCACACCGGCGCGGCGCAGCAGATCCAGGGGCGCAATGGCCTCGGTTTCTTCAAAACCGGTTCCCAGTAACATGTAAACCATAATTAATCCTCCAGGCACTTTTTCACATGTGCGTAAATCTCTTCGTGAATATCTTCGATGCTGCGCATCTGACCGTCCTGAACACAGTTGATCACAGTCCAGCCGTAGAAAGCAGCGGCCTTTCTGCCGGTATTGCGGCAGGTGGCCAGATATGCCATATCCTTTTCGTGGATATCTGCCTTGGTGTTGGTATCGGCTTCCCGACCACGAAGCAGTTTTTCGGTAAAGTCCGTGGGTACATCCAGGTAGATGGTCAGGTCAGGACGGGGAAGCCCCAGCTTATCGTATTCAAAGTCATACAGCCACTTTAAAAAGTCTCCCTGCTTTTCCTCTGGCTCTTTGGATGCCTGATGGACAGCATTGGAGGTGGTGTACCGGTCAGACAGCACCAGACCGCCTTCTTCGTACCATTTGCCCCAATCCATCTTATAGGATGCAAAGCGATCCACTGCGTAAAAGGAAGAAGCAGCATAGGCATTTACATCGGAGGGCTTCTCGCCAAACTGGCCGCCCAGATACATCCGGATCAGCGCGGAACTTTCCTCTTTATAGCGGGGAAAAACAATATGTTCAAAAGGAACACCGTCGGCCTGCAAATGCTGATACAGTTTTTGAAACTGAGTGGATTTGCCGGAGCCGTCAGTGCCTTCTATGACAATCAGTTTGCCCATTTTTCTTATCTCCTATCTTGCGAGCGTTCTGTGAACACAAAATATCACCATAAAATATAGCATATTTTGTGTCCGGTTGCAACTGTGGGGGCAGTTTCAAAGGTGAATTTTCTATTAATTTCGATGAAAAGTATCTTCGGGAGGAAAGGATAGTTGCTTATTTTCGGAAAAACTGCTACAATAGCAAAACAATACATAGAAAAAGGACGAATTTCTCAATGGAAGAAAGTAATATTATGTTTAAAGACCTGGGCCTTTCCGATGCCATGCTGAAGGCATTGGAGAAGAAGGGTTACGGATACCCCACTACCATCCAGCAGGAGGCGATTCCCTGCTTCATGCAGTGGAAGGATGTTATTGCAAAAGCCCCCACCGGCACCGGCAAGACCTTTGCTTTCGGCATCCCTATGATCGAGCATGTGGATCCCCAGCTGCAGGAAGTCCAGGGTCTGATCCTGGCACCCACCCGGGAACTGGCTATTCAGATCGGTGACGAGCTGAGAGGTCTGCTGACCTATTACAGCGGCATCCGCGTGGCTGTTCTTTACGGCGGCGCCGGCATTGTAGGCCAGGCAAAGCAGCTGGAGAAGAAACCCCAGATCGTGGTGGCTACCCCCGGCCGTCTGATGGACCATTATAACCGCAAGAATATCCGCCTGGATAAGATCCAGACCGTGGTGCTGGATGAAGCCGACCGGATGCTGGATATGGGCTTTTTCAAGGATGTTACCAAGATCATCGAAAAGGTCAAAAACCGTAAAAACCTGGGCCTGTTCTCCGCTACCATTTCCCAGGAGGTCATGACCGTTTCCTGGATGTATCAGCGTGATGAGGTGGAGATCACCGTAGAACCCAAGCAGGAAGACCGCCCCGATATTGATCAGTACTCCATTACCGTTACCCCCCTGGAGAAGGCGGAAACCACCTTGCGGCTGATCCGCACCCAGGGTTATGAGCGGGTGATCATCTTCTGCAATACCAAGCATATGTGCCAGCGGCTTTCTGATGATTTCCAGAGAGCCGGTGCCGACTGTGACTGCATCCATGGCGATATTCGTCAGAGCCAGCGGGAAAAGACTATGCAGAAATATCGTGACGGCAAGCTGGCAATTCTGATCGCCACCGATGTTGCTTCCCGCGGCATCGATGTGGACGATGTGGATTGCGTTATTAACTTTGACATTCCCGAAGAAAATGAATACTATGTCCACCGCATCGGCCGTACCGGCCGTGCTAAGCGCAAGGGTGTTGCCTGGTCTATCATCGGCAATTTCCCCGAGAAGGCAAAGCTGGACGAGATTGCAAAATACTCCAATTACACCATCAAACCCATGCTTCTGGGTGAGGACGGTAGCCTGACGGTGGAAGAGGTGAAGGCGCCCGTTATCAAGAAGCGTTTCCGTTGACCGGCCCGGAGCAGGGATTCCTGCTGCTGACAAGCTCTTTGGGTGATCCGGAGAGAAATCCTCTTACCGTAGCCCAGTTCCGGAATCTGGCTAAACGGGTACAGGCGGCAGAAAAGGAAATCAGCTCCCGGGATCTGTGTGTAGAAGATCTGCTGAAATTGGGATACGATATCCCTATGGCACAGCGTATCTACGGTCTGCTTTCCGGCACCAATCAATTGCGGGAAAGCTTACGCAGAGCGGAAAACTGTGATTGCTACCCAATCACCCGTTTGAATCCAATCTATCCTGCAGCGGTACGCCGCCGTTTGGGAATGGATTGCCCCGGTGTTATTTGGGCAAAAGGTGATATTTCGCTGCTGAACCGACCTGCCGTGGCGGTGATCGGAAGCCGCGATCTATATGAAGATAACCTTCTCTTTGCCGAAGAAGCAGGCCGGCAAATTGCGAAGCAGGGGTATGTGCTGGTATCCGGCAATGCCCGGGGCGCTGATCAGGCGGCGCAACGAGCAGCCCTGGAAGCCGGAGGACAGGTGATCAGCGTGGTGGCGGATTCGCTGCAGAAGCAGCCGCTGGTGCGCAATGTGCTGTGGCTTTCTCTGGATGATTTTGATCAGTCTTTTTCTGCCCAGCGCGCCCTCCATCGCAACTATGTGATTCATACCCTGGCGGAGTTGACGATTGCAGCCCAATGTACCCTTGGAAAAGGCGGCACCTGGGATGGTATCTGCCATAATCTGAAAAACGGATGGAATCCGATATGCATTTTTGATGACGGCAGGGAAGGTACGTTAGAACTCCAAAATCGCGGGGTGCAGGGGATTACGGCAAGTGATCTGCAAAACCTGGCCATGTTGAGCCGGCAGAATTTCAACTTTATGCAAGAATAAAAAAATCCCGGAAGCCTTTGCTTCCGGGATTTTCTGTTTGGTTACTTGCTTACGATAAAGGTGTAGACATATGCGTAGGTGGTTGCGGTAACAACCTCGCCGTTTGCCTCCACAGATTCCTTCACCAGATCACCGAACACATTGTATTCGAAAGTGGTGTTGCCGGAATTAGAAGCAATCACAGTCAGCAGACCCTGCTCGTTGTAGGAGTAGGTTGCCTCCTCGACGGTGCCGTCAGACAGAGTCAGCACATGGGAAACGACCTTGCCGCTTTCATCGCAGGTGTACTCGTAAGTGTCCTTGCTCTTGTCGGCATTGGTGCGGATGGAACGGGTCTTGATTCCGTTGTCGTACAGATGGCTGATGACAACCTTGCCGCCGTCAATCTGATTCAGAGTCTCGCTGGAGCACAGACCGGAATCATCGTACTTGTAGTAGTTCTTGGTAACGGTGCCGTCGGCATAAGTAAAGGTTTCCTTGATCAGATTGCCATCCTTGATGACATACTCCACATCAGCGGAAACATTACCGTCAGCGTTGGTAATCTCCATAGTAACACCGGCCTTTTCGGCGGTGATGGAGGAAAGCAGCTGAGCAGCATCCTTGTAGTCGCCCAGAGCAGCCAGCTTTTCGGCAGCCTCTTCGTACATACCGTTGTTGTATGCGGCAACTGCCTCTTCGTAGGGTTCCTTGTTTTCATCGCCGCAGGCGGTCATAGCCATAACCATCACCAGAGCCAGCAGCAGGCAAATCAGTTTTTTCATCGCATTATTACCTCGTTTATTATTCAAAAAATCATCCTGTTAGATTCTAGCACTATTTGCGAAAAAAGCAAGAACTAAAATTAAAAAAGTAAACAAATATTTAGGAAAACGCAAAGATATAAAAAATCGTTTGATTTCTGCTGTTGCTGTGGTACAATGAAGAAAAAATAGAAGGAGAATACCTATGAGCAGAGCTGATGAACTCTATATCCAAACCTGCAAAGACATCCTGGAAAACGGATTTTATGATACCGATCTGCAGGTCCGTCCCCATTGGGAGGATGGCACCCCCGCCCATACCGTGAAGAAATTCGGTGTGGTCAACCGTTATAACCTGAAGGAAGAATTCCCACTGATGACCCTGCGCCGCACCTACTGGAAGTCTGCCCTGGATGAACTGCTGTGGATCTGGCAGAAGAAGTCCAACCGTATCTGCGACCTGGGCAGCCATGTATGGGACGAGTGGGCTCAGGAAGACGGCACCATCGGCAAGGCCTACGGCTATCAGCTGGGTGTGAAGCATCAGTATAAGGAAGGTATGTTCGACCAGGTTGACCGTGTCCTGTTTGATCTGAAAAATAACCCCGCATCCCGCCGTATTATGACCAACATCTATACCTTTGAAGACCTCCATGAGATGGCGCTGTATCCCTGCGCTTATTCCATGACCTTCAATGT
>JAFOBK010000050.1 GCA_017381835.1 Oscillospiraceae bacterium | reverse complement strand
TTTTCGTTGGGGGTGCATACCTGCTCAATTTCCTCATTGTTGTCTCCCTTGGTGATGTACACTACTTCCACATCTACAGCCTTCACGGTGATGAGGATCTTTGTGACAGCGTTGATGGCATAATGGAAGGTGGTATCGGCGGGGATGTTAAAGGTGTTGATGCCTTGAGAGAGGCGATAGGGATGCTCTGCGGTGCCGTTGGGGGCATTATCGAACACTTCCAGCACAATGGTGCAATCGGGGTTAACGATCTCCAAAACCTCGGTGTAGGCCAGATGATAGGCCGGGAGGCCCATATAGCTGATGGAATAGGTGCCGGGATCCAGCGCTACCTTTGCCTTGCCCTCGCTGTCGGTACGGGTGGTAACAACGGGGACTCCGTCCAATGCAATGGAGAGGGTCACATCGGGCAGTACCTTGTCATCCTGGGTTTTCAGGATCAGGGTGCAGCCGTCCTCCGTGGAATCGGCAGGCTTGGTGCCGGAGGTGGAGGGAATTGCTGCGCTGTTAGGCGTAGAGCCGGGGTCGCTTGTAGGCGTGTCGCCGCAAGCGGTGATACCCACAAGCAGGGCTAAGATCAAGAGCGCAGTCAGCGTGATGCGAGAGTACTTTTTCATGGAGTTCTCCTTAATAAATGGGTGGAGGGGCTGCAGAGCAGCCCCTTTGTTGTATGCGGATGATTAAGCGAAGGAAATGGTGAAAGCAATATCAATGGTACTGCTTACGCCATTCCTGCTGATCTTGATACAGCCAGCCTTCGTTCTGATTGATGATCTGGCAGGGAGCGTCATTGTTGACCAGCGCAGGAGATGCGGGATCGCTGCTTGCAGCAGCGCCGGGAACGGTGATGTTGAAGGTGATTGCGCCGGAACCGTAGTCATAGGTAGAGATCTTCATGAAGAAGGTCTGACCTGCGGTGATGCTCACAGTCAGGGTGTCGAAGGTTATTTTGTCGCAGAGCATGAAGCTGTAGGTGCCAGCCTGCAGGTAGCCTTCGCCAACGAATGCGAACTCGATGGTGCCGGACGTGGTTGCGGTGAAGGCAAAGTATACATCTGCGCCAGCCACAACATTAGCGGTGTAGGTGCCGGACTGGGTGATGATGAAGGGGTCGGCCTGAACACCACTGCCGCTGAGGGCGGGAGAGGAGGGCTCTTCAACAGCGGGAGCACCGGGAACGGTGATGTTGAAGGTGATTGCGCCGGAACCGTGGTCATAGGTAGAGACCTTCATGAAGAAAGTCTGACCAGCATTGATGCTGACGGACAGGGTGTCGGTGGTCATTTTATCGCAGAGCATGAAGCTGTAGGTGCCAGCCTGCAGGTAGCCGTTAACGCTGGTAAACTTGAAGTTGATGGTGCCGGATGTGGTTGCGGTGAAGGCAAAGTATACATATGCGCCATCCACAACGTTAGCGGTGTAGTCACCGGACTGGGTGATGATGAAGGGGTCGGTCTGAACACCGGTGCCGCTGATGGCAGGAGCGGAAGGCTCTTCAACAGCGGGAGCGCCGGGAGCGGAGAAAGTGAAGGTGATCTCGTCGGAGCCGTAGTCATAGGTGGAGACCTTCATGAAGAAAGTCTGACCGGGGTTGATGCTGACGGACAGGCTGTCGGTGGTCATTTTATCGCAGAGCATGAAGCTGAAGGTGCCAGCCTGCAGGTAGCCGTTGTCGCTGGTGAATTTGAAGTTGATGGTGCCAGCTTCGGTTGCGGTGAAAGCGAAGAATACAGCTGCGCCATCGACAACGTTGACCTTGTACTCACCGGAATTGGTGATGATGAAGGGATCGGTCTGGATGCCGGAGCCGCTGGGAGTGACGTAATTACCGCCGCCCTGGCTGGGAGGAGCTGCCTTCTCCTTGACGGTGACCTGGATGCTGGTGGTCAGCTCAGCATTGACGCTGGCGGTGAAGGTGAAGGTGTACTCGCCTGCGGGCAGAGCACTCAAGTCATAGCTGATACCGCTGACGGTGCCGCCAACCATATCGTCCCAAACGCTGAATTTGGAGAACTTGGTGTCGTCCAGAGTGGTTGCGGGAGTAACGGTGACGAGGATCTCGCCGGCTTCCTTATCCAGGTAAGCGCCGATGGTCTGCTTATCGCCCACGGTCATTTCCAGCTTGTTGCTGGGAGTCATGATGGTGTTGCCGTAGTCCTCGCCCAGAACACCGCCGACGATGTAGGTGGGAGTGGGCTCGACCACGGTGATGGTGTAGGTCTTAACGGTGCCGTTGACGGAAATGCTCAGGGTGTAGGTGGTGCCGATAGCGGCGGAGGAGGTCAACTGGATGTAGCCGTCATAGGGATAAGCGCTCAGGCCGTTCTTCCAGTTGGGATCGCTCCACTCCAGGTTGACATTCTCACCGGAAACTTCCATCAGAATGAACTCAACCATAGCGGTGTTGGGGAACAGGTTGCCGATGTAAACAGTTACATCTTCCTTGCGGCCGATCTCGATGGTGTTGGGCAGGATATTGCCTTCCTCGTCCACCAGGTCGAAGTTGGTAGCCAGCATATCCACGGGATTGAAGGGGTTCTCAGCGTCGATGCCCTGATTGATGGTTACGGTGTAGACATAGGTAGCCTCTGCATCAGCCTTAGGAGCGTAGGTAGCGGGCAGATCGCCGGCAGCCTCAGTTGCGATTTCCACATTCTCCATAGCGTAATGAGTGGACTTCAGATTCACGGAAGCGATGGCGTAGGTGGTCTCGTCCAGGGTGAACTCTACAGAGATCTGGTACAGACCGTAGCTGTCGATGTAGTAGCCAAAGCTGAAGGCATAAACACCGTCGGTGACGCTCTCGGTAAAGTCGCCGTTCAGATTGTCAACGGATGCCATGTCGTACAGATAGGAAACCAGATCTTCAGCGCCGTAGAACTGGATCTCATTGTTGATGAAAGCGTTGGGGATCACTGCGCCCTTCAGGTTGTCCTCGGAAGCCAGCACATCACGGGATACGGTGGACTCGCCCCATGCATTTGCACGGATAGCAGCGAACACCTGGCCGTCAGCGGTCAGAGAGTAGAAATACTCAGTGGTGCCTTCCTTAACATACAGGTAGCCATTTCTGAATTCGTAGTTGATCTCGTGGCCCTCGGAGGAGAAGATGGAGCCGTGCTTAACGGTATCCTTCTGTGCAACGCCCAGGTCGATGGCCTTTTCCACGGTGTCTACAACGGGATCAGAAACCTTGTAGCCGCAGACGGTGCAGAAGCCCATCTCGTCAGCGGTGTGGGCTGCGGTGTCGCTGGTGACGTTGTGGAAGCAGGTGGATGCATGCCAGTGGTTGGTTGCATCGTAGTTCCACTTTTCCTCGAAGGTGTGGGTGTGGGAAGCTGCGTAAGCGCACACATCGCAAACACCGTCGATATTCTCGTCGATGTGACCCTGAATGTCGGTCTTTTCGGTGGTGTGCTCACAGTTGGCGGCATGCCAGTGCATGGTTGCATCGGATGCCCACTTGGTGCTGTCGAAGGTGTGATTATGCTCGGGAGCGGGGGCCGGATCCTGGCCGCAGGCGGCGAACATCATGCACACTGCCATAATAACAGTAACGAGAGTGATGATTTTTTTGTTCATAGTGAATTGCCTCCTTATATTATTTTTCTGAACAAAAACGAGATTAAGGAAGGAAGTAGCAGCAGGCGAACAGCCATTGATCTTCCTCAGCGGAATAGATCCGATAGCCAAATTCGCTTTCTGCGGTGGTCTCCGCCCAGCCGTTTCCGTCGTTGAAGTAACGCTGAGCAATGGAGAATTTCTGGAGGAATTCCTTCAGTTCCTCCGTTACGGGGTAGACACCTTCGCTGTTGGTCACATAGTCGCCATAACCTTTGTAGCTCAGGTAATCTTCCATACCTACGACACCATAGCAGGCATCGCCGCCCTGGACAAAGAGCTTATAGTTCTGCGTGCCATCCACCAGGGTCTGCAGCGATGCATTGCCGGGATCCTCTACGCAGATGACGCCGTATGTGCCATAAGAGTCGAAGGCGACTTCTTGGCCTTTGTAGTCGGCAAAGAAACGGTGACGCCTTCTCAGCTTTGCAAACAAAATGGGGCCATTGGGTTCGCCATTTTCGTCTACCAAGTGGTAATAGCCATCATCAGGGTTCAAGGCAAAGATGCTACTGTCGAAAATATAGACCTTGTCGGTGACCTTCACTTCCGGATAGGTGAGTCTGCCTATGACATAGCTTTCGTCGATGTAGCCGCGGCTCTCAAGACCTTCCTGGTCGGGGATGATGACGGTACTGTTGCGCTTATAGTTGGGATTTTCGTAATCGCCGACAAATCGGATAACAAAGGTGACGGGAATGGGATAAACGCCGTCTTTGTGAGTAGCTGTGACTCCGAAGGTGTACACAGCGCCGATGTTTTCGGTGTCCACCTCGATGATGTATCTGGCGTTTCTGGTATACTCAGCTTCGGAAGCGCCGGAATCGATGGTGTGAGAATAGTTTTTGTATGCGCTGGAGCCATGGTAGATATCCAGGCTGGGATTGACCTCGTTGGCCGTGATATCCACGATGGTATCTACGATGTAAGTGCCTGCGCGGGAGGGGCTAAACTCGTAATAAACGGTTGTGGACTCTCCCTTGTTGTTCTTTTTGACGTTTGCGGTGTATGCGCCCAGTCTGTTGAGCTTGATGACATCGTTACCGTACAGAGATGTACCGGTGCCACGGGTAGAAATATGCTCGAAGATCTCGATTTCAATATTTCGTTTGTTGTTCGTGGCAGTGTAAACATTGGCATCATAGGTATAGCCGTCAGGCAGGCCGTGCAAGGTGACTTTGTAGTCGCCATCCAGGCCGGTGATCTTGGCGATATGATCGGTCTCGTCAAATTTTGCGCGATGGATGGATGTACCGTCGGCCCACTGGACTTCAATGCCTTGGGTCTGGGTAAAAATCTCCTGGTCAAAAATGATGAGGACGGTGAAAGGATCGCCAGAAATATTGGGACTGGGGGGGATGCTGCCGGAAGGAGAAGTGGGCGCGCCGGTGGGCGCAGGTTCAATACCCTGGTATACACCGTTGCAACCCGCAAACGCAGAAAGGACAATGGCCATAAGCATAAATAGAGCAGTTGTTTTTTTGATCTGTTTGCTCACTATGCTGTGCCCCCTTATCAATTAGAGTAGTAGTTTTTTATGTCCCTCTCCAAGGACATCCGCTGTGCGATGGTCAGAAATAAGGGATGGATCGATAATCGTTAGCCCTTCTTTTTCTGCTGTTTCTTTTCCTTAAGACCGAACAAGTTGCGTATATCTACCCAGCTCAGCTTGCGGATTACAATATCCGCAAGGTAGAGCGCAATGGCGGTGACCATGCAGGGCAACGTCAGGTAATAGGTGTAGGTAGCCACATCCTTTTCGTTGTTCTTCAGTTCGATTTCGTTGTTTGTGAAGACATTGCCACGGGTGCGGATGATCTTGTGAATGTCAGATACATCGAACACGGTGAAACTATCATACTCGTCAGCGTAGGGGATATCGAAATAGGTGGATGTCTCATAAGAACGGGTAGAATAGCTGTAGCTGATCTTCACGGAATACTTGCCGATCTGTTCGCTGGGGAATTCATAGATATAGCACTGAGAGTTAAAGAGCATTTCTTGCTGAACTACGGTGCCATCGGGCATAGTCAGTTCTGCCAGTACCACTGCGTCGTAATAGAGGGTCTCGGGGAAAACAGTGATCTGAGTTTTGCTGCCGATGTGTTCCAGCGTAATGGTAAAGGGATAATCGATTTTGGATGTAGGAACATTGGTGTCCAGTAAAATGTTGCGGAATACCTGCTCGCCGACGCCTTCCTGCCAATTACTTACCCATGCACCGCTGAGAGAGCTGGTGAATGTGGCAACCTTGCCGTTACCATAGTCCCAATATGCGTAAACGGGTGTTTCAATAACGGCGCCGCTGTTCTTCACATAATCTGCGGTCAGAACGGTGGTGGCGCTGGCCTTTGCTCTGGCATAGACATAGCCGTTGATGGTTGGCAGCGCGGTGGTGATGCCGCTGAGGACCTTGTCAGCCTTGAGCTTGACATTGAGATGGGTTTCTTTTTCAATTACGCTTTCGGTGAGATCGTCGGCAATGTCTGTGAGCATGATTTCGCCCAGCTCATCCGGATCCATGGCTGCGTAATAGTTGCCCTGGCCGGCTGCGGCAATATCCTGCAGAAGCTTGAGGGCGGGGCCGGAAGCTGTGTCGCCATTGACTTCCTTGGTGCCGGTGTTTAGCACGGAGGTGGTAACACCGATCTCCAGCAGCTTGCTTGCGATCTCTACGGCGTCATCTTCTTCGTTTGCCCAGGTGCGGCCGTCACTCATCAGGAAGACCTGCTTATCTTCGATGGAAGAGCCGATGACCTTGTTGTAGGCCTCCTGCATACCCTTGCCGAGGACAGTGCCCTGGGTAGGCTTCAGAGAATTGATCAGCTCAATGAGCGCGTCCCGGTTGCCGCCGATGGGGGCAGAGGGCCAAACAGTTGTGTAATCACCGGAGAAGGTGATCAAAATCAGGAAATCATGATCATTCATAAGTTCCACGATTTGCGTAGCAGCCTTCTTTGCGGTGTCCAGTTTCTGAACAAACTCCATACTGCGGGAGGTGTCCATAACGATGCACACCAGCTTGGGGTCCTGATCCCGGTTGCCCAGCTTTACGGGAAGCATATCCTCCAGGTCTTTCAGTACATCATCGGTCTGATTTTGGATCTTGGTGTCACCAAAGGTCATCAGGCTTTTGCCGTAACTGGATACCACAGTGTCCAGGGAGGCGATGAAGGAGGAGAAATTGTTCAGATTTCGCACATCCACATCGGAGAGGATGATCTCGTCGTACTTGATCAGCGCCTCCACGGTGCAGGGGACAGCCGGATCGTTGAGATATACATCGATTTCGGCATCCTGACCATAAAGCTCCCGGGCTCTATCTGCATCACCTTCGTTTTCGGTGACCAGCAGCACATTCAGTTTGCCGCAAACCGTCTGCGTAAAGGTATATGCGTTGTTTTTGTCGGACATGTCATAAATCTCGTTGCCGCTCTGTTCTGCGGTAACTTCGATTCGATAGTCAAAAGTGCCGGTGGTGTCGGTGGGGAGGTCAAAATTTACTACATTATAGCCTTTGGTGAGAACAGTGTACTGCTTATGTACCACCTGATCGCCACGGTAGAGGGTTACGGTGGCATTTACCTTGTCGGAAGCGGACTGAATGAGCACATCAGCCGTAGCCACATGGTTGAGATAAGTAGAGGCAATAAAGTCAACACCGGTGATCTGGATCTCTCGATCATGTTCGCCCAGGTTATCGTCCAGATAGATAGCATCGATATAGATGCCCTTTTCGTAGAGATTTTCCACGGCGCCGATGACACCGTTCAAATTGTCGCCGCTGGTCTGCTTGCCGTCGGTGATCAGTACGATGCGCTGGACCACGCCGGTCTCAAACAGGGTGGCGGCATGCTCCAGGGCGGATTTGATATCCGTTCCGCTGGTGTCCACACCGGCATTGGAGATTCCCTGGAATTCCTCGCCCATGGGAGTGCTGACCTTGCTGTTTTTGCCGAAAGCGATAACGCCCATTTTGGAATTGTTGGGAAGCGCTTTCTCCACAGATTTGATGTATTCATCCACCTTAGCCAGGTTTCTGTCTGCGGAATAGGAAACGTCTGCCACCACATACACATGGGTTTCGGTCATAGTGCGTACAATGGAGGCATCCGCTGCCACCAGGGTCACCAGCACTACCATAACCAAATGAATGGCCAGGGAAATGAAGGCGCTCTTACTTTTGTTTTCCTTTCGAATGGCGATGAAGAAAGGAATCAGAACAAGTGCCAAAAGGGGAATGGCGATCAGTAAGAGCAGGGGTTTATCGAAGTTGATATTTATCATAGCAATAAACCATCCAATCTACTGTAATAAAGACCGCCAAAAAGGCCATGAAGATGATCAAATCATCATATACACCGTCACGACCGCCTTCGCCTGCTTCGCCTTGCAGGCTGAAATCATGTTCGCTGGTCAATGCATCGGATTCGCCGGCAGGCATTTCGCAATACACTCTGTACTTTCTCAGCGTTTCGCCAACTGTCAGAGTGATGGTGTAAACGCCCGGCTCGTCCAGGATCAGCTCATTGGCGGCAATGCCGGACACGGGATACTCGGTATTGCCCATAGGGGTCTCTACCTTAATATCCGTGCAGTTGCTGGGAACATTGATCTCCAATGTGTCGCCGCAGGTGTAATTCACTTTTTCGATCACATTCGGGAAGGAATAGGTGATCAGATTCTTCATGACGGGAATGAAGTCTGCCAAAAGGGGGAAGTTGGAATCGTGCAGACTGAAAGCAAATACCACTTCCCGGTTGCCGATGCTGTTAGTACCGGCAAAGATCAAGGGTTGCTTGTTGTAGGAATACAGCGTGGTAAAGTTGCTGTAGATACCGTATTTAATGTACTTGAATACATAAACATCTTCGCCGCGGACGTTGTTGATCAACTTTTGCGTCGCGGAGGAGGAAGATGTTGTCAATTCCAGAGGGACAGCTTCATCCAAAAGCACTTCGCCCTGCACGCTGAAGCCGGATTCGGACATGTTTTTGCTTTGGTTGATCAACCAAACAGAGCCGTCCACCGGCATGGCGGGGGGTGTATAGGAATCAAATACATATAAACTATAGCCGGTCGCGGGCAGGGAGGTGTCCATTCCGGAAAGGGCCTGCTCATATTTTTCGGGAGTGATGGTAGCGACCTTGGAATTGCCGACAGCTTCCATAACGGACTGGAAGAAGAACGGTGTCTGGCTAACGATCAGCGTGGTGTATGCGTTTTCGCTCACGGCATTGTACACGGTGATCTCGTTGTCCAGCGCCAGGGAGTCCGCGTTGGCAATTACAAAGCGGAGCATTCTGAAGTCACCCAGTTCTACCTCAAAAATAGAGGTGAGCGCTTCGTTGGCGGTGACGGATTCCTTGTTCGTCATGACAGGCGTTTCACTGTCGTCCACAAAAAGCTGGATGTCCAGTTGGGCATCGTTCAGGTGGGACAAAACAGAGACGGTTGCCGTCAGAACACCGTTTTTGATGGTGTAGCCCGCACCGGAAAGCGCATAGTTTTCTTCAGAACCGGCTACATTGATGATCTGCACATTGTCGTGCCGCGCATAGTCATGATCGGTGATGAAGAAGGTCTTTGCGGCGGGGTTTTCGTTAAAATAGCGTTGGGCGGTCATTAGCGCATCGGTGGTATCGGCGCTGCCGTAGGAAACGGTGATCTCCTGCAGCTTTTCCAGGGCCTTTTTCTTGCTGTCCTCCCGCTCGAAGACGACATTGGTGGAGGTATCGCCCACGCAGATCAGCGTATACACGCCGCCGTCCACAGAGTCCTCGATCAGCTGCTGGATCTTATCCTTGCCGATTTCAAAGCGGGTGTTGCTGCCGTTTTGGATGTTCATGCTGCCGGAAGCGTCGATGATGAAGCAATACTCATAAGCAGCGTTGGGGAAGATGAACACGGGGTGGGCGATGGCCACGGAGATGATCACAATGGCCAACAGCTGCAGAATCAGGCTGATGAGGCCGGCGATCTTCGGCAGTCTTTTTCGTTTTTTGAGGAAGCGTTCGCTGTAGGTCCAAATATAAGTGGAAGAAACGGTCTGTTCCGTGTATTTGTTTTTGATGATGTAAATCAGGATCAAAATCGGAACGCCGATCAATCCAAGCAGACCCAAGGGATACAAAAATGTCATTTAAGCACCCCCACATCCATAAATTTTTCGAAAATGACCTCGCCGATGGGCATATCATCCGGCACCAGAAGGTAGTCGGCATCCCGGGACAGACAGTAGTCCTTGATACGATCGATAATGGCGTTCAGCGCCAGCTTGTATGCCTTGGCGATTTCTTTGTCGATGTTTTTGCGGTAGGTTTTTTCCATGTTCTCAGAGTCGAAGAAATGCACCTTTCCGCGGATCAGCGGATTCAGTTCTTCGCGGGAAAGAACTTGGACGCAGATCACATGTCTTTTTTTGCTGACCATGTGCTCGATGGCGTCTTCATAGTTGTGGTCCGTCAGGAAGTCGGATATGACCAGACTCATGCCATCGCCATAACCCACATTCTCGGACATCAGCGCATCGCTGATGTAACTGTCGCCATCGAATTCGATCTCGTTGAGTTTGTTGATCACGCGTACAAAGGATTCTTTTCCTATTATGTTGGAAACGATTTCCTGAACCTGCTGGTTGCGGATGATGTAGATGGACACCTTGTCCATTTCACAGATGGACAGATAGGCGAAGGCAGCGGCAATCTTCAGAGCCTGCTCGGCTTTATGGGTCTTGCCGTGGCTCATGGAACGGCTGGCATCGATATAGATCCGGGTGTGCATTTGCCGCTCATCCAAAAATTGCTTTAAATAGAGCTTATCTGTTCGGGCATAGAGATTCCAGTTGATCTTGGTGGTATCATCGCCGTCAGCGTAATCACGGTGATCGGCGAATTCACAGGAGGAACCCCAGGTCTTACTTTTATGGTTGCCACCGAACATTCCGCCTACATTGTTTTTCAAAAGCGATTGCAGGGTTTCCAACTGTTGCAGAAATGCTTCGTTAATTACCAGTTTTTCCATAATTACTTTTTCTTGGTTTCCTTCAGCAGAAGAGAAATAACATCATCAACGGTCAGGTGCTCGTTGACCGCAGTATAGTTGATCTTGATTCTGTGGCGGAATACGGGTCTTGCCAGAGCCTCGATGTCCTCATAGGATACATTGAAATTGCCGTTCATCAGAGCACGGACTCTTGCGCAAGCGATCAGTGCCTGGGCGGCTCTGGGGGATGCGCCGTACTTCAGATACTTCTTGGCGGTGCTGCTGCCGTCCAACTCGGGATGGGTACCGGTGACCAGTCGTGCGGCATAGTCCAGCACTTCGTCGATGACGGGAACGTCCTTGGCCAGCTCGCGCATCTGCAGAATGGTCTCGCCGTCGATCACTGCAGTGGCGGTCTCACCCATGGTTACACGGGTCATCTTAACGATGTCGGTCAGTTCCTTGGTGGTGGGGAAGGGGACGATCAGCTTGAACATGAAGCGGTCCATCTGTGCTTCGGGCAGGGGATAGGTGCCGTCCTGCTCGATGGGGTTCTGGGTGGCCAGCACGAAGAAGGGCTCGGTGAGACCGTAGGTCTTATTGGCGACGGTAACCTTGTGCTCCTGCATGGCCTCCAGCATAGCAGCCTGGGTCTTGGGGGTAGCACGGTTGATCTCGTCGGCCAGAACCAGGTTTGCAAAGATAGGACCCTGGCGGAAGGTGTTCTTCATGTTGCCGGACTCGTCCTTGGAGAAAACTTCGGTGCCGGTGATATCGGAGGGCATCAGGTCAGGGGTAAACTGAATGCGCGCAAAGGGCAGACTCAGAACCTGGCTGAGAGAACGGACCAGACGGGTCTTACCAACGCCGGGGACACCTTCCAAAAGCACATTGCCGCCTGCGATAATAGCAATCAGAACATTATCGATGATCTCAGTTTGACCAACCATGTCGCGGCTGAGTTCCTCTTTTACCTTAACGATAGCCTCGTTAAACTGCTTTACTTTTTCTTTGTTTTCCATAAATGTATCTTCCTTTCAGATGGGTTTGCTATTTAGTTGTCCTTTGTGCCGTTAGACAGGCGGGCAAAATAGTCAATGATTATTTTTTTTGTCTCCTCGCTCAAGTTGCCTTCGAGCAGGAGTTCTTCGATCTTTTTGTAGTATTCATCCAAGGCGTAGCCATATTCGATGTAAGCGCCGCCGCCTTCACCGAAGGGATGATAGATGATGTCGTTGCTGCCGAAAAGGTTTTCGCCACTGCCGTAGCCGCCGGTGTTTTCACTCTCGTTGTCCTTGCTGTCGTCTGCGGCGCCTGCGTCACTTAGCTTGGGAAGGATATCGCCCAAAAGACTGGGGATCTCTTCCGGCGGGATTTGGAAGATCTCAATGAGCTTGGAGATGACTCGATCTCGAAGACTTTTGTTGGCGTACTGCGCCGAAAGTGCGGTGCCGACATTGTCGGCGGCAGAGGAAAATGCTTTATCGAGCTGCGCTTGGATAGCGTTCTGATTGGTCTCTCCGGAGGTGGAGATGGCAGTCATATCTGCAAAGTATCCGGCCAATGCGGTATAGAGCGCATTGTCTGTAGGAACGCCGGCGTTGGGCAGAAGCGTGTTTGCTTCGGCAGAGAAGGCGTTGACCTGGATCATGCAGTGATCTCCGGTGAAAACATCTCGGAATTCTCCGAGTCTTTCGGAGAAACCAATGCCGTTCAGGGCCAAAACTGCGGCAGCGACCTTCTTAAGCTCGGGGTTCTCGCCGCCATCCAGGGCGATGCATATCTTTTTATATGTATTGGTGTTTTCTGCGATCAGATCCACGGCGACGATAGAAGCGATCACTTCGTCCCGCATTTTGCGCTGGGTCTTGGTTTCTTTCAAAACTGCCAGCAGGCGCTGCAGTTCTGTTACGAACTCGTTCTTCATGCCTGCGTCCACATCGGCGCATTTCACTTCCTCGATCAGTAGCTCCAAAGCGCCGAGCTGCCACTGACTGATCTGGAAAGGAATTTCCGGCACGGGAGCGACTTCCGTGGTTTTGGCGGGAATCACGATGCCGGTGACCATTATGGCGCAAGTCAAAACGAAGATCAGCGCGCATACGCCGAAACGCTTGCATACCGATTGCTTGATGGGGAGCTTTTGCAGAATGTTTTCGGTTTGCTCCCGTTGCAATGCGGCCATATCGCTGGTGTCGGATTGGAAAGCGACCATGGTGGCGACTTTTTCTCGCAGGGAATACTTTTCGTCTAAGCGCTGGGCCAGCTGGGTTTCTTTTTTATGCATAAGAAGAAATGCTACCGCTGTCACGATGGCAAAAGCGCCGAATCCAAAGGCGATATAAGAGGGGAGTGCCAACTGCTTTTCCAGAAGCTTGGAGGCAAGTAAGAGGCATCCTGCAACAAGTGCGCCGGCCGATAGGCCCAGAAGGATGCTCTTTACGATGGTATCGTAAAGGATCTTGCGCTGGATTTTTTTGAAAGTATCACACATAATAAATTGTCCTTCCGAGAAATAACTGCATAGTACCACATTATACATTTTAACGATAAATAGTATAGCATAAATGGAGGAAATTGTCAATCTTGAACACGGCAAAGTATGCAGAGGGATGAAAAAATAAGAGGATTTAATTTATTGAAAGGCTCGAATGATTGAGGAAATTAATAATCAGGTTGTTCGTTATCTATATGTCTTAGCAAATATAGCGGAAAACATATGCGTCTCAGCTTAAGAATCCCATCAACTTATCTTCGCCCAAGCAACTATCCATACTGCTTTACAAGGTTTTGGGTGCCCCGATTGTAAATTTCCGCAAACCAAATGGCACAGGAAAACATGAAATCGAAGCCATCAAATACGAAGCGGAAATGGCGCTGAAGCATCTCGGATTTGATCCGACAAATTGTGGGTTTGAAGATGAT
>JAFOBK010000049.1 GCA_017381835.1 Oscillospiraceae bacterium | reverse complement strand
TTCCTGGGCTTCCTGTGCTTCCAGTTCATGATCAAGAACACCGAGATCCGCGTCAATGTTGATGTGACTCTGAAGGAAGATGCTCCCAAGTTCAATGTCTTCAAGGCAATGGGCAACTTCGTCAAGAACCGTCCCGCAATGGGCGCTACCGTCGCTGCATTCGGTATGTTCATCGGCCAGCAGGGTGCTAACACCGCTGTTCAGGTCATGTTCCAGTCCTACTTCAAGAACCCCCAGATCTCTGGTCTGGTTTCCATGTTCGCAATGATCCCCATCCTGCTGTTCACCCCCCTGGCTCGTAAGATGGTTAACAAGTACGGCAAGAAGGAGCTGGCTACCGTCGGCGCTATCGCTTCCTGCATCGCTTGCGGCCTGATGCTGGTCCTGCCCATCACTCCCGATATGACCGGTCTGGCTATCTACGTTATCTGCATGCTGCTGAACTCCCTGGGTCTGGGCATCTACTCCACCGTGTCTTGGGGCATGATGGGCGACGCTATCGACTACAACGAGTGGAAGTTCGGCGTCCGCGAGGAAGGTACCGTTTACTCCCTGCACAGCTTCTTCCGTAAGCTGGCTCAGGGCATTGGACCCTCTGTCGTTCTGGTCATCATGGTCGCTCTGGGCTACGTTGGTACCCTGGGTCCCGATCAGTCCGCTCAGACCGCTCTGAACATGCGCTACCTGGTTGCTGCTCTGTACCTGTTCTCTGCTGCTATGCAGCTGGTTGGTAATGCCTTCATCTACAACCTGGATAAGAAGAGCCTGGCTAAGATGACCGCTGAACTGGAAGAGCGTCACGCAAAGACTGCACAGTAATCATTTTATTCTGTAAATTTTATTGTGGCAGGCAGATTTTTCTGCCTGCCACGGTGTCTATCTAGCTACAAGGAGAAAATCCATGCGAACAATTATCAACTTCAATGCCAAGTGGGCTTTTACCAAGCAGGCTTCCCAGATTCCTGCTGCACTGCCCAATGATTGGAATTGGGTGAATCTGCCCCACTCCTGGAACGCCATCGACGGCCAGGACGGCGATAACGACTACTTCCGCGGCACTGCTTATTACGCAAAGAGCTTTAATAAGGCTTCTCTGCCTGCTGCGGCACAGTATTACCTGGAAATCCGGGGCGCAAACTCTTCTGCGGATGTTTACCTGAACGGCAAGCATCTGGCACATCACGACGGCGGCTATTCCACCTGGCGCGTCAACATCACCGAGGCTCTGCAGGGTGTCAACCTGCTGGTGATTGCCGTGGATAACAGTCCCAATGAAATTGTCTATCCCCAGATGGCAGACTTCACTTTCTACGGCGGTATCTACCGGGATGTAAATATCGTCTGCGTGGGTGAATCCCACTTTGATCTGGATTACTATGGTACCCCCGGCCTGAAGGTCACTCCCGCGGTTTGCGGCAAGGACGCAAAGGTGGAGATCGAAGCCTGGGTCACCAATTCCAAGGCCGGTCAGAACCTGCGCTACAGCATTTGTGCCGCATGCGGCTGCGAAGTTGCTTCCGCGCAGACGGAAGACACCAAGGCAGTTCTGGAAATCGCGGATGTACATCTGTGGCACGGCCGCAAGGACCCCTATCTGTACACTGCCAAGGTAGAATTGATTGAAAACGGTGAAGTGATCGATGCCGTCAGCACTCGCTTCGGCTGCCGCACCTTTGAAATCCACCCCGATAACGGCTTTATCCTGAACGGTGAAGAATACCCCCTGCGCGGTGTTTCCCGCCATCAGGACCGCTGGGGTCTGGGTAACGCTCTGCTGCCCGAGCATCACGAGGAAGACATCGATCTGATTTGCGAAGTGGGCTGCACCACCATCCGTCTGGCCCACTATCAGCATGATCAGTATTTCTACGATCTGTGCGATGAGCGCGGTCTGGTCATCTGGGCGGAGATCCCCTATATCTCCAAGCACATGCCCACCGGCCGTGAAAACACCATCAGCCAGATGAAGGAACTGATTATTCAGAACTACAACCACCCCTGTATTGTGGTTTGGGGCCTGTCCAATGAGATTTCCATCGGCGGCAGCGACGAGGATTTGCTGGAAAACCACCGCATCCTGAATGACCTGTGCCATGAGATGGACAAGACCCGCCTGACCACCATTGCTGCTGTTTCCATGTGTAAGATGGAAGACCCCTACCTGCAGATCCCCGATGTGGTATCCTACAACCACTACTTCGGTTGGTACGGCGGCGACACCAGCATGAACGGTCCCTGGTTTGATAAGTTCCACGCAATGCATCCTATCATTCCCATCGGCTGTTCTGAGTATGGCTGCGAAGCACTGGATTGGCACACCTCCAATCCCATGCAGGGCGACTATACCGAGGAATATCAGTCCTACTATCATGAGGAGCTGATCAAGCAGCTGTTCACCCGTAAGTTCATGTGGGCGACCCATGTTTGGAATATGTTTGACTTCGGCGCCGATGCCCGTAATGAAGGCGGCGAGAACGGACAGAACCACAAGGGTCTGGTGACCTTTGACCGTAAGTATAAGAAGGACTCCTTCTATGCTTACAAAGCATGGTTGTCTGATGAACCCTTTGTCCACCTGTGCAGCAAGCGCTACATCGACCGTGTGGAAGAGGTAACCAAGGTTACCGTTTATTCCAACCAGCCCGAAGTTGAGCTGTTTGCCAACGGTGTCAGCCTGGGCAAGAAGGCTGCGGCCGACCACTTCTTCTACTTTGAAGTTCCCAATGTGGGTGAAACCAAGCTGGAAGCGGTAGCCGGCGATCTGCGTGATGAGAGCATCATCCGCAAGGTGGACACCTTCAACGAGACATATCGCCTGCGGGAAGAGGGTGCAATCCTCAACTGGTTTGACATCGACGCCCCTGAGGGTTACTTGTCTTTGAATGATAAGATGGGTACCGTCATTTCCACACCTGCCGGTCAGCAGCTGTTTATGAGCATGTTCGGCAAGATGATGGGAGGCGGCGAAGCTGGCGAAGGCGGCATGAAGGCTATGGGCTTTGAGCTCAACGCCGAAATGATGAGCATGATGAACGGCTTCACTGTTCTGCGCCTGTTCACACTGATGGGTGGCATGATGGATGTGAAGTTTACCAAGGAGCAGCTCCTGGGCATTAATGCACAGCTGAATCAGATTCCGAAGCCCTGATTCTGCCGCAAAATAAATGAAAAATCCTGAACAGTGTGAACTGTTCAGGATTTTTTGCTTAACTGTCATCCTTCGGGGAATGACCGAAGTGATTTTTGTAGGCCCGGTAGAATACCGAGTAATCTGAAAAACCGCAGACAAGTGCTGCCTGGCTGGCTTTTTCTCCCCGCTGGATCATTGCTCTGGCGGCCAGCAACCGTTTGATGCTCACATACTCCCAAAAAGAGGAGCCGGTAGCCTGATGAAAGATCCGGCTGATCTGAGAACGGCTGCGGTAAAAATGATCTGCGACACTCTGCAATGACAGGGATGTAAACAGCTGACTGTTCACATAGCGCACCACCTGGCCGGAAAGACTATTGTCCTGAATGCCGATGCTGTCAGGCCCTTCAAATACGCCGTTCAGTGCTGTGAGAAACAGCAGGAGCCGGCCAATCAGATTCAGCCGCACATCCGGGATGTTTTCAAAGGTGAAGTCCTTGAAAATACTTGGCAGATGGGCATAGCGGGGGTCTTTGGAACTGTAATGGTTCCACTGTCCCAGAGGACGGTCCAGAAAGGGCCGCAGCAAGCTCAGAGAAGGATCAACGTTTTCCAGGATTGCCGGTGAAAAGTGAATGGCGATCCGTTCATATGGCGCCGAAGGGCTGATGGTCAGTCTGTGGGACTCTGCTGCCCGGAGAATCATAATATCACCCGGCTCCAGCGGATAGGTGATACCTTCTACCAGGTAGGCACCGTTTCCTGAAATGAAGTAATAGATTTCCATCATTTCGTGAACATGCATGGAATATGCATCGGGATCGGGGAGTGGATCCAGGGAATGGTGACTGTAGAGTTCAGGGTCTCGGTAAGAGAAAATGTGGGCCATAGCACACCTGCTTTCGCACTTTTTCCTTAGTATATCGCAATATGCGTATTTTTGCAATGTATTTAAATATGAAATGCAATTCCATTGTATTTCATGTCGATGTAAAATATAGCCATAAACAAAAACGGCAGACAAGGAGTGGACTTGAGAATGATTCCCTTTATGAATGAAGACTTCCTGTTGACGACCCCTACCGCCCGGAAGCTGTATCACGATGTAGCCGCAAAAATGCCCATTATGGACTATCATTGCCACCTGGATCCTCAGCAGATTTATGAGGATGTGCGCTTTGAGAACATTACCCAGGTTTGGCTTGGCGGCGACCACTACAAGTGGCGTATTATGCGCTCCAACGGTGTGGATGAATACTACATCACCGGCGGCGCACCTGATCGGGAAAAGTTCCAGAAATTTGCAGAAGCACTGCCCCGGTGCATCGGTAATCCCATGTATCACTGGTGCCATTTGGAACTGAAGAATTACTTCGGCTATGAGGGAACCCTCAATGGCAATACCGCACAGGAAGTTTGGGAACTGGCACTGAAGAAACTGGCAGAACCCGATTTCTCTGCCCGCGGCCTGATCCGTCGCAGCAATGTGGCTATGATCGGTACCACCGATGATCCTTGCAGCGATCTTCAGTGGCATAAGCGGATCGCTGAGGACAAGACCTTTGATGTGAAAGTCTGTCCCTCCTTCCGTCCTGACCCTGCTCTGAACTGCCACAAGGCTGGCTTTGCTGCTTATATTGCAAAACTCAGCGAGGCATCCGGCATCGAAATTCAGAGTGCTGCCGATGTGGCCAAGGCGCTGACCCAGCGGATTGACTACTTCAACGCATGCGGCTGCCGTGCTTCTGACCATGGCCTGGACTATGTCATGTATCAGGAAGCTGCGCAGGAGGAAATCGAAGAGACCTTCCGGAAGGCTATGGCCGGTGAAAAGCTGACAGCTACTGAAACCGAAGGCTATCAGACTTATCTGCTGCTCCACTGCGGCCGGGAATATGCCCGCCACGGCTGGGCTATGCAGCTGCACTTCAGCTGCTTCCGCAATCCTAACTCCCGGATGTTCGGCAAGCTTGGCGCAGACTGCGGCTTTGACTGCATTGCGGTCACCGACTCTTCCGCTGCTCTGCACAGCGTGATGGATGCGCTGGATAAGACCGGCCAGCTGCCGAAAACCATTGTCTACTCCCTGAACCCTGCGGATAACCAGTGGCTGGATACACTGCTGGGTGCTTACCAGGGAACGGAAATTCCCGGTAAAATTCAGCATGGCTCTGCCTGGTGGTTCAACGACAACAAGGTGGGCATGCAGGACCAGATGATCTCTCTGGGTCAGCTGGGTATTTTGGGTAATTTCATTGGTATGCTCACCGACTCCCGCTCCTTCCTGAGCTATGCCCGCCATGAATATTTCCGCAGAATTCTCTGCAATCTGATGGGTATGTGGGTAGAAAACGGCGAATATCCTGCCGATATGGATATCTTGGGTGAGCTTGTGGCAGATATCTGCTGCAACAATGCAAAACGTTATTTTAATTTGTAATTATAAATAGGAGGAATCAATATGCCAATGCAAATGGGTTTCCGTTGGTACGGAGAGGGTAATGACAACATCAGCCTGAACTACATCAAGCAGATCCCCGGTGTGACCAGCATCGTCTGGGCGCTGCACCACAAAATGCCCGGTGAAATTTGGGAAGAATCCGAAATTGCTGAGGTCATGGATCAGCTTCATGCTTACGGCTTCAACGGTGATGTGGTCGAGTCCGTCAATGTCCACGACGACATCAAGATCGGCCTGCCCACCCGCGACGCGCTGATCGAAAACTACAAGCAGTGCATTCGCAATCTGGGTAAGTTCGGTGTGAAGGTTATCTGCTACAACTTCATGCCTATCTTTGACTGGACCCGCTCCAATCTGTTCCATGAAGTCGGCGACGGTTCCACCGCTCTGTTCTATGAAAAGAACATGATCCAGGACGACTACAATGCTATGGCAAAGTACATCCTGGACTTCACCGAGAAGTACAATATGTCCTTCCCCGGCTGGGAGCCTGAGCGTATGGCAAAGCTGGATCAGCTGTTCAAGGCTTATGCAGATGTAGACCATGAAAAGCTCTGGGCAAACCTCAAGTACTTCCTGGAAGCTATCATGCCCACCTGTGAGGAGGCCGGCATCAAAATGGCTATCCACATGGACGATCCCCCCTGGGATATCTTCGGCCTGCCCCGTCTGCTGATCAACGAGGAGAACATCGACCGCTTCCTGAGCATGGTTGATCATCCCTGCAACTGCCTGACTCTCTGCTCCGGCAGTCTGAACGCAGACCCCAACAATAATGTTGCAAAAATCGTCCGTAAGCATTGCGACCGCATCGCATTCGCTCACATCCGTAACGTCAAGCACTTTGACAACGGTGACTTTAGCGAAGCAAGCCATCGTGACTGCGACGGTGACACCGGCATTCTGGAGATCCTGAAGGCTTACCATGATTGCGGCTTTGAGGGCTATATCCGTCCTGACCACGGCCGTCATCTGTGGGGCGAAGGTCCCGGTACTGTCCGTCCCGGCTACGGCCTGTATGACCGTGCTCTGGGCATCATGTACATGCTGGGTGTTTGGGATATGCTGGATCGCATGTCCGGTAAGTATTGATTTGTTTTCTAATATTTGGAGGTAAATGACTATGAATTCTCTTCCCCTGACTCATAATTTTGCAGGTAAGGTTGTTGTTGTCACCGGTGCAGGCGGCGTTCTGTGCGGCGATATGGCTCGTGCTTATGCAGTTGCAGGCGCAAAGGTTGCTGCTCTGGACCTGAACGAAGACGCTGTTAAGAAGCTGGCTAACGAGCTGAAGGCAGAAGGTTATATCTGCGAAGGCTACAAGGCCAACGTTCTGGACCGCGAGGTTCTGGAAGAGGTCCACAAGCAGGTTCTGGCTGATCTGGGTCCCTGCGACATTCTGATCAACGGCGCAGGCGGCAACAATCCCCGTGCTACCACCGACAATGAGTACCAGCACGAGGCTAAGGAAGGCCAGAAGACCTTCTTCGACCTGGATGCTGCCGGTGTTGACTTCGTATTTAAGCTGAACTTCCAGGGTACTCTGCTGCCCACTCAGGTGTTCGCTAAGGATATGGTTGAGCGCAAGTGCGGCAACATCCTGAACATCTCTTCCATGAATGCTTATACCCCTCTGACCAAGATCCCCGCATACTCCGCAGCAAAGGCCGGTATTTCCAACTTCACTCAGTGGCTGGCTACCCACTTTGCCGGCACCGGCATTCGCTGCAATGCCATCGCTCCCGGCTTCCTG
>JAFOBK010000048.1 GCA_017381835.1 Oscillospiraceae bacterium | reverse complement strand
TCCGCTCCGGGATGCTTTATGAAAGGAATCAGACGATGAAGTACAGAACCAGGGGGATGCACAGCAGGTACATAACCCAGTGAACTTCCTTTGCCTTGCCGGTGCAAACCTTGATGAACACGTCAGCCAGGATGCCCAGGCAGATACCGGCAGCGATGTTGCCGGTGAAGGTGGTGAAGATGATCAGAACCAGAGGACCGAAGGAATGCTTGAAATCGGAGAAGTCGATTGCGGTGAAGCTGGACATCATGGAGAAGCCAACGAAGATCAGCGCAATACCGGTTACGCAGGTGGGGATCATCAGGAACAGGGGGCTCAGGAAGATGCACAGCAGGAACAGAACACCGGTCACCAGAGCAGAGATACCGGTACGGCCGCCGGCCTCAACACCGATGGTGGACTCGATAAAGGTGGTGATGGTGGTGTTGCCGGTCATGGAGCCAACGGTGGTGCCGATAGCGTCAACCAGGAAGGGCTTCTCAATGTTGGGCAGGTTGCCGTCCTCGTCCATCCAGCCGGTCTGAACGCTGACTGCGGTCAGAGCGGAGAAGGTTGCGAAGAAGTCACCGGTGAACAGAACGAAGATCATGACCAGTGCGCTGGGGATGTTAGCCAGGATAGCCTTGAAGTCGTAAGCGAAAACAACATTGCCGATGTCAGCCATGTTGGGCAGAGCGACCAGGGAGCCGGGCCATACGGTAACGCCCATGGGGATACCGATGACGGTACCTGCCAGGATGCCGATCAGGATAGCGCCGCGAACCTTGTAAGCGGTCAGAACAGCGGTGATTGCCAGGGTGATCAGAGCCAGCTGGGTGGTAGCCAGGGAGAAGTCGCCCAGAGCCAGGGAGCCGCCTTCGAACAGAGCCAGGCCAGCGTTGTCGAAGCCCAGGTAGGAGACGAAGAAACCAACAGCGGTAGCGGTTGCGATCTTCATGTTCTTGGGCAGCATTTCCACAACAACCCTACGGACACCGCAGACGGTGATCAGGATGAAGATGACACCGGAGCAGAGCAGCAGTGCCATGACCCAGCCAAAGGAGACTGCGCCGGACTGGACCATTGCGCCCAGCATGAAGTTGGTACCCATACCGCAGGACAGAGCCAGGGGCAGGTTTGCGTACAGACCCATCAGAATGGTGACCAGACCGGAGATCAGAGCGCACATGACCAGCAGAGCGGACTTGCTGATGAACACGCCGTTGATATCGGTGATACCGGCATCAGGACCGAAGCCAGCGATGGCAGAGGGCTGCAGAGCCAGCACGTATGCCATGGTGACGAAGGTAGTGAAGCCAGCCAGGAGTTCGCGCTTGAAGGTAGTCTCGCGCTCACCCAGACGGAAGAAATCTTTCTTCATTGGATTTTTACCTCTTTCTAAAAATTCTTTCTTTTAACATAGCTATGTGCGGGATTCCCCGCACATAGTAGGTTTACATAATTACTCGATGACTTCCAGGATAGGATCGATGATCTTGCCCTTTTCAACATCGATGAAGCCCTTGTCGGTGACAGCATAGGACTCGATACATGCCAGGCAGATGAAGCACAGGAACATGAAGGGGATCTGGATGGGAGTGCCCATCTCGTAAGCGATCTGGTTCATAGCCTTCTTCTGCTCTGCCAGCTCGTCCAGGCTCAGGTCGCTCATCAGACCGCAGATGGGGTAAGCAACTTCTGCTGCAACCTTGCCATCACGAACGATGACCTGACCGCCGCCCAGCTCAGCGCAGCGGTTAACAGCCAGAGCCATATCCTCGAAGCTGTCGCCCATAACGATGATGTTGTGGTTGTCGTGGCCAACGGAGGAAGCCAGAGCGCCGCCCTTGATGTGGAAGCCGCCCATGAATGCCTTACCGATGTTGCCGTTCTTGCCATGGCGCTCAACCTGAGCGATGTACAGAACGTCCTGCTCGGTGTCGCACTGAACAACGCCGTCCACAACATTCAGCTCTACGTCACGACGGGAGGTGAAGGGGATGTAGGGCAGGGTATCCATGCACAGAACCTTGACCTTCTTAGCACCGTCGGGAGCCTTCATCTTGAAGGAGTCAGCGGTGATGGGATTGACGAAATGAACGGTGTTCAGGATGCAGGGATCATGCTCAGCCTTCTCGTAGTGAACGATCATCTGGCCGTTCTCGGAAACCTGCTTGCCGCCAGCGACGGTGGTCAGAACCTTGAAGTCCTCTGCGCCGGTGGTGATGTTGATGTCAGCACGGCGGCCGGGAGTCAGGGAGCCGATCTTGTCTTCCATCTTGAATGCGCGTGCAGCGTTGATGGTGACGAACTGGATGCCCTTCAGGAAGCTCAGGCCCTGGCCGAAAGCGGTACGCAGAGCATCGTCCAGATGGCCGCGGTCCTTCAGATCGCAAGCATGCAGGTCGTCGGTAACGATGGAGACGTTGGAGGTGTCAACACCGGAATTCATAACAGCCTGCAGCAGACCCAGGGTCATGTTGCGGGCAGCAGAGCCTTCACGCATCTGCAGGTGGATGCCGTTACGCAGACGCTCGTAAACGTCCTGCTCGCAGAAGGACTCGTGGCAGGTAGCAATGCCGGCAGCAGCCATAGCAGCCATGTTGGGACCGTAGATTGCGGGCAGGTGACCCTGCAGGGTCTTGCCGGGCATGGACAGAGTGTCAGCCAGGGATTCCATCAGTTCGGGATGCTCAGCCAGAATGTAGTGGCCAACGCACTCGCTCAGACCAACAGCGTCCTTACGGCTCAGAGCCTTGCGGATGATCTCGGGGTCAAACTTGCCGCCGGAGGTCTCCAGGTTGGGAGCAAAGGGAACATGGGAAGGAACGATGAAGTAGACAGCCAGGTCGGTAGCTTCAGCTTCCTTCAGCACAGCCTCGATGCCTTCCAGACCGGAAACAACGCCGATCTCGTGCAGGTCGGTCATGATACCGGTGGTACCGTGCAGCAGCACGCCCTCAGCGAAGGGGCGGATTGCCAGAGAGGAGCTTTCGGGATGGATGTGGCCGTCCAGGAAACCGGGGGTGATGTAGTTGCCCTGAGCGTCGATGACCTTAGTGTTCTCACCGATGCAGTAAGCAACATCGCCCACAGCAGCGATCTTGTCGCCGCAGACAGCGACACCGCCGTCGTAGATTTCGCCGGAGAAGACGTTGACGATCTTGCCGTTATTGACGACCAGATCAGCGGGCTTCAGGCCCTTGGAAACAGCGAGCAGTTCTTTCATGTTGTTCCTCCTAAGAATTTTTTGTTTTTTATTTTTTCATTGTTAATAAACTGTTGAAGATCATGCCGCCTACAATCAGCAGCAAACCCAGCCAGCCGTAAAGGCCGGGAAGGGCATCGTGCAGGAAGAGGATGCCTCCCAAAAGGGAGAAGATCACTTCGCCGCACTGGGTGGATTCCACCAGGGCAAGGCGCTGGGGATTGTCTTTTACAAGACGGGTAGATTCAAAGAAAATAAGGGTGGCAATGAGGCCGGCAAACAGAGAGACCAAGGCGGCCTGGCCTAGCTGTGTGGCAGAAGGCAATCCCACCTGCACAGTGGCAATGCTGCTCAGCACCAGCCAAAACGGAAGGCTTCCAAGGGTCATAGCCAGCATCCGCTGCGCTGTGCTCAGCGGTGTTTCGCAGATAGCCATGGTCTTGCGGTTACCCAGAGGATAAGCCGAAGCAGAGACCAGCATGGGGATTGCAAACAGCAGCGCTCTGCCGATATTGGGGTCGTTGCGAATCTGCTCTACCTGCAGCAGGAAAATGCCTACAATGATCACCGCAAAGGCGGGGAATAACTTGGTGGGGATTTTCTGCCGATTGCCATCTTTATCGAAAAATAAGGGGGTCTCCAGTGCGCCGGAGAGCATGGTAAACTGGAATACACCAGCCACCATCCAGCTGGGGCCATAGGCTGCGGAAAATGCCATGGGGGCATAGAAAAGTCCAAAGCCAACGGTACTCCACAGGATCCACCGGAAAGGAGCCCGCTTCAGTTCCGTGAAGACCGGCTTCCAGCCCTGCTTAGCAGTGACCACCAGCAGCATAGGCAGAAGCAGCAGATAGCGCAGGGAAGCGCTCCACATCCAATTGCCGCCGGATTGTGCCATAGCAGCGTTGAGCACATAGGTCACGGAGAAAAAGACCGAGGACAGAATTCCCAGAAACAATGCTCTGGGCCATGTCTTGTTCATATTACACCTTCACAACGGGGAAACGGTCGGGCAGCTTGATGCCGGCACGGTCGTAGATAGCGGCGCCGCGGGCGCAAGCTTCCTTCAGGATAGCCTCTTCGTCCAGAGTCAGGATGACGCGATCACGCATCAGCCACTTGCCGTCACACATGGTGGACTGGACATTGTTGGAGTGCATAGCGGTAACCAGAGATGCGATCTTGTCATTGACAGGCATCATGCTGGGACCCTTGGGATCGATGACAATCAGGTCGGCCTTCTTGCCAACTTCCAGGGAGCCGTACAGATGATCGTCCAGAACAGCGCGGGCGCCCCACTTGGTAGCCATGCGCAGAATATCCTGAGAGGGAACCACGGTGGAGTCCAGCATACGGCCCTTGTGGATCAGGCTGGTCAGCCACATCTCGTCAACCATATCCATACGGTTACTAGAGGATGCGCCGTCGGTGCCGATGGAGGGCATGATGCCCATATCCAGCATCTCGGGAATTCTTGCAAAGCCCAGAACGCGCATTGCGGAAGCGGGGTTATGAGAAACCTTGACTTCGCGCTTCTTGAACAGCTCCAGCTCCTCATCGGTCAGGTAGACAGTATGAACAGCCAGCAGGTTCTTGTCCAGCACGCCCAGGTTTTCCAGGTGCTTGACGGTGCCTTCGCCGAACTTAGCGTAGGTAAACTCCTGCTCGGACTTGGCTTCTGCCACGTGCATGTGGATACCCACACCGTACTTGTCAGCCAGTTCCTTGGTCTTGACGATCAGATCGTCGGTATTGTTGAAGATGGTACGCAGACCGAACCAAACCTGAACACGGCCGTCGCAGGTGTTGTGGAAACGCTCCAGGTCAGCAACCTGCTCGTCCAGCTCCTGCTGGGTGGTTTTCTGCCAAACAGCGGGCAGACCTTCGCCGCAGTCCATAACGGACTTGGCCAGCTTGCCGCGCAGACCGGACTCTGCGGTTGCTCTTGCCATACCTGCAACGAACTGGCCGCCGGGCTCAGCAAAAGAGGTAACGCCGGAGCGGATCAGCTCCAGGCTGGTCATCAGAGTGGAGACATAGGAGTCTTCCTCGGTCATGTTGGACTCGTAGGGCCACATTCTCTTGTGCAGCCAGGTCATGAAGTCAACATCATCGCCTACACCGCGGGAAATCTGCTGAGAGGTATGCACGTGGGTATTGACAAAGCCGGGCAGCACATACTTACCCTGCAGGTCGATAACCTCAGCATCGGGCTTTACCAGCTTGGGATCAACCTTGCCCACAGCAATGATCTTATCGCCTTCTACCAGCACACCGCCGCCGTCATAGACGGTTTCATCAGCGCCCATGGTTACAATATAACCATTCTTTAAATAGGTCTGCATTTGGGTTTTCCTCCTAAAATAACAGATTATGTATACATTTATGGATAGCTTAATTACTTAAGCCATCTTACACCAAATACTATTATAGGCCATGATTTGACAATGTGCAATAGAAATGACGGCAGAAAATAGAGAAAAAAATGTCATAAAAAGTCGGGTGATTAGGACTGTTGCATAAATGCTCCCGCATGCCGGGAAGAAAACAAAAAACAGGAGGCCGCAGCGGAAAATGGCGGCGGGAAAAAGGGCAAAAGAACGGTTCTTTTTCTTGCATTCACAGGCGGCGGCCGTTACAATGGTATTAGAAAATGCAGCCTGAGGGCGTGTATGAGGAGGAACGCTATGAACCTGAATATCCATGATTTCCGGTGGACGCGGGAACCGGAGTCGTTTACAGTATCCGATGAGAAAGTTGAGATCGTCACCAAACCCCACACCGATCTGTGGCAGCGGACATACTACCATTTCCGCAATGACAATGCGCCGGTGTTTCAGATGGAAACGGAGGAACCCTATTTCAGCTTTGTGGTGAAGACCTCTTTTGCGGAGAGTCACCATCGCTTCGACCAGTGCGGCATCGTGATGTATTTAGACAGTGACAACTGGCTGAAGGGCTCTATTGAGTATGAAAATGAGAAATTTCAGCACCTGGGCAGCGTGGTCACCAACAATGGCTATTCCGATTGGGCCACCACCGCTATCGATGCATCCGTTAAGACCATGTGGTACCGCTTCAGCCGTCGGGAGGATGATTACTGCATCGAATGCTCCGCCGACGGTGAGACCTTCACCCAGATGCGTGTGTGCCATATGTGGCAGGGCGGCGGAAAGATCCGCTTCGGCATCTATGCCTGCTCTCCTGAGGACTCTTCTTTCAAGGCTGTTTTTACCAATATGGAGCTGAGCGTATGCAAATGGCTTCCCCATGATGGCCAGCAGCCGGATGAAGCATAATCAAAAAGAGGAAGTGATATATCACTTCCTCTTTTTTGCGGCCATATTCTGTTACTCATAGGCAGGAAGCTGAAAAATCAAAATTCGCTCCCGGGGGTCGCCTGCAAACAAATCGTCGCAGGAGATCTCATCGTAAAATTCCAGTTCGTCTACGGTCATGAGATAGGCAAGGAAATCATCGGATGGATAATAGAAGAACAAATAGATCTCTCTGGGAGCTTCGTACCAGGAATCCAGGATCCGTGACATCACTTTATGAAAGATCTCCACGGAAAAGGGGTTAAAGAAATAGCACCGGTTCACATGGGCCGGCGCATCATATTCTTCTGCCCGGGTCAGCACAAAGCCAGCGTTTCCTTTTGCGCATTTTTGATTTTCCAGGGCGCTTTGGTAAATGTGTTCATCGTATTCAATGCCGATGGTGTTTGTCTTCGTCCGGTAGGAGAGGAAAAAGCCAACACGGCCTTTGCCGCAGCCATAGTCCAAAACCACATCTTCTTCCCCGAAAAAACCGCTGTCCGCCAGCCGTTCCAGGACAGCATAGGGGGTAGGCTCGTAGGGGTGGCGGTATGCATCCGCATTGGTGTCATCCCGGCCGGTGGTTTGAATCTGCAGGAGCTGATCCCAGGCATTTTCATGATTTATCATTGGCTGCAAGCTCCTTTGCTTTTTTGAACAGGCTACATCCAAAGAATGTAGGGGCGGTCATTGACCGCCCGCGGGCGATTGGTAATCGCCTCTACGGATTCTATTGTAGAAAGTACGTATTTTGCAATACGTTCCTCTTAAGGTTTATTCGGCAAATTCTTTGGCCAGGGTATCGTACATGACCTGCTCGGGGGCTTCCTTGCCGGTCCACAGGGTGAAGGCCAGCGCACCTTGCTGCACCAGCATGCCAATGCCGGATACGGTCTTGGCGCCCTGCTTTCTGGCTTCCTGCAGGAACAGAGGATCCACGGGATTGAAGACCACATCGCTGACAACCATATGGGGCAGGATGGTAGTGTAGTCAATATCCGGCTTGTCGGTCACATTGGGATGCAGGCCTACGCAGGTGGCATTTACCAGGATCTCCGTGTCGGCAGGGATTGTCATGGCAGGGGTCCAGGGCAGATACTGGGCCTTTGCGGGGGTATGGGCATTCAGAAGTTCTGCCAGCTCCGTGCCGTTGACCTGGCTGCGGTTGATGACAGTGATGGAAGATGCACCTGCCAGGGCGCACTCCACGCTAATGGCACGGGCAGCGCCGCCGGCGCCCAGGATGGTCACTCGCTTATTTTCAAGGGAGATTCCTTCTTTTTGTAAAGCACGGACAAAACCCTTGCCGTCGGTATTTTCACCCATCCAACGGTCGCCATCCCGGAAGACGGTATTGACGGCGCCGATGATCTGGGCAGCCTGGGTCAGACCGTCCAGAAGGGGAATGATGGTGCGCTTATGGGGCATGGTCAGATTGCAGCAGGAAAAATCCATGGCCTTCATGCCGGCAAAGGCCTGCTCCAGGTCACCATCCTTTACCCGGATGGTCAGATAGCGCCAGTTGAGGCCGCAGGCGGCAAAGGCAGCTTCCTGCATCACACCGGTGGGATTGCCGTCCACCGGATCGCCCAGGCAGGCGCTGAGGGCTGCACGATAATTCTTAGACATAGGGAACCTCCTTGTTCGATTACCAGATGACCACTCTCTTGGAGGGGGCCAGGTACATGCCGTCGGATTTCTTTACCCGGAAGGTGTCATACCATTCGGGGAAGTTTCTGGGGGGCATATTGGTGCGCAGGTAGGCAGGTCCGTGGACATCCACCTGCAGAAGCAGTGCCTGATATTCGGGCTTGGCCTTCAAACACCATACCTTTGCCCAGTTGGTAAAGTACTCCTCAAAAGAAACACCTTCAGTCTGGGACATGATGTCCAGGGTGACTGCCATACCGCCGTTGTCGGCGATGTTTTCGCTGACGGTAAACTTGCCGTTAACGGTGCCCCAGGGCAGTTCGATGCCGTCAAACTGTTTGATCATGGCATTGACCTTCTTGCTGAACTTGCGTTCATCGGCCTTGGTCCACCAGTTGTTCAGATTGCCCAGCTCGTCACACTTGGCACCGTTGGAGTCGAAAGCGTGGGAGATCTCATGGCCGATTACCGCGCCGATACCGCCTAAGTTTTCGCTTCTGGTCTGATGAATGGAGTAGAAGGGAGGCTGCAGAATGGCAGCGGGGAAGGTGATATCATTGACAAAGGGATCGTAGCAGGCATTGACCATGTGTCCGGGCATCGCCCAATGGCTGCGGTCCACTTCTTCACTGAGCTTGCTGAAGTTATCTGCCATGCGGATGGCCTTCAGGGAGAGGACAATGTCAAAGAGGGACTTGCTCTTGTCAAACACCAGCTTGTCGTAGATGGCTTCCACCCGGTCGGGATACGCCATCTTCAGACCCATCTTGTTGAGCTTCAGAATGGCCTTGTCCTTGGTGGCCTGCTCCAGAATATCGTTGGCGGCGATGCGCTTCTGATAGGTGGCAACGATCTGCTTGACGATGTCGATGATGTCCTGCTTGGCTGCTTCGCCAAAGTACTTTTCGCCGTAGTATAGGCCGATAGGCTCGCTGTACAGACCGGAAGCCAACTGATAGGCAAACTTTTCGGGGGAAGCGGCTGCGGCAATGCCGGAGAGAGCCCGGTAGAAACCGCCGCCCAGATCACGGAGTTCTTCGGAGAGCAGACTGCAGCTGCCCATCAGGGTCACCACATAGGCCCAATGCTTGTATTCTTCAAAGGTATCCCGGTTGAAAATCTCTTTGAAATGCTTGAAGTAGCGGGGTTCTGCCAGGATGATCTCATCGGGAACATGGTCAAAGAGGTCGGAAAGCAGCCGTCTTAAATTCAGAGGCTTCACCATGCCGGCAACTCTGCCGGTGCGCATGGGGTTGTACATCTTGGTGTACTCAGACCACTCTTCTCTGGTCTTTACATACTTGGCAATCAGCGCGTCAAATTCCAGGGTGTCCTCGATCAGCTCTTCAATCTGCTCCTCATCGTGGCCTGCCTTGGCCAGCACCTGCTTGGCAAAGCCGCTCCAAAGCTGCAGCAGCTGTTCTTTCTGCTGCTCTTTGCCTTCGGCGTAGTAGGAGGCATCGGGCAGGATCACGCTGGGACCCTGGATCATTACGCAGTGGTGGGTGGTGTCCTTCATGTTGGGTTCCACGGCAATGGAGATGGGCAGGGCAATGCCCTTAAACATCAGATCCTTGGCATGAAGATTGAAGCTGCGCATGGTGCCCAGCTTTTTGAGAATGGCCAGGTTCTTCAGGGCAGGCTTGATGCCGTGCTTTTTCTTCCGTTTCACATCCTTGGCAAGGGCATAGAGGGTGCAGGCTCTTTCCAAATGTGCATTGGGATAGGAAGCATCCTTGCACATGGCATTGAATTCGCCGATCATCAGCTTCTCCACATCGGTACTGAGAGCGGCAAAACCGCCGGCAACGGGCATATCCTCAGGAATCACCAGTTCCTCCAGCTTTTCCTGATTGACATAGGTATACAGATCATCTTGAATCCGAATCTTTTTCATGATTATCTCCTGTATATAAAAAGTAATTATGAATAAAACCGCTGTTTTATTTATATCATAGTTGGGAATTCTTGTAAATAGAAAGCTGTGGCTTATCCGGGTGTATGCAATTTCTGCTTTTTATGTGAGAAAGTCACAGAAAGAATCTGTTTCGGCTGCTAGAATAAAGCCATAAAGAAAAACAAACACTACTGAAAAATGGAGGATTAAAATATGAAATATGTATGTGATGTTTGTGGTTGGGAATATGATGAGGAACTGGGTTATCCCGAAGGCGGAATCGCACCCGGCACCAAGTGGGAAGATATTCCCGAGGATTTCGAATGCCCCCTCTGCTATGTGGAGAAGGATCAGTTCTCTGAAGCCTGATGGGCAGCATCGGATGACAGTTTTCTGACTGCGCTTTAAGAAAATATTCCCATGAAAAGACCCGGGATTGGTTCGTGATACCCACGCTTCCAATTCCGGGCTTTAACATTTTTATTTACTTTTCACATTCTGAAAGGTAAAATGGAAAACAAGAAAGGGTGATTTTATGAAAAGAAAAGCGATTCCCAATCAGAAATCTTGCGTTGCCTGCGGTGTCTGCCTGAAGGCCTGCCGCAAGGAGGCAATTTCCATTTACAAGGGTTGTTTTGCCCAGGTGGATGATGAAAAATGCGTGGGCTGCGGTCTGTGCGCCAAGGCTTGTCCTGCCGGCTGCATCGCCCTCACAGAAAGGAGCGAAGCCAAATGAAAAAGCATTGGTATGATTACTTATGGATCTGGACGATCATCTACTTCGCTTTGGGCTTTTTCAACATTCTCTTTGCCTGGCTGGGCATGATCGATTTCCTGGTACCGCTGTTCATTGCCATCATTGGCGGCAATAAAGCCTTCTGCAATCGTTATTGCGGCAGAGGGCAGCTTTTGGGTAAATGCGGAAAGTGTTCCCGGAATAAGCCTGCGCCCCGGTGGCTGTCTTCCAAATGGTTCCGCTACGGATTTTTGGTGTTCTTCCTCTCTATGTTCGGCAGCATGATCTTCCAGACATACCTGGTGGCCGCCGGAGCAAACAGCCTGCGGGAAGCTATCAAGCTTCTGTGGCTGTTCCGTGTGCCCTGGGGATGGACATATACGGCAGGTACTGTGGCAGACTGGATTGCCCAGTTCAGCTTCGGCTTCTATAGCTTGATGCTGACTTCCACCATCATTGGCCTGGTGGTGAATACGCTGTGGAAACCCAGAGCCTGGTGCAGCTTCTGCCCTATGGGTACCATGACCCAGATGATTTGCAAGATCAAGGCGAAGGAG
>JAFOBK010000047.1 GCA_017381835.1 Oscillospiraceae bacterium | reverse complement strand
GACCCTAGTGTTTTTACCTCATTTAAGCAGTTCTTCTGACTTACGCATCCTAAGCTCCACACAGCCTTCTCAGGACTAACCCAATGACCGACTTTCGTCAAGTGTGGTGCCTCCACGCATACAGCGGCGGTACCGTCCGGGGTTCTCACCCGGTTTTCTATTCTCTTGTGGTGCTGTTACCACATCCACAAGCACTTAAACGGAATATTAACTTATCCATAGAGTAGCATTGTTTCCTGCATTTGTCAATCGAAAAAGACGAGAACAAACCTGTTTCTTGACACCACTGTATTGATTCCTACGAATGAATATTAAAAAACAGCCAAACAGTAAAACCTTGTACCATCTGCTGTAAAATAACAATACGAAGAAACAAATTCCCGGTGCGAAAAAGCACCAGGAAAACCTTGCGAAAAATGGGGAATTTCGAACCTCTGAAAGAGAATGCCTATTTGGAAGTTCAGGAAAAGTTTCCCGTTTGGGTCAAATCTGGGTCAAATACGGTTTTAGGGTCGGATTTGACCCAAACCGCAGGTGAATCTATTTGGGTCAAGGTGGAGGCTTTTTCAATAAAAATAACCGTTTTCGGAACTTTTACGATCCAAAAACGGCTGTTTTTACTGGTCGGAGTATCGGGATTCGAACCCGAGGCCTCTTGGACCCGAACCAAGCGCGATACCAAACTTCGCCATACCCCGATTGCCCAAATATTATATTGAGAAATTACGTGTTTGTCAAGTGTATGGCGCCTAAATGCTTATCTTGCATGTTTTTTTCTTCTTATCATAAATTAAAAACAGGAGGTGTTCTGATGGCATATCAAATTCATTATTCTGTGGATGCGTCAAAGCGGTATCCTCAGCATCCAAACCATTCCCCAATCAAGTATGGCAGATGGCTGCTTCTTTCAATCTTAGTTGTGGGGGCGCTCTGGCTGCGGTTAAACGGCATTCCTGATTTTCTGATCCCCGGAGACCCTGCGGTGACAAGACAAGCTGCATCTGCTATGATGGAAAATCTTCACTCCGGAGCAGCATTTGGGGACGCGGTAACGGTCTTCTGCAAAGAGATTCTGCATGGGGCAGGGTTCTGAAAAGCGTATCCACGTAACGGCAGCAGCCTGCATTGCCGGTGCGGTAATGTTTCTGACTGTTCCGATTCGATGGCTGATTGCATGGCTGCTGACAGCAGCTTTTCACGAAGCCTTTCATTGCCTGGCACTTTGGATCTGTGGAAGAAGGGTGGAGTCAATTTTTGTGGACTGGAATGGCGCAAGGATTCAGACAGAGGATTTGACGACCTGGGAAACAGTACTCTGCGCATTGGCAGGACCGGTTGGGAGTTTGCTGTTACTGCTGCCCGGAAGGATCTTTCCCGAATTTGCGCTTTGTATCCTACTGCAATCTACCTTTAATTTGCTGCCAATCTCATCTCTTGACGGCGGTCGGGCATTGCTGGGGGCTTTGGAGTGTTTCCTTCCGCAAGAGCATGCTGAGATGATTTTCAGGCTTTCAGAAACAATACTATGCATACTTCTTGCCTTGGCAGGTGCCTGGATGGCTTTTCGGTGGAAATTGGGCGTTTTCCCGCTGTTGGTGGTTGCTGCTGCAACCGGAAAGAGGAAGAAAAGAAAAATACCTTGCAAATGGCGCATTCTCAAGGTACAATAGTGCTACCATAATAGAAGAGGTATGGCTATGACCGAATTATTGCAGAGAATTCTCCCCACCGTGCAGAAACCTGCCCGGTATACCGGCGGCGAATTCAATGAGATCAAAAAGAATAAGGACGATGTCCGTGTCCGTGTGGCATTCTGTTTCCCGGATACCTACGAGATCGGCATGTCCAATGTGGGTATGCGGATCCTTTACGGCGTCATGAACGAAATGGACGGCGTTTGGTGCGAGCGTGTCTTTGCACCCTGGGGGGATATGGAAGAGCAGATGCGCAAGCATCATCTGCCTCTGTGGGCGCTGGAAAGCCAGGATCCTGTAAAAGACTTTGACATGATCGCCATCACCATCGGCTACGAGATGTGCTACACCAATATCCTCAATATGCTGTCTTTGGCAGGTGTTCCTCTCCACGCAAAGGACAGAGAGGGTCTGCACAATATTGTGTTTGCCGGCGGTGTATGTACCTTTAATCCTGAACCCCTGGCTGACTTTGTTGACTTCTTTGCTCTGGGTGAAGGCGAGGAGATCACCCCTGAGATCATTACGCTGTATGACCGTGCAAAGGCAGAGGGTTGGAGCAAGGAAGCGTTCCTTTTGGAGGTTTCCAAGATTCCCGGCATTTATGTGCCTTCTTTCTATGAATACACATATAAGGAAGACGGTACCATTGCTGCAATCACACCTATTAACGGTGCACCTATGAAGGTGACAAAGCGGATCATCGAAGATCTGGATAATGCCTACTATCCCACCAAGATGATCGTTCCCTCCACCGAAATTGTTCACGAGCGCGCCAATCTGGAAGTATTTCGCGGCTGTGTCCGTGGATGCCGGTTCTGCCAGGCCGGTTTCTCCTGCCGTCCCGTCCGTAAAAAGAGCGCCGATGTGCTGTACCGCCAGGCGGTGGAGATGCTGGAGGACTCCGGCCACAACGAGATTACCCTTTCCAGTTTGTCTACGTCGGATTACCGTCAGCTGAAAGAGCTGACCGATGAGATGATTCCTTACTGCGTGGGAAATAAGATCAATCTGTCGGTGCCTTCTCTGCGTGCGGATAATTTCTCCCAGGAACTGATGCGCAAACTGCAGACACTGCGTAAAAGCGGCCTGACCTTTGCGCCGGAAGCCGGCACCCAGCGCCTGCGTGATGTAATTAACAAGAATCTGACCGAGGAAGAGATTCTGACCACTTGTGCCAATGCCTTCTCCGGTGGCTGGAATAATGTGAAGCTCTATTTCATGTTGGGTCTTCCCACGGAAACCGACGAAGATGTGCTGGGTATTGCAGAGCTTGTCTATAAAGTGATTCAGACCTGGAAAGAACATGCCTCCAATAAGAAGCGTGGTCTGCGTGTGCATGTGGCAACGGCCTTCTTTGTGCCCAAGCCCCATACACCCTTCCAGTGGGAAAAGCAGATTACCCCCGAGGAGTATCTGCGCAGATGCAGGCTGCTGAAGGATCACTTCTACTCCAAGTCCATTGAGTATAACTATCATACTCCTGATATCAGCCGCCTGGAGGCAGTTACTGCCCGCGGTGACCGCCGTTTGGGCCCGGTTCTTGAAGAAGCTGCCAAAAACGGTGCCAAGATGGATGGCTGGGACGAGTATTTCAACTATCAGATTTGGCTGGATGCCTTTGAAAAGTGCGGTGTTGATCCCAATTTCTACACGATTCGAGGCTACGGCGAAGAGGAGATCTTGCCCTGGGATCCTATCGATGTGGGTGTTACCAAGCGGTTCCTGCTGTGTGAGCGTAAGCGGGCATATGCGGAAACTGTGACCCAGGATTGCCGTCATGGCTGCAGCGGCTGCGGCGCCAATGCTTTGCTCAAGGAGGTGGAGTGCGATGCCTAGATTGCTGTTTGAAAAGACCGGCAGCGCCGTTTGGATGTCCCACCTGGATTTGATGCGCTTGTTCCAGCGTGCGTTCAAGCGTGCAAACCTGCCCCTGAAGCATACCCAGGGATTCAATCCCCGACCCTCTGTTTCCATTGCGCTGCCTCTGTCCGTCGGCGTGGACAGCGTCTGTGAACTGCTGGACTTTGACCTGGACGGTGCCAGCGTTCCCTGCGACGAGATCACCCAGCGGCTGAATCAATCCCTTGTCAGCGGTGTGGTGGTTCACAAGACATATGAAAACGGCAGAAAGCTCCGTGACCTTGCCTTGTTGGATTGTAAGATCACAATGGAATATGATAGGGGAGTACCTGCAGATGCAGAAGAAGCATTGCATGCGCTCTTTAACAGAGAGTCTTTGACTGTTACCAAGAAAACGAAGAACGGCATGCAGGATCAGGATATTATTCCCATGATCCGCAAGCTGGATGTGGTGCGGGTCGATGCGCATACGCTGGAGCTGAATGCGCGGATCTGCTGTCAGAATCCCACCCTGAACCCTGCCCAGATCGTGGCTGCGATCGGGTTGTATGTACCGGAATTTGCTCCGGATTTTACAAAGTGCAGCCGTTTGGAAATTATGGATGCACAAGAAGAAATTTTCAGATAAGGAGAATTAACTATGGAGATCAATCCTAATTTTGTTTTGGAAGAGTGCCCCATTTGCCGGGGTAACGGTTTCGTTGTTCACGAAGGCGGCTGGAATGTGCAGGTAGAGTGTTCTGACTGCAGCGCCCATACCGTTTACGTGGAATATGAGACCGAAGAAGAGAAGGCCGCAGCCGAGCAGCAGGTGGTCTGCCTGTGGAACCTGGGCAAGGTCATTAAGTCCGATGTAGGCGAGTAAAAAATTTTTTAAAAATTTTGAAAAAAGTGCTTGCATTTTCCGACAAGGTGTGCTAATATATCGAAGCGGTCGTGAGACGCAAGCATTGATCCGGGTGTGGCGAAGTTTGGTATCGCGCTTGAATGGGGTTCAAGAGGCCTCGAGTTCGAATCTCGACACTCGGACCAAAAAATCCAGAACAACTTT
>JAFOBK010000046.1 GCA_017381835.1 Oscillospiraceae bacterium | reverse complement strand
CTACAGCCTCAATAATGTCATACATTTCCTCTGCAGTCTCACCAACAGCCAGACCGCCGATGGCATAGCCCGGCAAATCCAAATCCCGGATCCGTTTCATATGATCCACACGGATATCCGCATAAGTACCACCCTGGTTGATACCCCAAAGCATCTGTTGGGGATTGACTGTATCCGGCAGCGCATTCAGACGGGCATTTCTTGCCGGCATTACACAGTCAAAGAAGTCCACACCGCGGGCAACAGCCTCGATAATATTCGAGGGGGTACCGACACCCATCAGGTAACGAGTCTTTTCTGCAGGCATGTGCGGCTCAACAGCCTCAATCACATCGTACATCTCAGCGGCAGTTTCACCCACAGCCAGACCGCCGATGGCATAACCGGGAAGATCCAGCTCAGCAATCCGCTGCATATGCTCAATGCGAAGATCTGCATAAGTGCCGCCCTGGTTAATGCCCCAAAGCATCTGCTGGGGGTTAATGGTGTCAGGCAGCGCGTTTAACCGGGCATTTTCTGCCTTGCAGCGCTCCAGCCAGCGATAGGTACGGTCAATACTCTTCTTTACATACTCACGGGGCGCAGGATTTTCAATACACTCATCAAAGGCCATGCAGATATCAGAACCCAGGTTGGACTGGATTTGCATACTCTCCTCAGGTCCCATAAAAATCTTTCTTCCATCGATATGAGAGGAGAAATAAACACCTTCCTCCTTGATCTTACGAAGGCCGGAAAGACTGAAGACCTGGAATCCACCGGAGTCGGTCAGAATGGGGCCATCCCAAGTCATAAACTTGTGAAGGCCACCCATCTCCTTTACCAGCTGATCACCGGGTCGCAGGTGGAGATGATAGGTGTTGGAAAGCTCAACCTGACATCCGATATCCTTCAAATCTTTTGCATTCAATGCACCCTTAATGGCGCCCTGGGTACCAACATTCATAAATACAGGAGTCTGCACCGTTCCGTGGGCGCATGTGAATTCACCGCGACGGGCCTTTCCCTCTGTCTTTTTCAGTTCAAACATAGCAGCCTCCTTACAGAATAGTCATTGCGTCACCAAAGGAGAAGAAACGGTATCTCTCCTTCACAGCTTCTTCGTATGCAGCCAGGACATGTTCTCTGCCGGCAAATGCGGAAACGAGCATCACTAAGGTACTCTCAGGCAGGTGGAAATTGGTAATCAAGCCGTCCATCGCCTTAAAGGTATAACCGGGATAAATAAAGATTTCCGTCCACTTGGACTTTTCCTCAAAAGTACCGTCGTCATTAACGAGGGACTCCAGGGTGCGGCAGGAAGTTGTACCCACGCAGATCACTCTGCCACCCTCTCGCTTTGTTTCGTTCAGAATTTGTGCAGTTTCGCTGCTGATCATGCACAGTTCTGCATGCATATGATGATCCAAAACATTTTCGGCAGATACCGGACGGAATGTGCCCAGACCAACATGCAGCGTAACGAATGCAGTTTTTACACCCTTGTCACGGGCTTTTTGCAGCAATTCATTTGTCCAGTGAAGACCTGCGGTAGGCGCAGCAGCAGATCCAACAGATTTGGAATACACGGTTTGATACCGCTCCTGATCCTGGAGTTCCGCCTTAATGTAAGGAGGCAGGGGCATCTTGCCCAGTCGTTCCAGCACCTCAAGGAAAATGCCTTCATATTGGAATTCAATGACCCGGTTGCCGGTCTCCTGGACTTCCACAACGCAGCCAGTTAATTCTCCATTGCCAAAAATAACCTGATGCCCCACCTGCATCTTGCGGCCGGGTTTGCACAGACATTCCCACTTTTTGCTGCCCAAATCCCGCAGCAGCAGAACTTCCACAGCACCGCCTGTGGGACGATGGCCCAGAAGACGTGCCGGAAGTACACGGGAGTCATTCATTACCAGGCAATCGCCGGGCCGAAGGTGATCAATAATATCATAAAAATGCTGATGTTTTACTTCACCGCTCTTGCGGTCCATTACCAGTAAACGGGAAGTGTCCCGTTTTTCCAAAGGCGTCTGCGCAATCAGCTCTTCTGGCAGATCATAGAAAAAATCATGGGTTTTCACGAAATACCCTCCATCTTATAACATTTACAAATTTTCTATCACAGTATAGCCGATTTCCCTTCATTTTGCAACACGCAAATCATACACTTCCTGCATAGATTATTTCGGAGGTGTAACATATGCGAAAACCATTGTTTACCGGGGTATGTACCGCACTGGTAACACCGTTTCTCGACGGTAAAATAAACTATCCCATGATAGAGCTGCTGTTAAAACGGCAAATAGAATCCGGTATCCATGCCGTAGTAATTGCCGGAACAACCGGCGAATCCGCTACCTTAAGTGATGATGAGAAGATCCATCTCTTCCGGCGATGCAAAGAGTATGTGGGTGATCGGTGTATGATCATCGCCGGTACCGGCTCTAACAATACCGCTCATAGCATCGAGCTCAGCATAGCCGCCCAGGAAGCGGGAGCAGACGCACTGTTGGTGGTATCACCATATTATAACAAGGCTACACCCGAGGGAATCCTTCTGCATTACTTATCCATCTGCAATGCGGTTCGTATTCCGGTAATCGTCTATAATGTTCCGGGAAGAACCGGACTTGATATTCCCGTCAGCGTTTATAAATCGATATCCAAAATTCCAAATATTGCCGGTATAAAAGAAGCCAGTACGGACATAACAAAAATCGCACGTATCAGAAATGCATGTGGCCCGGATTTTCCGGTATGGTGTGGAAACGACGATCAGATCGTTCCGGTAACGGCCTTAGGCGGCCAGGGTGTAATATCTGTGCTTTCCAATGTTCTTCCGAAAGAAACCGCAGCACTATGTGAAGCAGCATTAGACGGCGATTTTGACACAGCTGCCGACCTGCAATGTCGTTATCTTCCGCTGATAGAGGCACTCTTCAGCGAAGTAAATCCCATTCCGGTAAAAGCAGCCATGAAAGAAATAGGCTATGACTGCGGATGTTGCAGACTTCCTCTTTGTGACATCAGCAACGAGAACTTCATCAAACTTAAAAATGCCATCAAATAGAAAGGGCGGCCGAAGCCGCCCTAAAATTATGCCAAAACAGCCTTGTGGAAAACCTTCTTGCCCTTGCGGATCTTTACGCCTTCCTTCAGCATATCCTCAGTGATTGCAAAGGTATGATCGGGAACCTTCTCATCATTGACGAAAACACCGCCCTGCTGGACAAGACGTCTTGCCTCACCGTTAGAACCTGCCAGCTTGCAGGCTACCATCAGATTCAGAATGCCGATCTTGCCATCAGCCAGCTTATCAGCAGTGATCTCAGTGGTGGGCATGTTGGCATCGTCACCGCCGCCAACAAACAGAGCCTTTGCAGCAGCCTGAGCCTTAGCTGCCTCTTCCTCACCGTGAACCAGCTTGGTCAGTTCAAATGCCAGGATCTCCTTAGCAGTATTCAGCTGTGCATCCTTCCAGGAATCCATCTCCTGAATCTGCTCCAGGGGCAGGAAGGTCAGCATACGGATACACTTCAGGACATCAGCATCCTCAACATTGCGCCAGTACTGGTAGAACTCGAAGGGAGTGGTCTTATTGGGATCCAGCCAAACAGCACCCTTGGCAGTCTTACCCATCTTCTTACCCTCGGAGTTCAGCAGCAGAGTGATGGTCATTGCATGTGCATCCTTCTGCAGCTTACGGCGAATCAGCTCAGTACCGCCCAGCATGTTGCTCCACTGGTCGTTACCACCGAACTGCATATTGCAGCCGTAGTGCTGGTACAGGTAGTAGAAGTCGTAGGACTGCATGATCATGTAGTTGAACTCCAGGAAGCTCAGGCCCTTCTCCATTCTCTGCTTGTAGCACTCAGCACGGAGCATATTGTTAACAGAGAAGCAAGCGCCTACTTCACGCAGCACATCCACATAGTTCAGATCCAGCAGCCAGTCAGCATTATTGACCATCTTTGCCTTATCTTCACCGAACTCAATGAAACGCTCCATCTGCTTCTTGAAGCAGTCGCAGTTGTGCTGGATAGTCTCCTTGGTCATCATGCTGCGCATATCGGTACGGCCGGAGGGGTCACCGATCATTGCAGTACCGCCGCCGATCAGAGCGATGGGCTTGTTACCGGCCATCTGCAGACGCTTCATCAGGCACAGAGCCATGAAGTGGCCAACATGCAGAGAATCAGCAGTGGGGTCAAAGCCAATGTAGAAAGTGGCCTTGCCGTTGTCGATCATCTCACGGATTTCTTCTTCATTGGTAACCTGGGCGATCAAACCTCTGGCTACCAGCTCGTCATAGACTTTCATTTAATATTCCTCCAATAATCTTGATTTTGGACGGAGGTACGAAAAAACGCCCCCTGTCCCAATGGACAGAGGGCGTAGAAAATACGCGGTACCACCTCTGGTTCGCCGCTACCTCACGATAGCAGCCTCACAGCGTCCAACAACGCTTTTCGCTGTCTCGGGCGAACCCGTCATCCCCTACTGTAATTTCAAGGATGCCGCTCCGGGAGGTATTTGGGTACCGGTCCTTACTGCCTCGCACCACCCGGCAGTTCTCTGAAAGTGACTTGGGTACTTACTTCATCCCTTCAACGCGTTGGCAATATCCTAACAAATAAATGCAATTTTGTCAAGCATTCAGCATTTCTTCTGCGCTCTTTAATGTAGTTTCCGTAATATTTGTGCCACCAATAATACGAGCCAGCTCTCGCTTTCTGCCTTCAATGTCCAAAGGTGTAACAGAAGTATAGGTTCTTCCCTGCCGTTCTTCCTTAGCGATCAGCAAATGGGTGTTGGCCAATGCTGCCAGCTGAGGCAAGTGGGTAACGCAGAGAACCTGCTTCGTCTTTGCAACACTTCTGAGCTTTTCCGCAACCTTTTGTGCTGCGCGGCCGGAAACACCGGTATCAACCTCGTCAAAGATCAGAGTAGCAACCTGATCCTGCTCGGCAAGAACATTCTTCATTGCCAGCATAATGCGGGCAAGCTCACCGCCGGATGCCACTTTACTCATAGGCTTGAGGGCTTCACCGGCATTGGCAGACATATAGAACGCAACTGTATCCGCGCCAATGGGTGTCAGTTCCGTTTCGGTAAAGTTGCAGGAAAACTGCACTTTCGGCATATCCAGCTGCGCCAATTCCGTAAGAATACGTGCAGACAATTCATTTGCTGCTTCCATGCGGTGTTTACGCAATTCTTTTGCTGCTTCCCAGGCCTCTTTCTCTGCCTTTTGGCACTTCAGCTTCAGCCGCTCCACATGATCATCGGCAAACTCGATTTCATCCAGTTCCTTTTGTGCCTGATCCAGGTAATTCAGAATATCTTCGCAGGTAGCACCATACTTGCGGCGCAAGCGATGGATCACATCCAGGCGGGATTCGATCTGTTCCAGTTCGTCAGCAGAATAACTCAAGTCATCTCGGGCATCCCGGAGTTCCTCAGCCACATCCTGCACCTGATACATCAGATCCGCAATCTTATCATGGAGTTCATTATAAGCATCCGTATATCTGACAAGACGGGCCAGTTCCCGCTCAGCTTCTGCCACAAGGGATGCCGCACCATCCGGATCATCGCCGCCAAACAAGCAATCTACTGCTGTATGGATGCCATCGCTAAGTTTTTCTGCGTTTTGCAGAACCTTACGGCGCTGCTCCAGCGCCTCATCT
>JAFOBK010000045.1 GCA_017381835.1 Oscillospiraceae bacterium | reverse complement strand
CTACAAGATCGCACAGCGTCTGGGCGGTTACGAGGCTCTGGGCCCCATCCTGCAGGGTCTGGCTGCTCCCATCAACGACCTGTCCCGCGGCTGCAATGCTGAGGAAGTCTACAAGATGGCTATCATCACCGCTGCTATGGTTTGATTTACCAACTGCAGTATAAAAAACAAAAAAGAAAGACCCGCTCATTTGAGCGGGTCTTTTACTATGTAGCGATACCGAGCGGTACCCAATGGTCCTATCGATTACAGACCAACTGTGCACGAATTGGCCGTCGGGCTTACCCGACAAAGACCCGCTCAAAAGAGCGGGTCTTTTTGTCGGGAAGCGGGAAAACAGACGTTATTTGTTGTTACTGGAAAATACATCGGCAACTTCGCTGATTGTGATATAGGCAAGGGGGTCAATGGTGTGCACCAGTTCTTTCATTCGTACGATCTGATAACGATTGACAACGAAATAAATCATGGATTTTTCTCTGTTGGTGTAACCGCCTTTTGCGTCCAAATAGGTGGCACCACTGCCAAAAACCTCACATAATTTGCTGCAAATTTCTTTGGGATGTTCCGTGATGATGATGGCACATTTTGCTCTGTCCAGACCATCCACGATGAAGTCGATTGTTTTTAGCGCCGCGGCATAAGTAATAATCGAATAGAGCGGTAAAATCCAACTATTGAGGACAAAACCACAAATGACATACAATAATACATTGTATATCATTACAAAAGTACCGACCGTAATGCCAAGACGCTTTGCAAAGATAACGGCCATGACTTCGATGCCGTCCATGGCTCCGCCATAACGGATTGCAATACCACTTCCGATTCCGGAGATGACACCGCCGAATAAAGCGCAAAGAAGCAAATCTGTACCGGCTAAGGGAGAGGCGATGCTGACATCAATGGGCAGCACATCGGTAATTAACCACGCACATACGGAATAAATGCAAACGGCATAAATGGCGTATACTGTAAATAGCCAGCCTTGTTTTTTGAGTCCAAATAAGAACAACGGGATGTTTAACGCAATCAGGAAAATGGACAGTGTCAAAAAATGTGGTGTTAACTGATCTAAAAGCATGGATGTTCCGGAAATACCACTATCGTACAGATTAACAGGTGCTAAAAAAATCGTGATGCCAAAGGCATTGATGATACCTGCAATCGTAAGCATTAAAATATTTGTAAATCTTAATTTCTCTCGCTGCATTGTATACCTCCATATATATTGTTATTTTCAATCATAACATGAAATAGCCATAATAACAAGTAAAGGCACAGCGTAGATCACGCTGTGCCTTTGGTTTGTTTATACAGTGGCGGCTTCTTTTGCTGCCTCTTTTTTGAAGGTGATACCCTTGGGGTAGAAGAACCGGATCTTTTCTTTGGCCACCGACATGTCGATGATTTCTGCTTCCCGCTTTTCACCGTCCAGGTTAATGCCGGTGGGCTTATCGCAGATAATCTTCACATGGTCTGTGGAGAAATAGCGAATGAGATCTGGGTAGGAGGCATATTTGCCAGCCTTGTAGGCGCCCACCACCTGGGCAACCTTCAGACGGGAAACATCTTTGATCAGCAGCACTTCCAGCTTGCCGTCGGTGGGGTCTGCGGTAGGTACGGGGCAGAAGCCGCCGCCGTAGAACCTGCCGTTGCAGGCGCAGATCAGGGTCTGCTGGCCGTCGATGCGCTCTCCGTCAATTTCCACCACATAATGCTCGGAAATACCTCTTACCACATTGACCACGGTGGAAAGAGCGTAAGCACGGAAACCGCTGAGCAAGGGCAGCCGCTTGTAGTTTGTCACATCATGGCCGATTCTTGCATCCAGTCCTACGGAGCAGATGTTGAGGGAGTAGTCATCGTTGCATTTGATCAGATCGAATTCTGTCACTTCCGCATCCAGCAGCCTCTCCAAATCCCGGAATGCGGCGGGGTCGGAGAACATTCTGGCAAAGTCATTGCCGCTGCCGCCTGCGAAGGTTGTCACAGCCACATTGTCAAAGCCCACTGCGCCGTTGACCACTTCATTCAGGGTGCCGTCACCGCCGCAGGCATAGATCCGGTATTCTCTTCCGGATTCTGCTGCCTCTCTTGCGATCTTGCAGCAGCGGCCGGGAGCGCCGGAAATCCGGATGCTGTAGTCCAGGCCCTTTGCCTCGCAGATTTCTGCGATTTTCTTCCGGTAATCTTCGGTCTGATTATAGCTGCCGGCTGCGGGATTGATGATAAACAAGTGTCTCATTATTTCTTACCTGCCTTTTTGGGAGGAGCTTTTCTCTTGTCATCGGTGAACATATAGTAGTTGCACTGGATCTTGCCGTTGTAGAACTTCCGCTTCTTATCGCTGCGGCGGCCGAAGTAATGCTCAAAGTCCGGCTCGGAGGTGATGATGTACTGCTTCCAGTTGTTGGCAAACTTCAGATGGCGGCCCAGGGCACTGTACAGACGCTGGGCGGATGTCTGCTCCATCATACGCTCGCCGTAGGGGGGATTGCAGACGATGATGCCGGAGTCGGTGGGAAGGGGCATCTTGGTGGCATCGCCGTCCTTGAAGGTGACCAGGTCGGCAACACCGGCTTTTCTTGCATTGGCAAAGCAAAGGCTGACGCAGGAAGGATCATTGTCAGAACCTACGATCCGGTACTGACCGTTGAATTCCTTGTCCCGTGCCTCTTCCTTCACCTGCTTCCAGATGTTTTCGTTCATCCAGGGGTATTCCATGGCGGCGAAGGTGCGGTTCAGACCGGGTGCCCGGTTCTTGGCGATCAGCGCTGCTTCGATGGGGATGGTGCCGGAGCCGCAGAAGGGATCCCAGAAATACTCCCGGCCTCTGTAGCGGGTCAACTGGATCATGCCGGCTGCCAGGGTTTCGTGCAAGGGAGCATCGTTGCCGATGGCACGGTAGCCGCGCTTGTGCAGACCCTGACCGGAGGTGTCCAGAGAGAGGGTCACCTGGTCATTGAGGATGGTGAAGTGAAGCTGGAACTTGATGCCGGTTTCGGGAAGCCAGGAAATGCCGTATTTTTCACCCAGCCGCTTGGAGGCGGCCTTCTTGATGATGGCCTGGCAGTCGGAAACACTCATCAGCTGGCTGTTGAGGCAGTGACCCTTTACGGGGAACTGGCCGTCTTTGGGAATGTAATCTTCCAGGTTTGCGTGATACACACCCTGGAACAGCTCCTCAAAGGTCTTGGCGGGGAACTGCGCCAGCACGATCATAACACGCTCACCGGTCCGCAGGCAGATATTTGCCTTGGCCAGGGCATATTCGTCACCGGTGAAGAAGACTCTGCGGTCTTCAACCTTGACGTTTTCCATATTCATTCTTCTGAGCTCGTCGCCTGCAAGGCCCTCCAGGCCAAACAGGGTAGGTACGATAAATTGCATAGTTTGACTCCTTAAGGAATGATTTTATTTTTCTTTAAATAACGTTCTTCTTCGGAAAATACGCAGCCGCAGTACTTCTGCATATAGAATTCATGTTCTCTTGCAAAGGCTTGGCCGGCTTTGAAAACCTCCCGGAAATCCCGGTATAGGAATTCCACGCCGTATTCGGCGGCGGCACGCTCTGCTACATCCTTCATCAGCTCATGATTCTGATAAGGGCTGATAAAAAGGCTGGATGTAAAACTGTCGAAGCCATTTTCTTTGGCGGTCTTTGCGGTTTCGAAAAGGCGCATTTCGTAGCATTTGACGCAGCGGTTGGCAATATCTCCGGCCACTTCTCTGACAAAGGGGCGCAGCGCATAGTCATTCTTTTCAATCAGGGGCAGCTGAATGACTTCCGCGTATTCCCGCAGGCAGTTTCTTCTGGCGCGGTACTCAGTAAAGGGGTGGATATTGGGATTATACCAAAAACCGGTGGTTTCGATTCCGTCTGTCCGCAGCATCTCAATGCACTGATTGGCGCAGGGTGCGCAGCAGATATGCAAAAGGGTATTCATAAAAGTCTCCTCAGGAAGGACATATTTTTTATTATTCTACCATGGAAAATATATTTCCGCAACAGAAGCAGAAGAAACTTTTCTGAAATCCTGTCACCGTTCCCTCGGTTTTGCAGCCCTCAGGTGCTATGCTATGGGAAAAATATTGACGGATATATATTTGATAAGTTATGATAAATAAAAAAAGGAGGGGATGACCATGGACGAGCGGATCTATATGGAAGCGGCGCTGGAGCTGGCGAAGGAAGCTTTTGCTGAGGGCGAGGTGCCGGTGGGCTGCGTGATCGTGCGAAACGGCGAGATTGTAGGCCGGGGCCGGAACCGCCGGGAAACGGCCAAAACAGCCCTGGGCCATGCGGAGATCGAGGCCATCGCCGATGCCTGCAAGAATTTAGGCGGCTGGCGTCTGTGGGAATGCACCCTCTATGTGACGCTGGAGCCCTGCCCCATGTGCGCCGGTGCCATCATCAATGCCCGGATCCCCCGGGTGGTCTTCGGCGGAGAGGATAAGAAGGGCGGCGCCTGCGGTTCTGTCTGTGATTTGTTTTCCGTGGACTTTAACCACCATCCGAAGGCAGAAAAGGGCCTTATGGAAGCAGAATGCACGGCGCTTTTGACGGAGTTTTTTGAAAAGCTCCGCATTGAATTGCGGACAAGACCCAAGTGGAAAAAACAAGAAAAATAATATGTGTCATTGCGAGGAGGCCGTAGGCCGACGTGGCAATCTCCTTCTTAAGATGGGGATTCCCACGGGCGCAAGCGTCCTGGGAATGACAATTCAATCGATTGTGCGGCTTATGGCCGCACAATTTGCGTTTTCGGGGCATTTGACAAAATGCGACAAGGAGGGACCATGGAGCAAAAAGCCATACAACTGGGGGCTGTACTGCTGACCCTGGCATTTCTGCTGCGCATAGCCGGCACAAGGGGGAATGAGGAGATGGGAAGAACGCTGCTGCTTCTCAGTTCCGGCAGGATGGTTACCCAGGCCGCTGCCCCGGAGCCCCAGCCGGAAGAGATCCGGCAGGATGATCCGACAGAACCGGCCGCAGCTATTCCGGTATTTGGAGAAAATCAGGAACCTCTGGTGCAGGTCAATGCCCCCTGGCCGGTGGACACCGCAAATTTACTGCGGCAGCCCCTGACCTGGGATCTGAAAGCGGGTGCGCCTACGGTGCTGATCCTCCACAGCCATGCCACAGAGAGCTATGAAAAAGAGCCGGGATATGAAGAGACCTCCCCCTATCGCACCCTGGACACGAATTATAATATGGTATCCGTGGGGGAGCGGGTGGCGCAGCTGCTGGAAGCAGGGGGCATCCGGGTGATCCATGACGGGACACTCCATGACTATCCATCCTATAACGATGCTTACGGCAATGCCCGGCAGACCGTTGCCGATATCCTGGACAAGAACCCTTCCATCTGTCTGGTGCTGGATCTGCACAGGGATGCGGCAGAGGATGTAAACGGCAGACAAAAGGTTTCCACAGCCACGGTGGAAGGAGAGGAATGCGCCAATCTGATGCTGGTAATGGGCTCGGACAACGGCGGACTCAGCTTTCCTGACTGGGAGCGGAATTTGGCCCTGGCAGTGAAACTCCAGGCCCAGCTGGAGCAGACCTATCCCGGACTGTGCAGGCCTATCAAAGTGGTAAGTGGCCGGTATAATCAGGATCTCAGCACCGGCGCTCTGCTGATCGAAGTGGGCACTGCCGGAAATACCCATGCCCAGGCGCTCCGAGCGGCAGAATATTTGGCGGAAGGCATTCTGGCACTGGCAAATGGCGCAAATTATTGAAGTTTACAGTTTATTTATTTGACGGCGGAAATCCTTTCTGTTATTCTAATATTAGAAGAAAGGAGGGAGTTCCCCATGAATATTTGGGCAATTATTTGGCTGATTCTGATGGTGGTTTTCCTGATTATGGAGGCGGCTACCGTTCAGCTGATTTCCACCTGGTTTGCGGTGGGTTCCCTGGCGGCCATGATCGTGGCGCTGTTGGGAGGAGAAGTCTGGCTGCAGATTCTGGTATTTTTGACAATTGCGATTGTGTTGCTGGCACTGCTGTGGCCCATGGCAAGAAAGCATCTCAAGCCGAAGCTGGTGGCTACCAACGCGGATGCGTTGATCGGCAGAGTCTGCCTTGTCACCGAAGCCATTGACCCCCTGGAGGGCGGCCGTGTAAAGGTGGGCGATGTGACCTGGACTGCCCGTGTGGAATCCGGTGATATTATTCCCGCCGGTTCCCATGTGAAGATCATGAAAATCCAGGGTTCCAAGGTAATTGTTGAGCAGGTAAAGAAAGAAGTGGAGGTTTAATTTATGGAATTTATTTTTATCCCCATTGTGATTGTTTTGTTGCTGGTCATTATTATCCGCAATATCGTTGTGGTGCAGCAGTCCCGTGCGTATGTTGTTGAGCGTCTGGGTGCATTCCAGACCATTTGGGGCGTTGGTCTGCATATTAAGATTCCCTTCCTGGATCGTGTTGCCAAGAAGGTCAGCCTGAAGGAGCAGGTGCTGGACTATCCTCCTCAGCCTGTTATCACCAAGGATAATGTTACCATGCAGATCGATACTGTCGTGTATTTCCAGATCACCGACCCCAAGCTCTATGCTTACGGTGTGGAGCATCCCATGATGGCAATGGAAACCCTGACTGCTACCACTCTGCGTAATATCATCGGCGATCTGGAGCTGGATCAGACCCTGACCTCCCGTGATGTGATCAACACCAGAATGCGGGCCATCCTGGACGAGGCTACCGACCCCTGGGGCATCAAGGTCAACCGCGTGGAGCTGAAGAACATCCTGCCTCCCCAGGATATTCAGAACTCCATGGAAAAGCAGATGAAGGCAGAGCGTGACCGCCGTCAGGCAATCCTGCAGGCAGAAGGCCAGAAGAAGTCCGCCATTCTGATTGCAGAAGGTGAGCGCGAATCCGCAATTCTGAGAGCCGATGCAGAAAAGCAGGCAGCCATTCTGAAGGCAGAAGCAGAGCAGCAGGCAGCCATCCTGAAGGCTGACGGTGAAGCCCAGGCCATCCGTGCTGTCCAGACGGCTCTGGCAGAGTCTTTGGAACTGCTGAATGAAAAGGCACCCAATGATCAGGTCATCAAGCTCAAGTCCATCCAGGCTATGGAGAAGGTAGCCGACGGCAAGGCAACCAAGATCATCATTCCTTCCGAGATGCAGGGTCTGGTCGGCATGGCCAAGGGCCTCGTGGAGAGCGTGAAGGAGTAAAGCGTGGGAAAATGGCAGATTTTCCTGCTGGTAGTGCTGGCAATTGCCATTACCACCCTGATGCTGGTAACCTGGGGCAGTGTGGGCAGCGCCTTGTGCGCCTTCCTGCTGATCATTATGGTTGTGGCGCTTATATACCGGAAGCTTGTCCTTGAACGGGACGAAGATACGTTTGATTGGGATATATAAATATGGCAAACAAGAAAGACGACAGATTTATTAAGGTTTATTCCCAAAGCGGCGGATTCGCCGGAAATAATATGGTGATCTATGTGGATAAGGAAACAGGTGTCAATTACCTGTTCAGCTGCAGCGGTTACGCAGGCGGTTTGACACCGCTGCTGAACCGGGACGGAACACCGGTGGTCACCCCGCTTCCCAAGACCTATGAAGAATAAGAAAAGGCCCTCCCCGTCGGGGAGGGCCTTTTGTTAACTTTCTGCAAAGTTCGCGCCGATGGTTGCGATGCGGGTCTTTTTGTGGTATAATGCTTAAAAATGTTGAATTTACCCCATAAAGGAGCAAATTATGGCATATAAAGGACGCAGAGTAAAAAAGAAACCCTTATATAAAAAACCTGCCTTCTGGATCACACTGCTGTCGGTTGTGCTGATCCTGCTGCTGGTGGGTTGGGTTTGGATAACCCTTTCCGGCGAAGTGTTCACCATCCGAAAGCCCGACGCTACTACCCTTCCCACCTCCATGGAAAAACCCGAGGAGAGTACGGAGCCCACCCTGCCGCCTCCGGAGGCCAATCCCTATGAACCCATCGACTTTGATGCCGATGAGGAAACCGGAGAAATCACCCTGACCGGCGGCAATGCCATGAAAGGCATTGATGTATCGGTGTGGCAGGGAAATATCGACTGGACCCAGGTAAAGGAGTCCGGCGTGGAATTTGTTATGATCCGTGTGGGCGGCCGCGGTATGGATGAGGGCACCCTCTACACCGACGATAATGCCCAGGGCTACTATGAAGGCGCTGCCACCGTGGGTCTGAAGGTAGGCGCTTACTTCTTCTCCCAGGCAGTCACCGTGGAAGAAGCCGTTGAGGAAGCGGAATTTGTGCTGGAGGCGGTGAAGGGTTGGGAAGTGGAGATGCCCCTGGTCTTCGACTGGGAGTATATGGGCGCCGATGTCCGTACCGGCAAGATGGATTCCCGCACGCTGACGGATATGGCAAAGGCCTTCTGCGATACCATCCGAGCAGCCGGCTACGAGCCTATGCTCTATTTCGGCCGCAGCCAGTCTGAAGAAATGATGAAGCTGGAAGAACTGACAGACTATCCTTTCTGGCTGGCTATGTACTCCACCATTATGGATTACCCCTATAAGATCCATATGTGGCAGTATACGGATCAGGGAACCGTGCCGGGCATTGACGGCAATGTGGATATGAATCTGTGGTTTACCTATGAATAAAAAAGAAGCCTGCACCGCAAGGTGCAGGCTGTTTTTATTAACCTTCCGGGTTCTGCTTGGGTTTATTGGGACGGCGGCGATAATTGGGACGACGGCGGTGATGGGGCTTCTTTGCTTCACCTTCCCCGTTGGGTGCGGCTTCCTGCTTCTCAGCAGGGGCATTTTCCTGCTTGGGTGCCTTTTTCTCCTGCTTGGGAGCAGGCTTCGGCTCTTTGGGAGCAGGTTCCTTTGCTTTCTGAGGCTCCTTAGGTGCTGCTTCCTTTGCGGGCTGGGCCTCCTTGGGCGCATCGGTCTTGGGACGGCGCTTACGGCGGCGGTTGCTGCTGCGGCGTGCCTCGGTCTCCTGCTCTTCAGTCTCTTCTTCCTCCTGCACCTCAGGTTCTTCCACAATGGCCTCAGTAGAGTAGCGGAAGCGGATGGGATCCAGGAATACGGGTTCGTCGGATTCTTCCGCAACCTTCTTTACCCGCTTGCCGTTTTTGGAAATGGGTGCCAGGTCTGCGGGGATGGGAGGATCGTTCTTCTTTGCCTTGCCGTTACGCAGCACAGCAATCTCGGCATTGGGGAATACATGGATCTCCTCGGGATGCTCTTCCATACGGACCTTCACCCGCTGACGCAGCAGATCTACCTCCACCACGGTACCGCGGCCCTCGGGGGTGTCCACGAAGGACTCGGCCTTGGGGCTGGTGCGCAGCAGATCTTCGTAAGCATCCTGCTCATACTTCAGGCAGCACATCAGTCTGCCGCAGGTGCCGGAGATCTTGGTGGGGTTCAGACTCAGGTTTTGGGTCTTGGCCATTTTGATGGATACGGGCTGGAAATCATCCAGGAAGCTGGCGCAGCAGAAAGGTCTGCCGCAGATACCCAGGCCGCCAACCATCTTTGCCTTGTCACGGACACCGATCTGGCGCAGCTCAATGCGGGTGTGGAAAACGGAGGCCAGGTTCTTGACCAGCTCACGGAAGTCCACGCGCTCGTCAGCGGTGAAGAAGAAGAGGATCTTGCTGCCGTCGAAGGCGCACTCGGCGGATACCAGCTGCATGTCCAGATTATGCTCGGCAATTTTCTGCAGACAAACTTCATAGGCCTTCTTTTCTTTGGCGTGGTTTTCTGCAGCCACCTTTTCGTCGTGGGCGGTGGCGATGCGCAGTACGGGACGCAGAGGTGCCACGACTTCCTTGCTGCTGATGGTGTGAATACCGGCCACGCAGGTGCCGAATTCAGGACCTCTTGCGGTGTCGATGATCACATGGTCGCCTGCTTTGCAGTCGATACCGGCGGGGTCAAAAAAATAAATCTTCTGTCCGGGGCGGAACTGAATGTCTACCACCTGCACCTGGGCAGGCAGCTCAGACACTTCAGGCTGCTCGGACGGGATGAGGATTTCGTCTTCCATTGGTAACTCCTTTTCAGAGTTGAAAATTGAAAGTTGAAAGTTGATTATTACGGTGTCGGTTATGCCGACATATTAAGATGATCGCCAAAGGCGATACCATAACTTTCCACTTTTCACTTTTCACTTTCAACTGTATTATCTCAGGGCATGGGTCAGCCAGCCGCAGACGGCGGCTACGGATACATTGCCCTTTGTATATTCGATGGCTTTCTGCAGAATTTGCACAGCCTGCAGCAGGTCTTTGGAACTGCGTTTTCCTGCCAGCTCCCGGGCAGCACGGCCGGAGGCGGGGATGCCGCTGCGGCAGGTCAGTGCTTCCTGAAGGATGCTGAGCCAGGCTTCAAAAATTGGGATCACCTGATCGCGCTTCCATTTTTCCATAGGGGTAAGCACGTAGACAAGTCCCAAAGTGTCTTTGGATGCGTAGCTTTTCACAAATGCTTCCACTTCGTCGGGCAGATTTTCGCCGCTTTCCAAAATTTCCATAGCCTGACCGGGATATCCGCCGCTGCGGCGGACGGCAGCATCCACATCCTCCGGGGAGGCGTTGGGGAATTTGGCTGCCAGCCAGGGCTTCAGGATCTTGGGTTCCACCGCGCTGAGGGAAAGCTCCGTACAGCGGGAACGAACCGTTTGCAGCAGTTTTTCCGGATTGTCGGAAAGAATAATGAACACACCGTAGGAGGGCGGTTCTTCCAAAACTTTCAGAAGGGCATTTTGACCTTCAATGCCCATTTCCTGGGGGAAAAGATAAATTTTCCTGCTGCCTTCATTGGGGCGCACAAAGATGCTCTCTCTGGCTTCCCGAATGATTTTAACTGCTACATTTTTGTGCTCCGGATCGTCTACGGTGATAAAGTCCGGATGGGTACCTGCCATGATTTTCCGGCAGGCGGTGCAGCTGCCGCAGGGACGGCGCTCACTTTCGCACATCAGGGCGCCGGCCAAAAGCTTTGCCAGGGTGTGCTTGCCGCTGCCCTTGGGGCCGGAGATCAGATAGAAGTGGGCAAAGCGGTTTTTCTGGGCGGCGGCAGTGAGATTCTGCTTGATCCGCTCATTTCCCAAAAGGCTTTCAAATGCCATGCCCAACCTCCAAAAAGTTTCATAAAAAAGAATTATAGCACAAAAAAACAGACTTTACAATGTTTTTGTAACGGGCGGATATGGAATCCGCCCCTACGGAATCTAATGCGTAACGATACCGAGCGGTACCCAAAGGTGTAACGAATACAGACCAGCCGTGCACGAACTGTCTGCGGCCACTGGCCGCTTAGCCCCACAGGGCGGAGAGCATGGGGATGATCTGCTTCTTACGGCTCATAACATCGGGCAGGAACAGGGTATTTTCCTTGGGAGTGACACCGAAGGCCTGCTGAATGATCTCACCGTCACCCAGATAGATCAGCTGGGTGCCTTCCTTCAGCACGTCGGTGAGCATCAGAATGATCATGCTCAGATCGTCCTGCTCCATCTTCTTCTGCATCAGCCGCAGGAACTCGCTCTTGCGCTCCAGCATCTTGGGGCTGTCCACGCAGGTGACCTGAGCCACAGCCAGATCGAAGCCGGCGATGTGGAAGTCCTTGTAGTCAGAAAACAGCAGATCTTCGGAGCTGCGGTTTTCCACGGATGTGGCGAAGATCTCTTTGCCCAATTCTTCCAAAGAAATGTTGGCAATTCTCGCCATGCGCTCAGCAGTACGGATATCCCGCACGGTGCAGGTGGGGGACTTGAACATAACGGTGTCGGAAATGATAGCGGCTGCCATCATACCGGCCATCTTTTCGCTGGGCATCAGACCTCTGTCCTGGAACATGGAGGCAATGATGGTGTTGGTGGAACCCACAGGCTCATTGCGGACATAAATGGGATTGGTGGTCTGAATATCAGCCAGACGGTGGTGGTCGATGATCTCCAGAATCTCAGCTTCCTCCAGGCCGGGAACGGACTGGGCGGCTTCATTGTGGTCAACCAGGACAACGCGCTTTCTTCTGGGCCGCAGCAGATGATAACGGGTCAGCACGCCGACGACCTTCTCGTCATTGTCCAGAATGGGATAGCAATGCTCTCTGAATTTCAGCACCTGCTCCTTAACCTCGTCCAGACGGTCTTCCAGATGGAAGCAGACCAGATCCTTGGTGCGGCAGATACGGCCGGTGGGTGCAGACTGGAACAGCAGACGGGCTGCACGGTAAGCATCGTAGGGGGTGGAAATGATGCAGGTGGTGGTGGGCAGGCTGCGCAGCTCTTCGCTGAGCTCAGCCTGGCACAGAACCAGACAGTTTACATTCATTTCCAGCGCACGGCGGATCATATCCGGCTGGTGGCCGCATAGCACGATGGAGTCTTTCTTGTTGAACAGCAGGTTTTCCCGGCACTGAGGCAGTGCGATAGAGATCTCGCCGCTGAGCAGGTCGGTGTTTTCACCGGCCTCGTTGAGAATCTTGCCCTCCAGTGTGGAGAGAATGTTAAACAGAGGGATCCGCTTCAGAACGCCGGAGGCAATCTGCTCCATGTTATAGCTTGCCACATTTTCACGGGACAGCATACCGTACAGGGTGCCGTCCTCGTTGATCACGGGCACAGCGGAGATGTTCTTCTGCTCCTGCAGAATGTCCCATGCCCGGCCCACGGTAACGCCGGTGTTTAGGAAAGGCGGGGTATCGTAGTCCAGATCCTGGACCTGGGTGTACATGTTGTTGATACGCTTGGGAGGATGGAAGCCGAACTTCTTCAGCACCATTTCCGTTTCGTCAGAAACGCGACCCAGGCAGGCCGCTTCATATTCACGGTCGCCCACTGCATTGCGCAGGGCAGCATAAGCCATTGCGGCAACGATGGAGTCAGTATCCGGGTTTCTGTGGCCGGTAACATAAATAGGATCCATAAGCAGCAACCTCCAAGATGTAAATATCTAAATACATCAATCATACTATCTCAATTTATTATTATAATGAAAAAGCGTCAAAATAGCAAGGGAAAACAAGCGAATCCTGAAAGTTGAAAATGAAAACAATCTTTTCTTGCTTTAGGGAAAAAATTGCGGTAACATAGAGCTAGAAACAGAAAGGATGCGTATATCGATGATTACTGTTGATATTTCCAATGTTTGGGGCGAACTTTCCCTGCGGGAACTGCTGGAAGTGGAGAAAGAGATTTTTGATGCCCATATGAAGCTGACGGAAGGCAACGGCGAAGGCGGTGAGTTCCTGGGCTGGCTGGATCTGCCCATCACCGAGGAGACCACCCAGATTCGCTGGATCCGGTCTGCCGCTGCCAGAATCCGGGAGAATTCTGATATTTTTGTGGTAGTGGGCATCGGCGGCTCTTACCTTGGCCCCCGTGCAGCCATTGAACTGCTCCAGGGTCCTAACCGCAATTTGGGCAAGGGCAAGGGTGATCCCATGATCCTCTTTGCCGGTAATACCCTCTCCACCCGGGCGTGGAATGAACTGCTGCACCTGCTGGAGGGTAAGGACTTCTCTGTGGCCTTTGTATCCAAGTCCGGCACCACCACGGAACCTGCCATTGCAACCCGGGCACTGCGTTGGATGCTGGAGCGCAAATACGGTTCCGACGGTGCCAAAAAGCGCATCTATGCCATCACTGACCCGGTAAAGGGCGCTCTGCGTCAGACAGTGGAGGAAGAGGGCTGGGAGTCTTTCCCCATTCCTGCCAATGTGGGCGGCCGTTTTTCCGTGCTGACGGCAGTCGGTTTGCTGCCTATGGCGGTGGCGGGCATTGACCCCATGGAGGTGCTGCGGGGAGCGGCAAAGGCCAAGGAAGAATATGATTTGCGCTCCTTTGAAAATCCCGCGTGGCTCTATGCGGCCATCCGGAACGCGCTGTACCGGAAGGGTAAGCGCATTGAAATTCTGGAGTCCTTTGAACCTGGCTTCAAGATGATGGGTGCCTGGTGGCAGCAGCTGTTCGGCGAGTCCGAGGGTAAGGACGGCAAGGGTATTTTCCCCGCAACCGCGGAATTTACCGCAGACCTGCATTCTCTGGGACAGATGATCCAGCAGGGCGAGCGGAATCTTTTTGAAACCATGCTTCGGTTTGATCCTCCTGAAACACCCTGCGTCATCGGCAGTGACTATAAAAATCTGGACGGCCTTAACTACCTGGAGGGAAAAACCCTGGACTTTGTGGATGAGCAGGCCTACCGGGGTACTTTGGCAGCCCATGTGGACGGCGGCGTTCCCGTGATCACCATGGATGCAGGCCGGCTGGATGCAGCCAAAGTGGGCGAACTGTTTTACTTCTTCCAGCTCAGCTGCGGCATTTCTGCCTATGTTTTGGGTGTAAATCCCTTTAATCAGCCCGGTGTGGAGGATTATAAGCAAAATATGTTCGAACTTCTCGGAAAACCGAAAATGGAAGTATAAAGAAAAACTTTTGATGAACTGATAAAATAAGTATTGCAAAATGCGGTGTAAACTGTTAGAATTACCATACAGCTATTATCGCTGCAAGCAAAGGAGGAAATCCCAATGATTCATGTTATTATGGGCCTGAAGGGCTCTGGCAAGACCAAGAAGCTGCTGGCTTCCATCAATGAGACCGTCGCTAATGCAAGCGGTGACGTCGTCTGCATCGAGTATGGCAAGAAGCTGACTTACGACCTTACTTATCGTGTTCGCCTGGTAGACTCTAAGGAGTATGGCATCAACAATCAGGACAAGCTGAAGGGCTTCCTGAGCGGCCTGCACGCCGGCAACTTTGACATTACCAACGTTTACATCGACAACCTGTACAAGACCATCGGTTCCGACCGCGCAGCCGGTGAAGCATTCATTCTGTGGTGCGCTGAATTCGCACAGGCAAATGATATGAACATCACCCTGTCCGTTTCTGATGATCCTGCTGAGGCATCCGAGGCTGTCAAGGCTTACCTGGTATAATTATTTGCAGCGAAAACGCCGTTGTGGATTTCCACAACGGCGTTTCTTTTGTAAATTGAGGCAATATGTAGGGGGGCATTCCATATGCCCCCGATAGCGTGGATAAAGCGGGCGGATATAGAATCCGCCCCTACGGTATCAAACCGGCTGTGCACGAACTGTCGCGGCCACCGGTCGCAAAAAAACTGCCCCGAGTATTCCCGGGACAGTGAAAACGGTATAATTATTGGGGAAGCGATTGCTTCCCCGCAGCTTTTCCTATACAAACGAAAGATTTTCGTATATAATAGGAAAAGCTGTAATGCAGATATTATAGAAATGTTTTTGTGAAAATGCAATAGTAGGATTTGACGATTTTCACAAAACAATGACACGATAATTGGTGGTATTCACAATGAAGATTGGCTTTTATACCTTGGGATGCAAGGTGAATCAATATGAAACCCAGGCAATGGAGCAGATTCTGCTGGCAAAGGGACATGAAATCGGCACGCTGAAAGAGCCCTGCGACGGCTATATTATCAACACCTGCTCTGTTACCGCTGTGGCAGATAAGAAGAACCGGGCGGTGATCCGCCGGATCCGCCGGGATGCCCCGGAGGCGATTCTGGCGGTCTGCGGCTGCTATACCCAGCATGCGTCCGATAAGCTGGAAGACCTGGGCATCGATGTGATCGGCGGCAGCTCCCAGCGGCTGGAATTTTTGGAGAAGGTGCTGGAAGCAGTGGAAACCAGACAGAAGGCAACAGTTCTGGATGCTGCCCTGCGCCGCAGAAGCTTTGAAGTGCTGCCTGCAGGCGGCCTGGATGGCCGTACCCGGGCAATGCTGAAGGTTCAGGACGGCTGCGTCAATTTCTGCAGCTATTGCATCATTCCCTACACCCGGGGCCCCGTCCGTTCCGCGCCCCTGGAGCTGGCGGTAGAGCAGGCGAAGGAACTGGCAGCGGAAGGCTTCCGTGAGATCATCGTCACCGGCATTGAGATCGCCTCCTGGGGTGTGGATCTGCCGGGTAAGCCCAAACTGGAAACCCTGATCACTGCTGTGTGTGAAGCCATACCCCAGCTGCGGGTGCGCCTTGGTTCTTTGGAGCCTCGTGTGATCACCGAGGAATTCTGTCAGGCTATGGCAAAGCTTCCCAATCTGTGCCCCCAGTTCCATCTGTCCATGCAGTCCGGCTGCGACAGTGTGCTGGAGCGGATGAAGCGCAAGTATGATACTGCCCGCTATCTGGAAAGTGTGGAGCTTCTGTACAAGTACTTCCCCGGCTGTGCTGTCACCACGGATATGATCGTGGCCTTCCCCGGTGAGACCGAGGAGGAATTCCAGCAGAGCCTTCAGTTTATTCAGAAGTGCCGTTTTGGTGATATGCACATCTTCCCCTACTCCCGCCGTCCCGGAACCCCTGCGGATAAAATGCCCGGGCAGCTGAATAACGCGGTGAAAGAGGATCGCAGCCGCCGGGCGATCGCCGTAGCGGAGCAGATGAATATGGCCTTCCGCCAGTCTATGATCGGCACCCGGCAGGAGGTTCTCTTTGAGGAGATGCAGGATGGCCTTTATGTGGGTCACGCGCCCAATTACATGAAGATCTATGTGAAGGGCAAGGATCTACACAACGAAATTCGTAGAGTTTGCGTGGAAAAAATCCACAAAGACGGTCTGTTCGCCACAGAAATTTAACGATTTCAGGGGCAGACAAACCTATCATAATGTGGTATACTGTAAGATGCTATATTATGAACAGCATTTTATCAGGAGGTGTATCCTTTGAAATATTGGCGAGGTTATTTGGTTGCAGCCATTCTTGCCGCATGTACCTGGGCCTTCCGTGAGTTTGCCGAAACCCATAGCCGGCTGGTGGACATGGTTTATCCCTATGTCACCCGCATGGTGCAGAACTTCATGGCCGGCTGGAGCGCGGATGTGAGTTTCTGTCTTTGGCAGGGCATCCTGCTGGCTCTGGTGGTAGTTGCTGTGGCAACCATTGTGCTGATGATCATTTTTAAGTGGAATCCCATCCAGTGGTTCGGCTGGATCCTGGCCGCGGCTTCTCTGGTCTTGCTGCTGCACACGGGCATTTTCGGCATGAATGAATTCGCCGGCCCCATTGCCGATGACATCCGGCTGGAGCAGACCGAATGCACAGACAAGGCGCTGGAAGAAGCAGCCGCTTACTATCGGGACCTGGCAGGCGCTTTGGCATCTCAGGTCTCCCGGGATGCAGCGGGCAATGTCCAGGTGCCGGAACTGAGCGTTCTCAATGAGCAGGCAGCAGCCGGCTTTGAGAAGCTGGTTTATGAAGAGTATTATTCCATCTTTGCCGGATCTACTCTGCCGGCGAAGGAACTGAGCATGGCCGATTGGTTTACAAAGCGGGGCGAAATGGGTTATACCGTGGCCATTACCGGCGAAGCGGCAGTGAATCCCCAGGCTCCCGGCGTAATGCAGCCCTTTGCGCTGTGCCGTGAGCTGTGCTACCGTAGATGTATTGCCTCCCAGCGGGACAAGCACTTCGGCGCATTCCTGGCCTGCCAGGCCAACGAATCCGCAGAATTCCGCTATGCCGCCTATGTGATGGCTTACCGCTATTGCCTGAATGCGCTGCCTGCAAGCACTGCAAGCATGGTCGACTCCCTGGCGGACGCAAAGGTGAAGGCAGATGTAAAGGTATGGGATGATTTTGTAGCTCCCGCAGAAGCCCTGGCTGCCAAAAAGGCAGAGAAAGACGGCCTTAAGGATGTGACCGACCGTGAGATCGCAGAACTGCTGGTCAGCTGGCATTATCAGGAAGTGGTGCTCCCCAGCATTACCGAGCCGGAAGTGGACTTCGATCCTATGGACGAGACCCAGGTGGATTTGACCGGTTTGCCCCATGCTCCGGCACCCACAGAACCTACTGAGGAAGCGGCATGAAGGAAATCATGAAAAAGACCCTCTGTGAGGGACTGCCCCGACTGGGGCTTGAATTGGACGAAAAACGGGCGGATACCCTTTGCGCCTTTGGCGAGGCAGTGGTGGAGCAGAATAAGGTGATGAACCTGACCGCCATCACGGAGCCTGACCAGGTGGCAAAGCTCCATTTGCTGGACAGTCTTTCTATTCTTGCCGTGAAGGATCTGAAGGGCAAGAAGATGGTGGATGTGGGCTGCGGCGCCGGATTCCCCGGTGTGCCCGTGAAGATTGCCTGCCCGGAGGTGGAGCTGACCCTGCTGGACTCCCTGGGTAAGCGGATGAACTGGCTGGAGACGATCCTGCCCCAGCTGGGTGTGGAAGCCAACTGCGTCACCGCAAGAGCGGAAGAAGCTGTGGCAAACGTCCGGGAAAGCTATGACATTGCTACCTCCCGTGCTGTAGCAAGACTCAATATTCTGCTGGAGCTGACAGCACCCTTTGTAAAAGTCGGCGGTTACGTTCTTGCCATGAAGGGCACTGCTGCCATGGAAGAGCTGGATGAGGCAAAGAAAGCCATCAAGACCCTGGGTCTGAAGCTGGAGGAAGTCAGAGAATTCCCTGTGGACGGCACCGCGCATACGGTGATCGTGCTGAAGAAGGTCTCCCCCACTCCCGCAAAATTCCCCCGCCGGTTTGCTAAAATCAAGCAGGCACCCCTTTAATAAAAAGATAAGCCGATGGGCAATTGCCCATCGGCTTTTTATGATTGCTTTTATACAATAGGCTTCAAAGTAGAGGCCTTCACAGCATCGGCAGCACAGCGCAGATCGTACAGCGTTGCACCGGCCAGGATCTTCTCATACATATTGAGGATCAGCTTAGCCAGTTCTCCCTCGGTATCCAGCTTGGAAACCTCACGCAGCACCTGCTTAGCAGCATCCATGCCCTGCTCCAGGCCATCGGTCTCCTTGATGTAGCGATGCACACCGGCAGCAGCGCCCACAGCGATGTAAGCAGGGGTGGTGCCCTGCTCCAGCGCCAGAGCGGAGGAACCGATCATACGGTCATCGGGGCTGAGCTTTCTTGCGGGGTCGCCGCCAACACGGGCACAGGTGTCCTTCAGTGCAGCGTTGGTGAAGCGATTCAGCAGATCAGTAATGTGCAGCACTACATCGCCCAGGGCAACGCCGTACTTACCGGAAAGAGCCAGTGCACTCTCCAGCATAGCGTTCTGCACCAAAATCCGCACATCTGCCACATCAATGGACTGGTAGATATACTCCAGGCCCAGCAGGTCGCCCAGGTATGCGCAGGTAGCGTGACCCATATTGTGGATATAGAGCTTACGCTTTAAGTAGAAATCGAAGGGTGCGAAGGGCACCATGTTCTTGATCTCGGGGATGCCGCCCTTGAAAGCAGCGCCGTCGGTGGGCAGGAAGCCATAGCGCTCCACGCATACACGCATGGGTTCGCCGTCCTTCATCTCCTCGGTCTGCACGGGAACCATGCGGCCGATGGAAGCCTCCACCAGACCCACAGTCTCGTCGAACATGACCTTTTCTTCCTCGGTCAGCTGCTCCTTGATCATGCCTTCGATGACAAGGTTAGCATCCATCAGGTTTTCGCAGATGATGATATTCAGAGGGCCGCCCTTTGCTGCCCAGCGCTTACGCAGACCGGCGACGATGTTGGGGATGATGAACTTCAGAATTCTGGCACCCACAGCGGTAGCCATGATATCGCAGGTGGCGATGGCATCGGAAGCGGCTTCCATGTCGTTGCCGTTGACGGCGGTGACATTCTCAACCAGCACATCCTCGTGACCGCCGCTGAACACATAGCGGATGGGGTAGCATTCATTCTTCTGCAGATGCTCCACAACGGGGGGAGCAACGTCGATAAAGGTGACGCGATAGCCGGACTGGCTCAGCAGCGCACCGATAAAACCGCGGCCGATATTACCGCCGCCATACATAACAGCTTTCATTATTATAGACCTTCTTTCAATGGTGGGAATTGTAGGGGCGGCCATTGGCCGTCCGTCAGAAATGCAGCACAGTGTTATACAAGCGGACGAGCAATGCTCGCCCCTACACTGTTGACAGTTCATTGTGCAAATATTATCTCATTTCCTGATACAGCTTCTGTACTTCTGCCACAGGGCGCATACCCTCGGTAGCACCGGCCTCACTCAGGGAGCAGGCAGCGGAAGCGGTGGCCAGTTCAATAGCAGCCTTCAGATCCATGCCCTTCCATGCACCGTACAGGACACCGGAGCAGAATGCATCGCCGGCACCCACAGTGCCTACGATCCAACCCTCAGGCAGCTTCAGAGAGGGTACTTCCACGAAATTACCCTTCTCATCCAGACCGCAGCCGATCTCGGGGCAGTGAATGACCGCCCAGGTGGAAACACCCATATCCTTCATAGCCTGCAGTGCCTTGGGGAAGTTCTCACGGATCAGCTGGCCGTCTTCGGTACGCAGTTCGATACCGGTGGTGGCGCTGGCTTCCACTTCGTTGATGACGCAGTAGTCGGTGTAGCGCAGAGCGGGGCTTACCAGACGGCGGAAACGGTCGCTGGCTTCGGAGACCACGTCGATAGAGGTCTTGATGCCGTGATCCTGGGCAGCTTTCAGAAGCTTTGCCATCTTGGTGCCGTAGACGGGATCTTCCTCGTCCAGGGTATCCAGCAGCAGAATGTAACCCACATGCAGCAGATCCACATCCAGCTTGTCCCAGTCGAAGTCCTCTTCGCACAGAGCAGCGTTGCCGCCCCGGCAGTGATAGAAGGTTCTCTGCTTGGAGTATTCATCGGCCATAACCAGGGTGAAGGAGGAAACACCGGTGATCTTCACATGGCTCAGGTCAATATTTTTGTGCTCCCGCAGTTTTTTCATAATGTACTTACCGGCTTCATCATCGCCGGTACGGCCCACAGCTACCAGGGGCATCTCCGGATCCAGCTTGGCCAGATCCACAATATCATTGCACAGACAACCGCCGGTGGATTTATCCACGTTGCCGGACACGGTGACCAGTTCACCGGGCTTGGGCATACCGTAGGTGGGGTAGAGCATGTCGACGATCATATTACCGGCGACGGCGATACCTTTCTTGTTCATAGGGAAACATCCTTTCTTCTTGCTATGCGCATATTCTTTCAAAATAAATTCTAAACCAATTTTGTTCCCCTTTCAATTGATGAATGTTCCAAAATATCTTTGGATGTTTTGTGTCTTTTGATACCGCAAAAAAATGTCATTCCGAGCCAGTTCGCAAACTGGCGTGGGAATCCCCATCTTAAGAAGGAGATTGCCACACCAGCCTGCGGGCTGGTTCGCAATGACAGTAAATGGAATGATATTGTCCCGTTGGGGTGCCCGAAAGACTTATTCTCCCTTTGTTTCTTCTGCGGTTTCTTCGGAAGCCTCTTCTGCGGCAGCCTTTGCGGCAACCTTGTTGACAAAGAGGTTCTGAGGATCATGGGGACGGAATGCCAGAACGATCAGCGCAATCACCGCGATCAGACAGCTTGCCGCAGCCAGCACCTGGCTGACACGGAAATTGCCCCACCAGAGGCTGTCGGTGCGCAGACCTTCGATAAAAGCTCTGCCCAGGCCGTACCAGGCCACATACATCAGCGCCACCTGGCCGTCATACTTGCGCTTCTTGGACAGGAAGTGGATGATAATAAAGCCTACCAAATTCCACAGGGACTCATAAAGGAAGGTGGGATGGTAGTACGCACCGGTTCCGGTGTAGGGGTTGATAAGACCCATCCGCAGGAAAGAATCGGTGACACCGCCGTGGGCTTCCCGGTTGAAGAAATTGCCCCAGCGGCCCAGCATCTGACCGATCATGAAGCCCAAAGACACCACATCCAGCACAGCAAGAACGGAGATCTTCTTGATGAACTTGCAGTGGATGAATACACCCAGGGCAGCGCCGATCACAGCGCCGTAAATGGCAATGCCGCCTTCCCAGATGTAGAGAATGCTGATGGGATTGTCCGCGTACCGCTCCCATTCAAAGGCGCAGTAGTAAAGGCGGGCGCAGGCAATAGCGAAGGGAGCGATCCACAGCACACCGTCCAGCAGATCGTCCTCGGAAATGCCGAACTGCTCACGGCGCTTCAGGGCATACACCACTGCCAGGATCAGACCTAGAGCGATCACCAGGCCGTAAAAACGGATCTCAAAGCTGCCGATAGAAAAACCGGCGGGGGGATTCAGGGTCAGTCCAAGACCGGGGAATTCAATAATGTAGTTAGTCATGATACATCCTCCTCATTGGGATAGATAACAGCCATGCTCATGCGGCTTTCGGTGAGAAATGTTTCCAGGAAGCGGCAGATATCTTCTGCCGTAATGTCCCGGTAGATAGCCGGGAAGTTGAAGTAGTCAAAGCCGGAGAAATAGTAGGCACAGATCCGGTAGCAGGTGGCATCAAAGCTGTCCAGACTGCGGATCCGGCGGCCCAGGGCGCTGCGCTTCATCCGCAGGAAGTCCTTTTCGTCAAGGCCGGTTTCCGCAATTTCCTTTGCCTTTGCCAAAATGGCATCCCGGACGGCCATGGGGTCGTTGCTGTCGCCGGAGGCGGTGAACAGCGCCATGCCATCGATGGTCTCAAAGCCGCCGCCGAAGGAGGTGTCGATCAGACCCTCTTCATAAAGCTGCTGATACAGGGGAGAAGACTCACCGAAGAGGGCTTCCGCAGCCAGTTCCGCAGTCAGTTCCCGGCGGGTGGCTTCGATCCCCCGCTCCCAGGGATCACACTTGAAACCTAAGTGGAACATGGGCATAGCCACATCCATGTGCTTTTCGGTGTAGGCTGTTTTGCAGGTGTTGGACTCCTGCCACTTGCGGACGGGGGTCACCTGGGGAAGGGTGGGATTACCCAGCCGTTTTTCCGCGATCTGCTGCACTTCCTGAGGATCTACATCGCCTACAATGCAAAGGAGCATGTTGTCCGGCCGGTAGAAGGCATTGTGGCAGGCGGTCAGGTTTTCCGGATCGATCTTTGCGATGGTCTCCCGACGGCCCAGGATCGGCACCCGGATGGGGTGGGTTTCATACATGTTCTCCATCAGCATCTCGAAGATCTGGGTGTCCGGATTGTCCTTGTTCATATCGATCTCCTGACCGATGATGCCCTGCTCCTTCTGCACCGTTTCATCGGTAAAGTAGGGGGTGGACACAAATTCCAGCAGAAGATCCAGACACTGGGAGAAATTCTCCGTGCAGGAGAAGTAGTAGGCGGTCACATCGTAGCCGGTGAAGGCATTGGGAATGGCACCTAAGGCGGCAAATTCCGCGGTCACATCCCGACCGGGCAGATCGAAGAGCTTATGCTCCAAATAGTGCGCGATGCCCGCGGGTACGGAATAAGGCTTGCCGTCCAGGGTGAAGTCTGTGTGGATGGCGCCGAAGTCGGTGACAAAGTAGCAAAGCTTCTTGGTAAAGCCGGGGCGGGGGACGATGGCTACGGGAAGACCGTTGGGTAGGGTCTGCCAAATGACGGTTTCGCACAAAGCGGGATAGTTTTTCTGCTGCATATCACTGCTCCCCCTTTAAGAAATAGATGGTCTGCAGCTGCAGGGTCTTGGCAGCCCGGGATACATCCTGGGGACTTACCTTAACAATTGCTTCCATGAATGCGGCGGGGGTCATGCCGATGCCGCTGATGGCAGCGGAGGCATAATAACCTTCGATTGCGCCGGGGGAGTCATGGGTGGCACGAAGATTGGACAGCAGCGCCTCCTTGGCGGCGGTCAGTTCTTCCTGGGTGATATTACCCTCGCAGATCTCCTGCAGCTGATGGAAGATCTCCTGCTGCACGATTTCCTTTTTCTCGAATTCAATGCCGGCTGCCACGGTCATAATACCCTTGCTGCCATGAAAACCGGAGCCGATGTCATAGCAAAGGCTCATTTTCTCTCGAACCTGCATAAAGAGCTTGCTGGTCATACCGGCGCCCAGGATGGTGTTGCAAACCTGAACAGCGGGATAGTCCGGATGGCGCAGGTTGATGGGGGTGGCATAACCCAGGCACAGCTTGCCCTGGGCCACATCCAGGATTTCCTCGTGTTCAGAGAAGGGAACGGGAGCAAATCCGGTCTGTGCAGGAAGGGGAATGGGATTCTTCGCCAGCTTGCTCAGCATGGGCTTCAGAACGTCTGCCACGGTTTCCGGCTGAGCAGAGCCAATGTAGAAAACATGGACGGGGCTTTCCGTCAGAATCTTCCGGTAGTGCGCAAAGAGGCTTTCGGCGGTGATGGCCTCCACCTGAGGAATCTCACCCAGCCGGGGAATGCCGTAGGAGTCTTCCGCGCACATGGCTTTCAGCATCTGATTGGTAGCGTAGGAACGCTTGTCGTTGCGCTGGGCTTCGATGGTCCAAACGAGGTTCTGCTTTTCCGTTTGCACATAGGCATCCTTAAATACCCCGTTTTCGGTGACGGGATCCAGCAGAATCTCTTCCAGAAAGGCCATCATGGGAGCCAGCAGCCGGTCACCGTCCAGGGCGAAGCGGTCATCGATAAAGCCGCAGGAAAGACCGGTGCACTGGATATCGCCGATACGGCGCACCAGTGCGCCTACGGAAGCGCCGTAAAGATCGTCAAGTTTTAAGGTGATGGAGCGCATATCCGGGCAGGATTTGGTGCCCCGCAGCAGCACCGCAGGCAGCAGCGCATTCAGGGAGGCCTCTTCCCGGCACATGGGCCGCAGGAACTGCAGGCTCAGTACGCTCTGCTTGAAGCGCGTATCCCGGCAGCACCGCAAAGTCACCCCGGGAAAAAGGTCAATGGTTTTGATCATTCTTATACATCCTTGTAGGGGCGAGCATTGCTCGTCCGTTGTTGCAAATCTATAGTTCCGTCCCATGCCTCCGGCGGGTAACTTTCTTGTTTCGGCAAGAAAGTAACGCCCCCGGCAGGGGAACATGCTGAACCTATAATTTCGTATCGTACATTATATATTACTTTTTCCAAAAAGAAAAGCAGATAACGAAAAATTTACACCTGGGGTTGTTATTTGGCCATAATTACGATATTATATACTAGTATTCATATGTAAACACGAAGGAGAAGCTTATGAATTGGCTGGAAATTACCATCGAAACTGTCCCTTCTACCATTGAAGCGGTGGCAGCTCGATTAACAGCAGGCGGTTTTGAAGATCTGGTCATTGAAGATCAGAATGAGTTCGAAGAATTTCTGCAGGAAAACCGCAGCTGCTGGGACTATATTGATGAAGAACTTCAGAAGCAGCTGGAGGGTCTGTCCCGTATTAAGCTGTATCTGGAGGATACCGATACTGCCGGCATGGAGCGGCTGAAGAAGCTGCTGGAAAAGCTGGAGCTTACCATGCAGGTGACCACCATGGGCGAAACCAACTGGGAAGAGAGCTGGAAGGACAACTATCCGCCCCAGCCGGTGGGCAAATCTCTGGTGGTGCTGCCCTATTGGCTGGCAGAGGAAGAGACCGACCGGAAGAAAATCATCCTGGATCCGGGTCTGACCTTTGGTACCGGCGCCCATCCCTCTACCCAAATGGTCATGGAAACCATGGAGGAGACGGATTTGCAGGGTGCGGACTGCCTGGATTTGGGCAGCGGCAGCGGAATCCTCTCCATCACCGCTCTGCGGCTGGGCGCAAAGTCTGCCGTGGGTGTGGATATCGACCCCAAGGCGGAGGGCATCGCCAGAGAGAACGCGGCCTATAATGGCTTCGCTGCTCCCGAATTTGCGGCGCTGACCGGCAATGTGACCGCTGACAAGAAGCTGATGGATCGGCTGGCAGTGGATCGCTATGACCTGGTGCTGGTGAATATCGTAGCGGATGTGATCATTGGCCTTTCCCCAATCCTGCCCAATTTTATGGATGAACATACCAAGCTGATCTGCTCCGGTATTTTGGACACCCGCCTGGAGGATGTAAAGGCTGCCCTGGAAAAGGCCGGCCTGGAAATTACCCTCATTAAGGCAAAAGAAGATTGGCGCTGCGTCAGCGCAAGAAGGAGAACCCTATGAGTATCCCTTACCGTACCCAACAGACTTTAAAGCGCCTGGCAGGCACTTTGCTGGTGCTGCTGGTAGTCGGTGCCGTGATTTTGGGTTTGTGGTTCCTGTGGCTGCAGCGGTATGTGGTCTATACCCGCTCTGAGGGTGCGGTTTTGGACTTCAACCTCTCTGAGACCCTTCCGGCAGGCCAGGAAGCGCAGCCTCCCGAATCGGATCTGGATATTGAGATCTATTATAATGAGGGCGAGGGCAAGGTTGACCTGAGTACAGAGCTGACCCAGCTGAAGGGTTATTATGTGCTGGGAAGCGCCCTGGCTTCCGATCCTGCCGCTGTGTGGGAGCAGATTCAGGCGCTGCCTGCAGGCACTCCCGTGATGCTGGATATGAAGACCATCTACGGCACCTTCTATTACTCCACTTCCACCGGAAGACCCCTTAACAGCAATGCGGATATCCGGGGTGTGGATGCGCTGATCAACAAGCTCAAAGACAGCGGCTACTATACCATCGCCCGTGTACCTGCCCTGCGGGATCGGGAATACGGCCTGAACAATACCAATGAAGGTCTGCCGGTATCCGGCGGCTATCTGTGGATGGATGAGGACGGCTGCTACTGGCTGAACCCCGCAAGAAAGGCCATTGTCAATTACTTGACGGATATCGCCACGGAACTGCGGGCTTTGGGCTTTGACGAAGTAGTTTTTGAGGATTTCTATTTCCCGGAAACCGACAGAATCATTTTCGACGGCAATAAGCAGGAGACCCTGGAAAAAACCGCCCAGACCATCGTCACAGCCTGCGCCACCGAGACCTTTGCCGTGTCCTTTGTCAGCGACGGCACCTGGAAAGAACCCGAGGGCAGAACCCGTGTCTACCGTGAGGATATCAGCGATGCCATCGCCTTGATGGAGCTGTCCAATAATCTGACCATGGAAAATCCCAAGACCCGGCTGGTGCTGATCACCAACAACCTGGATACCCGATTCGAAGACTACGGCATTCTGCGGCCCATCGAACTGGCCCATTAAAAGAATCAAAAGCACCTGCGATGCAGGTGCTTTACTTTTTTCAACACAGGTGTTATATTGAGAAAAAATACATCCTATTTTGGGTGCTGGGGGGCGATCGTTTGCTTACCGTATTTTTGACCACCTTAGGTGAGATGACCCGAATCCTGATGTTCATGGTGCTGGGCTTTGGCCTGAATCGGCTACACATTCTGCCGAAGGGTTCCGGTGCCGGTATTTCCCGTCTGATCACCATGGTTCTGATTCCCGCGCTGCTCATTTATAATAATATGACGGAGTTTCAGCTGGCCAATGTTGGCCAGTACAGCCAGCTGGTGCTGATGGGTGTGTTCCTTTGGACAGTGATGATGCTGATCTCCCAGCCCATTGCCAAGAAGCTGGCAGCGGGCAATGCGCTGGATCGAGGAGTCTATCTGTACGGTTTGAGCTTCCCCAATACCGGCGCGGTGGGTATGCCTCT
>JAFOBK010000300.1 GCA_017381835.1 Oscillospiraceae bacterium | reverse complement strand
CTTCCGGGAACCGGGCAGCTACCAAATCACGCAGTTCCCGGGCCACCTCCAGACTGTCACCGTGTCCGATGATGACCTGTTTGCTGATTTCCGGCTGCCAGCCCTTTTCCATATTGGAAACAAGTGCCTCCAGGGCCTTTTTCTTTCCTCTGGGTTTTCCGACTGCTACCAGCTTGCCGTTTTCGTCCACATGGATCAGCGGCTTGATGCCCAGCAGTGTACCCATTGCAGCGGAGGTAGCGCTGACACGGCCGCCGTGTTTTAAGTGGTCAAAGGTATCCACCGTGACCCAGTGGCACAGATTCAGCCGGTGTTCTTCCAGCCAGTTGTAAAGGCTGTGGATGTCCATGCCCTGCATTTGTTTCCGGGCAGCTTCCATTACAAACAGGCCTTCGCCCACAGCTGCACAGAGGGTGTCAAGGCACAGAATGGTCCGTTCGGGATATTCCTCCTGCAGTTCCGCAATTGCCATACGGGCACTTTCCAGCGTTTTGGACAAGCCGCTGGAGAAGCACAGATAGAGTAGATCTCTGCCTTCCTGCAGGATCGGCTCAAAATACTCCCGGTAGGTCGCGGGATTGATCTGGGAGGTGGAAGCAAACTGACCGCTGCGTAAGAATGCGTAAAATTCATCGCAATCGATGTTTCCTCCGGGGCCAAAGAGATACTCCCGTCCGTTCACCTGAACATTCATGGGAATGATTCGAACCTCCGGCAGACCGGAAAGCAGCTCGTCATTAAGATCCGCAGTAGCATCCGTAATAATTTGATAAGTCATAGAATTTAGGTCCTTTCTGGGTTTTATGTCAATTATAAAATGGGCTTATTCGGAAGTCATTGCCCAAATGAGACGAAGTGTCCCAAAGCAAAACCCTCTGTACCATCACACAGGCGCAGAGGGTCATGCTTGTCTTACGCTGTATCAGTCGAAATCTGACCAGAACTTTTTTTCTTCCGCTTCATATTTCTCCGGCTCTGTGAGATAACTCTGTCCGTGACCGGCTCCGGGAACAATCAGCAGACGTTTTTCACTGCTGCAAGCCTTGTAGTTCTGATAAGTCATTTCCACAGGCACAAACTGATCATCGCTTCCATGGACGAACAGTACCGGGAGGGTACATTCCCGCAAAGCATCTTCGCAGGAATAATAGGCCGATTCCCCATTCAGGTTCTGACTGCAAATGGCATCTACCGTTTTTCTGCGCCAACCGTTGTAATGCAGCCGCAGAGAATCCTTTGCCACATGCTCCCAAATGGCATGAGGGGATGTGAAACCGCAGTCTGCCATGATGCCCCGGACATTTTCCGCCAGAGGCAGCGCCGATGCCATCAAAACTGTGGTGGCACCCATTGAAACACCGCACAGATAGATGGGGAGGCTGCATCGCTCCTGCACCCAGAAGGTCCAGTCGGCGCAGTCGTAACGCTCCAGCAGACCGAAGCCGATATAGTCACCGCCGCTGTTGTTCTGGCCTCGCTGTTCCGCAAACAAGACATTACAGTCGCTTCGCAGCCAGAAATCCGAGATAATACCGAAGTCATCCACCCAGGAAGACCGCCAGCCGTGCATTGCAACAATGGTCCGCCGGGCATCATCCCTGTAAAACCAGTGGCCAACCAGACGAACACCGTCCTTTGCGGTGATTTCCACAATCTCGTGTTCTCTGGAAGAGAGCTGCTCGGCAGCCTCCTTGCGAATATGGGAAAAGGCAGAGTCAGCGCTGGTTCCCGTAACGCGCTCAGCGGCCCTTTCGCTGACTTTTGGTTCCGGTCGGTCCATTGCGATGGAAGCCATTTTCCTGGTTACACCATGGGATATGGCTGCAGCCGCAGATACGGCACCCGCAGCAATTCCCGATCCGATTATCATGTTCTTCTTGGATTTTTTCATAATGCACCCCTGATGAAAGGCTGATACAGCAGCGTACTTCTATGAAAAGGATATTACTTTTTCGTAGCTTTACGCTGGAAGAATTTGACGATCTCCACCACAGGGATTACCAGCAGGCCCATAGCCAGCGCAATCAGATACTCAGTCAGACCGATAGGAGTGAATCCGAAGGCATTGGCAAGGAAGGGCACTTCCAGAACCAAGGTGGTCAACAGCAAGGACACGACCATGGACAGCCACAGGACCTTGTTGTGGGACTTCAGGCTGAAGATGGACTTGCGCTGAGAGCGGACATTGAAGGAATGGAAAATCTCACACATGGACATGGTCAGGAAAGCCATGGTCATGCCGTGGTCAGATACGCCGCCCACAACGGGGAAGAATGCGCCGTTTTCAAAGTAATTACCGATCAGATAAGAAATGATGGTGATAACCGTAACCAGGACACCCTGATAGACCACATCCACGCCCAGGCCACGGGCGAAGATGCCCTCGCCGGAATCACGGGGAGGACGCTCCATGGTGTCAGGCTCACCCTTTTCCATACCCAGGGCCAGAGCCGGGAAGGTATCGGTGATCAAGTTGATGAACAGCAGGTGCACGGGATTCAACAGCGTGAAGCCCAGCAGGGAGGACACAAACACGCCCAAAACCTCGCTCATATTGGAAGCCAGCAGGAACTGGATGGCCTTACGGATGTTGTCGTAGATCCGGCGTCCCTCACCAACAGCGGATACGATGGTGGCAAAGTTATCGTCAGCCAGTACCATATCAGCCACATTCTTGGTAACGTCGGTGCCGGTGATGCCCATGCCGACACCGATATCTGCAGACTTGATGGAAGGTGCATCGTTGACACCGTCGCCGGTCATGGCAGTAATGGCACCGTTTTGTTTCCATGCGTTGACGATTCTCGTTTT
>JAFOBK010000299.1 GCA_017381835.1 Oscillospiraceae bacterium | reverse complement strand
TTTGCTTGCAGCAATGCGGATGAAGGTATGCCCGCAAAGCGGGCTCCGGCAGCGGAGCAGCAGATTCCTTATGATATGCCTTCGGAAGAACCGGAAGCCAGTGAGGAAGAGATTCCCGTAGTGGAAACGGAAATCGTGGAAGATTCTGAATAAAAAGAAATCCGGGTGTCAACCGACACCCGGATGTTTTGCGTTTAGACATTGCGCCCGAACAGAGGACGGGCTACCTTTTTATAAAGGAGCATGGTCAGTGTGGAAATCATGGTGCCCTTGATCAGATTCAGGGGAGCAACTGCCAGCATTACAAAGGAATAGACATTGGTAATGCCGCCGTTGATGGAAGCACCCATAGCGATGATGGCATCCATGGGAATACCGTAGAGCTGGGAGAATTTGGGCAGCAGGTAAACAGCATTAAAGAGGCTGCCGATAAAGGTCAGTACCAGTGTGCCGACAATGCTGCCAAACAGGGCGCTGTTGCGGCTCTTTCTGGTATGATAGATGATAGAGGCGGGCAGCACCAGGCTGCAGCCAACCACAAAGTTGGCAAAGTCGCCTACAAATGCGGTAGAAGTACCCTTCAGCAACAGCTTCAGAAGAATCTTGATCACTTCGCAGAACACAGCGGCAGAGGGTCCTAAGTAGAAACCGCAGAGCATTACAGGCAGTTCGGAGAAGTCCAGCTTATAGAATTCCGGCGCCAAAAACAGCAGAGGGAAGTCCATTATATGCAGTACAGCCGCAATGGCACCGCAGATGGCGATGATGCAGATGCGGCGGGAACGGCCAACCTTGTGCAGTTCCTTAAAATACCGTTCCGAGAATTTGGCCAGCAGAGCAATGGCAGCGGCAATCACAGCGCTGACGAATACGAATGTAAGATTTTGCTGCAGAGTTTCCCACATAATACCCACCTCATTCATAAAAAATACGCCTCTGAGAATACTCTCAGGGCGTAATATAAAAGACTGATATGCTCTTCTTCCATCCAGACTTTACTGTCGGTATCGGAATTTAACCGATTCAACGCTGTTGCGCTCGCGGACTTTACCGCCGGTCGGGAATTACACCCTGCCCTGAAGATATTCACTTTTGTCTTCTAAAGCATACCATGTTCCCGACTTCTTGTCAAGAATGGATAAGTGTGATAAACTTTATGTTGTGGGGACGCTGTGTTCTTCTGTCGGGACAGACGTTTCCGTGGGCATGGTCTGACTGGGGTTCTTTAAGCCCTGCACAGCACCTTTTGCCGCGGTATTGGTCACATCACCGCCGATGATCTGATTTTTATAGACCAAAAGTGTGGCATATACCGGCTGCTCCGCATTGGGATAGTTATTGATCTCATACACATAGCGCATGACGGTCTTGCCGGCATATTGGGTCAGGTCATAACCCTGGCTTTTCTGCAAATCATTATAGCGGCTGTAGACAGGGGACTGCTCTGAGGGAATCCGCACCTGGCTGGCCTCTTTTGGAGATGTGGTTACCTGCCATCCAAGATCCTGCAAAAACTGCACCCGGCTGTCATTGTCGGACATGGTAGTGACGGCGGCAGGATCGGTATCTTTGCCGCCTGCCAGGGAAATCAGCGCAATGATCAGAGCGGCAGCGGCAATGAGCCCAATCAAAACTTTTTTAATATTGACCTTTGCGGTCATCATCATCATAAAAATCCCTCCTTTTTATTCCGTGGACACTACATCCTATTCAGGCCTCGGGGAGGGTAGAACGGAGAATCTATGGAACGGCTGGACAAATTCCTCTGCGACTGCGGTGTCGGTACCCGCAGCCAGGTTAAAGTGCTGCTGAAATCCGGTGCGGTCACTGTGGACGGTGTGCCGGAGAAAGATAACGGTCGGAAAGTGGATCCGAACACCCAGGTGATCTGCCTGCGGGGCGAACGGCTGGGCAAGACCGGCCGGATGGTAGTTATGCTCAATAAGCCGGAAGGCTTTGTAACAGCTACAGAGGATGCCAAAGAGCGGACGGTTATGGAACTGCTGCCCAAGGAAATGCAGCATTTGGATTTGAAACCTGTGGGTCGTTTGGACAAGGCAACCGAAGGTCTGCTGCTGTTTACCAATGACGGTGACCTGCTCCACCGGCTTATCAGCCCCAAAAAGGAAGTGCCGAAGATCTATTATGCCCGCCATGAAGGTACTGCCGGGGAGGCGGATGTGAAAGCCTTTGCCGAAGGTTTGGAACTGGCAGACGGCACTAAATGCCTGAGCGCCAAGCTGGAATCCCTTGGCCCGGGAGAGAGCCTCATCACTGTCTGCGAGGGAAAGTATCACCAGGTGCGGCGGATGATGGCCTCCCGCCGGATGCATGTAGTCTATCTGGAGCGGCGGCAGGAGAGCTTTCTGACCCTGGGAGATTTGCCCAGAGGTCAGGTGCGGAAACTCACAGAAGAAGAACTGGAAAAGTTGGAACAGCTGTAATTTGTGGGCATAATGCCGAAGAAAATAGCTGGTTTTTCAGGCGAGGAGGCCTGCTTTAGAGTAGTAAACTATGATGGGGTTGTAAAAATACATAAAAAGTCAAGTGGATTTTGCAATAAAATGTCAAAAGCTACTTGCAAAATGTGCAAAAGAGCAGTATAATAATGAGGCAGTTTTGTGAAATAAGTATTTGTGCAACATTCTAAAGGGGGACCTCATAATGTCCAACAGTGTTTTCCAGAGCGTAATGTTACAATTAAAGGATGCCAGCGACCGCGTTTTCGGTGTGATTGATGCCGACGGCTGCGTGGTTTCCTGTACCGATACATCTTTCTTGGGCGAGCGTTGGCCTGAGGCGATCCTGAAGATCACTGGCAGCGCAGAACCCACCGTCACCTTTGGTCAGAAGACCTTCCGGGCAATGGTCAGCAGCACCAATTTCCTGGAGTATGCTGTATTCTGCACCGGAGATGACGAGCAGGCAAAGGCATTCTGCAATATTGCCTACATTGCCCTGAACGATGCCAAGGTCTTCTATGAAGAGAAGCATGACCGCGGCACCTTTGTGAAGAATATTATCATGGATAATATCCTGGCCGGTGATATTTATATCCGTGCCAAGGAGCTGCACTTTACCACCGATGCACCCAGAGCTGTATTCCTGGTTCATCAGGTTGGTCACAGCGATGTTGCCATCGTGGATGTGCTGTCCGGTCTGTTCCCTGATAAGCTGCAGGACTTCGTTCTGAGCATCAATGAAACTGACGTTGCTGTTATCAAGCAGCTGAACGCAGTTCCCTCCGCTGAAGAGCTGGAGCGGATTGCCCGCAATATGGAAGAGACCTTGAAGAACGAGCTGTTCATCAAGACCGTCATCGGTATCGGTACCGTGGCAGGCCATCTGCGTGAACTCAGCGATGCTTACAAGGAAGCCCAGACCGCTATCGATGTGGGCAAGGTTTTTGACACTGAGCGCAGCATCATCAACTATGAAAACCTGGGTATTGGCCGCCTGATCTATCAGCTGCCCACTACTCTGTGTGAGATCTTCCTGTCTGAAGTATTTAAGAAGAATTCCATCGATTCTCTGGATCAGGAAACCCTCTTCACTATTAACAAGTTCTTTGAGAACAACCTGAATGTTTCTGAAACTTCCCGTAAGCTGTTTGTCCACCGTAACACTCTGGTGTACCGCCTGGAGAAGATCAAGAAACTGACCGGTCTGGACCTGCGCCAGTTTGACCATGCGATCGTGTTCAAGGTGGCTCTGATGGTACGCAAGTATCTGTCTTCCCGGGATATTAGATGATCACCCTTTGAGCCGCACAAAACTTGTGCGGCTCAATGTTGCGTTTTAGGAAAGAAATAATACAGCGTATAAACGCAGCAAATGTAACATTACTGATAGAAAATCCCCTTTATATGTGAATAGACCATGAACTTTTTGCATTTTTCTGTCTGAACTAATTGACATAAATTTTGCAATGTGTTACAATTTGGTTACATCAAATAATGGAGTAATATGTTTTATGATTGATTTTACCGATGTTGTAAAGAGCTACACGCCGGATACACAGGCTCTGCGGGGCATTACCATGCAGATCGAAGACGGCGAGTTTGCTTTTTTGGTGGGCCCTTCCGGTTCCGGTAAGTCCACGATTATCAAACTGATCACCGGTGAGCTGAAGCCCACTTCCGGAACCGTTCATGTGAACGGCTATTCCCTGGAGCGTATCCGCAAGCGTGAGATCCCTTACCTGCGCCGTACTGTCGGTGTTGTGTTCCAGGATTTCCGCCTGATCAACAATAAGACCGTCTATGAGAACCTGGCTTTCGCAATGCGGGCTGTGGGTGCCCATAAGAAGGAAATCGAAGAGCGTATCCCCTATATTCTGGAGTTGGTTGGTATGGATGACAAGGCAAACCGTCATCCTAACGAACTGTCCGGCGGCGAAAAGCAGCGTCTTGCTATTGCAAGAGCGCTGGTGAATAATCCCTCCACCATCATTGCCGACGAACCTACCGGCAACCTGGACCCTGCCCTGGCCCTGGAAATCATGGTGCTGCTGCAGGAGATCAATAATCTGGGCACCACTGTGCTGGTGGTTACCCATGCACAGGAACTGGTGGACCGCTTTGAAAAGAGAGTCATTGCCATTGACGAAGGTGTTGTGGTTCATGACGGAATGGATGGGTATTACAAGTATGAAATGCAATAATATCGGATATTTGCTGAAAGAAGGCTTCCTTGGCATTTTCCGCCATGGCTTTATGTCCTTCGCAGCTGTGATCGTTACTGTGGCATGTTTGCTGATCGTCGGCAGCTTCTCCTGCCTGACATACAATGTGAACATCATGGTGGAAGATCTGAACAAGACCAATGAGATCCTGGTATATGTGGACAGCGACCTGCCGGATGCAGAAGCCAGAAGCATTGGCACTAAGATCAACCGGGTCTCCAATGTACATCAGTCTAACTTCGTTTCCCGCGAGGAAGCGCTGAAGAATTTCGTCGCGGACCACGATGGTGATGAGGCTTTCTCCGGTGTCCGGGCAGAAGACCTGCGTCACCGTTTTGTGGTAGTTTTGGTTGACAATACCTTGATGAAAGAAACCGAAGAGGAGATTCGTCAGATTCCCGGTGTTGCCGATATCTCTGCTGCTTATGAACTGGCAGAGGGCTTCACCACCCTGCAGAGTGTTCTGCAGATTATTACCCTGGCAGTCAATGCGGTGCTGCTGGTGGTCAGCTTACTGATCATCTCCAATACTGTCAAACTGGCTATGTATGACCGTAAGGACGAAATTGCCATCATGAAGATGGTTGGTGCTACCAACGGCTTCATCCGTCTGCCTTTCGTGGTGGAAGGTTTTGCCCTGGGTATGATGGGCGCAGCGGTTGCTTTTGGCCTGGAATGGCTGATGTATGATGCGCTGGTTGCCCGTATCAATGAAGTGGATGCGCTGAATCTGTTCAGCTTTGTGCCCTTTACTGAGCTGCTGCTGCCTATGATCGCAACCTTTGGTGCATGCGGTCTGTTTGTCGGTATCCTGGGTAGCTGGGCATCTATTCGCAAATTCCTGGATGTGTAATTATGGATAAAAGAAAGTTATTAATTTCAATTTTAGCCGGTTTCATGGCTCTGGTCATGATTCTGGGCCTGATTGCAGGCTTCATTCCCTCTGCCCATGCGGCAACTTCCAGCGAGCTGAAGGCTCAGCTGGAGAAGCTGGAAGAAGATAAGGCGGCCATTGACGCGGAGATCGAAAAACTCAGCGGTCAGATCAGCGAGAATAACGATGATATGATGGAAATGGTAGCCCAGAAAAACCTGATCGATCAGGAGATTTTCCTGCTTTACCAGCAGGAGAACAATATCAACGGCCAGATCGCAACCTATAGCTTGCTGATTGCCGATAAGCAGGAACAGCTTGTGGCAGCGCAGAGCAATTTTGCGGAGCTGACCGAGAGAAACAAAGAGCGTATTCAGGCCATGGAAGAAGAGGGCAAGATCTCTTACTGGTCTGTTTTATTCGAGGCAAACAGCTTCTCCGATCTGCTGGACCGTGTGAATATGGTGCAGGAGATTGCAGCCGCAGATAAGCGCCGTTTGGAGGCGCTGGATAAGGCTGCGAAGGAAGTAACCGAGGCTAAGGCATCTTTGGAAGAAGAAAAGGCCGGCCTGGAAGTTATCAAAGCGGAGCTGGTTGTTACCCAGGCACAGCTGGAAGAGAAGCGCACCCAGGCGGACAAGCTGCTGGCAGATTTGGTAGCCAAGGGTATGGAATTTGAGGAACTGATGGAACAGTCCGAGGATGAGCAGTCCAAGCTGATGAAGGAAATTGCCGATACGGAAGATGCCTATGACAGAGCCAAGTATCTGGAATGGCTGGCAACATCTGTGCCTCCCCAGACCAAGCCTGCAGGCCCCTCCTCTAATGGCGGCGGTACCGGAACCAACAATGTTGCCGGTATTTCCTGGAAGATTCCCATTAACTACTCCCATTTTACCAGCCCCTTCGGCTGGCGTATCCACCCCATCTACGGAACCAAGAAGTTCCACTATGGTGTGGATCTGTCCGCACCCACCGGTACTCCCATCTATGCAACCCGCAGCGGTGTTGTGGATACCGCTTCCTATAACGGCAGCGCCGGCTACTATGTGCAGATCAATCATGGTGACGGTTTCCGTTCCATCTACATGCACATGACCCACTATGTGGTCAGTTCCGGCCAGTATGTCAATCAGGGACAGGTTATCGGCTACTGCGGTTCCACCGGTGCATCCACCGGCCCGCATCTGCACTTTGGCATCAGCTATAACGGCAGCTATGTGAACCCGGCAAACTATATCGCAATTTAATGTTTACCCCGCTCTGCATCTGTAACCATATGTCGGATGCATAATAAGGAGAAATATGGATAAAAGAAAGTTACATATGTCAGTACTGGCCGGCATGCTGGTTCTGGCATTGGTGATTGGCCTGATGGCTGGCTTTATGCCCACAAAGGCAGAAGCTGCAACCTCCAGTGAACTGAAAGGACAGCTGGATGCGCTGAAGGGTCAAAAAGCCGTCATTGACAATGAATTGAATAAACTGAGAAGTCAGCTTTCTGAGACCAACAGCGAGATCGAGCGGATGGTGGCGGAAAAGAATATTATTGACCAGGAGATCTTCCTGCTGTATCAGCAGATCACCAACATCAATAATCAGATCGCTACCTACAGCATGCTGATTGCCGACAAGCAGGAAGAGCTTGTGGCAGCGGAAGCCAGATATGCGGATCTTTTGGAGCAGAACCGGGATCGCATCCAGACGATGGAAGAACAGGGCTCTTTGTCCTACTGGTCTGTTCTGTTCCAGGCCAATAGCTTCGCGGATTTTCTGGACCGTGTGAACATGGTGCAGGAAATCGCAGCCTCTGACCATCGCCGCCTGCAGGAGCTGAATCAGGCTGCTCTGGAAGTTTCTGCGGCTAAGGATGCCCTGGAGGCAGAAAAGCAGGGTCTGGAAGAAGTGAAGCAGACCCTGTATGCCACTCAGGAAGAACTGGAAGTCAAGCGTGAAGAAGCAAATAAATTGCTGGATCAGCTGATTGCCCAGGGCTTGGAGTTCGAAATGCTGATGGAAGAGTCCGAGGCGGCTCAGGCTCAGCTGATGAAGGACATCGCAAGCAAGGAATATCAGTACGATAATGCTCTCTATCAGGAGTGGCTGGCTACTTCTGTACCTCCCACCACAAAGCCTCTGCCTCCCAGCCAGACGGAGCCCACAAAGCCCACTGAGCCGGAGAGCACGGAATCTGAAGATCCCGAGCCGGAAGAGGAAGCGGAGGAAGAAGACGAAGAAGAGGACGAAACCAAGCCCGAGGGATGGATTGTTCCTATTAACTATACCGCCTTTACAAGCCCCTTTGGTCCTCGTGACGCACCCACAGCCGGCGCTTCCACCAACCACCTGGGCGTGGACCTGGCAGCTCCTGAGGGAACTCCCATCTATGCCAGCCGCAGCGGTACCGTAACCTCTGCATCTTACAATAGCAGCTCCGGTTACTATGTGCAGATCGACCATGGTGACGGCTATCGTTCCATCTACATGCACATGACCCACGATGTGGTCTATGGCGGCCAGTATGTGAGACAGGGTGAGGTTATCGGCTATTGCGGATCTACCGGCGTTTCCACCGGCCCCCACCTGCACTTTGGCATCAGCCAGAATGGTGTGTATGTGAACCCGGCCCACTACATTCCTATTTGATTTTTGTCCCACAGTCCCATATCGGGGCTGTGGGAACTGCTCTATATGAGGTAAATCCCCATGGATAAGAAACAAAACCCTGGTCAATTTTTGAAAAAATTTCTGTCCTATCTGCTGGTGGCAGTGCTGGCATCTGCCGGCACCTGGCTGGCGGCGGATAAATTGCCCAATAGCAAGTTGGAGCGCTTGAGCGCGATCATCGAACGTCGCTTTATCGGCACTGCGGACAAGACCGTAATCCAGGATGCCGCGGCAGAGGCCATGATCGAAGCGCTGGGTGACCGATGGAGTTACTATGTTTCCGCAGAGGAATATACGGCCCATCGGGAGCGTCAGAACAATTCCTATGTGGGCATTGGCGTAACGGTGCAGCAGCGGGCAGACGGGAAAGGTATTGATGTGGTCTCTGTGAACCCTGACGGCCCCGCTGCGGAGGCAGGTATGCTGGCAGGTGACATCATAACCCACGCGGATGGTGCCTTCCTAGGGGAACTGACCCTCTCAGAGGGCAAAGCGCTGATTGTGGGTGAGAAGAACACCCAGGTGCTTCTGACAATCCTTCGGGGCGATCAGAGTTTGGAGCTGACAATAACACGAAAAGTGATTCATAGCAAGGTGGCAGAGGGCAGAATGCTGCAGGATGACATCGGCTATGTGATTATCAACAACTTCCATGAGAGCGCCGGTGAGGAAACCGTAGCCGAAGTGGAAAAACTGCTGGAACAGGGCGCGGAAAAGCTGATTTTTGATGTGCGCAGCAATCCCGGCGGTTATGTCCATGAGATGGTCTATGTTCTGGATTATCTGCTGCCGGAAGGTCCCTTGTTCCGCAGCGTAGACTATAACGAGGTGGAGGATGTGGAAGAATCCGATGCCGATTGCCTGGATCTGCCTATGGCGGTGCTGATCAACGGCGATACCTACTCCGCGGCAGAGTTCTTTGCGGCAGCTCTTTCAGAATATGATTGGGCAATCACCGTGGGTGAGCCTACCTGCGGAAAAGGTTACTATCAGATCACCTGGGAACTGGGCGACGGTTCTGCTGTGCAGCTGTCTAGCGGTGCTTATACTACTCCCAACGGGGTGAATCTGACGGAGGCTGGCGGCCTGCAGCCGGATGTACCCGTGGAGCTTACAGCAATGGTTGCTGCGGTTGAGGAGGATCCTCAGATCCAGGCTGCCGTGACTGCGCTCATGGAAGAATCTAAGTGAGAAAATCGAAAACCATGCTTGACGAAATAGCGGTTTTCTAATATAATGGCATAAGATATCGAAATTTTTTCTCAAGAAAGGAATTTGCACTATGGCAAAGGAATTTAAGATTACCAGTCTGCGTCTGGCTGACCTGGAAAAGGAACTGAATTACCTGAGAACCACCCGTGAGCGTGAGATCGCTGAGATGATCGCAGAAGCTCGCTCCTACGGTGACTTGTCCGAAAACTCCGAATACGATGCAGCGAAGAACGAGCAGGCAAAGCTCTATGGCCGTATCGCTGAGATCGAGGATATCCTGGCTCATGCTGTTATCATCGAGGATGAGAACGCTGCCAGCGGCCGTGTAGGCCTGGGCTGCACCGTCACCGTTGAGGACGCAAACGGCAAGCTGGCTACCTATAAGATCACCGGTTCCCAGGAAGCTAACCCCATGCAGGGCAAGCTGTCTGACGACTCTCCCTTTGGCCGTGCCGCTGTTGGCAAGGCAGTGGGTGACAGCTTCACCTACAATGCTCCCATGGGCACCTACACCATGAAGATCGTTGCGATCACCCGCGAAAACTAAAACAGAAAACTATTGAAAGGAGTGCTATGGAGGTAATCTTTGATTCCCCGTAGCTTCAAGTATGGCAAAGTTTGTTCCCCAGGCAGAACTGCCTGTTTCCGAGCAGTCCCAGATCCGCCGCGAAAAGCTGGCAGCTCTGCAGGCTGAAGGCCGTGACCCCTTTGTTCAGACCAAGTACGACTTCAATGCTGACTCTGCTGCCATCAAGGCAGATTACGAGGGCTATGAAGGTAAGATCGTGAAGGTTGCCGGCCGTCTGATGAGCAAGCGTGGTCAGGGCAAGGTTATGTTCTGCGATCTGCAGGACTGCACCGGCCGTATCCAGCTGTTCGTCAAGATCGATGAAATGGGCGAGGAAGAGTATGCCCGTTTCAAGAAGTATGACATCGGCGATATCGTGGGTGTTGAGGGCGAGGTCTTCAAGACCAAGACCGAGGAGATCTCTGTCCGCGCAAAGGCAGTCGTTCTGCTGTCTAAGTCTCTGCTGCCCCTGCCCGAAAAGTACCACGGCCTGACCGATAAGGAGATCCGTTTCCGTCAGCGCTATGTGGATCTGATGGTGAATCCCGAAGTCAAGCGTAACTTCATCATCCGTTCCCAGTTCATCAAGTACATGCGCAAGTACCTGGATGATATGAACTACATCGAGGTAGAGACCCCCGTGCTGAATACCATCGCCGGCGGCGCTTCTGCCCGTCCCTTTATCACCCATCACAATACCCTGGACATTGATATGTACATGCGTATTGCAACCGAGCTGCCCCTGAAGCGCCTGATCATCGGCGGTATGGACCGTGTGTATGAGATCGGCCGCATCTTCCGTAACGAGGGCATGGCTCCCAAGCACAATCCTGAGTTTACTTCCGTTGAGCTGTACCAGGCTTATGCAGATTTCCACGACATGATGGACATCGCTGAGGGTATCATCTCCGGCGCTGCCAAGGAGATTC
>JAFOBK010000298.1 GCA_017381835.1 Oscillospiraceae bacterium | reverse complement strand
TGGCCAAACTATGCCTACGGAAAGAAAAGATGCGCTCCAAACCGGAAAGCGTCTGCTTTCCGGAAATGACCAAAAGGAGAGAATGAATATGAGCAATTCCAACAACAATCAGATCAATATTCCTCAGGCCCGTGAGGCTATGGACCGTTTCAAGATGCAGGCAGCCCAGGAAGTGGGCGTCAACCTGACCAATGGCTACAATGGTCACCTGACCTCCCGTGAGGCAGGCTCCGTCGGAGGGCAGATGGTAAAGAATGTTTGTCCCGGACGAACTAAGAAATTTGAGAGAATCAGTCGGGTTTCTGCGGGATATGTGCAAAAGGTTGCGTACATAACAGCGGTCACAGTCTAGCTGTTACTTACTCCCTGTATGTAGCAACTTTTCGATATCATCACATTTCGATTCATTTTTTACAACGAACTGAGCCAGCTCCGGGAGCTGGCTCAGTTACTTTATTGATTACAACTTACAGAACATGGATATTTTCTTTCTCAAAGGCAACCCATGCCGTATCGCCGACAGCATAGATTTTCTTATTTCTGGGATTATAGTCCGTGATCTTTATCAGGGTATCACCCACCATCACATGGTAGTTCTGGTAAGAGCCCATGAAGCAGGACACGATGACCTTACAGGGCAGAACACCACTGTCTGCCAGGACAGCGGATTCGGGACGAAGAACCAGAGTGCACTCCTTGCCCTCCGGCAGTTCAGAAACGCCTACCACAGGGACCTTATGGCCTTCCACGGTGACGATACCGCCATTGCCATCCTTTGCAGAGAGATTGCCCTTCAGGAAGTTTGCTTCTCCGATGAAGTCGGCAACGAATTCACTGGCGGGATGGTAGTAAATCTCCTGGGGAGAACCGATCTGCGCCACAACACCTTTTTCCATAATGATGATCTGATCAGAAAGAGCCATGGCTTCAGACTGATCGTGGGTAACATAGATAGCGGTGATACCGGCCTCCTGCTGGATCCGGCGGATCTCGGTACGCATGGTAACACGGAGCTTGGCATCCAGATTGGACAGAGGCTCGTCAAACAGCAGCACACCGGGTTCCAGAACCAGTGCTCTTGCCAGAGCAACACGCTGCTGCTGGCCGCCGGAAAGCTGGTTTGTCATGCGGGATTCCATGCCTTCCAGGCCAACCAATTTCAGAATTCTGGTAACCTTCTCCTTTATGGTGGCCTTATCCATTTTCCGCAGCTTCAGGCCATAGGCAACATTGTCAAAAATGTTGTAGTGGGGCAGCAGTGCGTAGCTCTGGAAGACCATAGCCGTATCGCGTTTGTTGGGAGTCAGTGCGTTTATCGGCTCGCCGCCCAGATAAATTTCACCTTCATCAGGACTTTCAAAGCCTGCGATCATACGCAGTGTTGTGGTCTTACCGCAGCCGGAGGGACCCAGCAAAGTTACGAAAGAACCGGGGGTGATCTCCAGAGAGGTATCCTTTACCGCGTAAAAATCTTTTCCTGTTTTGGGATCCTGGTAAATTTTGGAAATATGTTCCAGAATGACTCCTTTTTTCTCTTTAGCCATATCAGTCGACCTCCTTCAGTTTCCGGCTGGTTCCGAAATACTTGATAAACAGATTCATCAGCAGCACCGAACCATAGGTGATGACGATGAGAATAGTAGCAAATGCGCAGGCAATACCGTAAGAACCCTTTTCCGCAAACTCATTGATCTGAACTGTGATCAGCAGGAACTGAGGAGTTACCAGCAGAATGATTGCAGAAATAGCGGTAATGCTGCGGACAAATGCAGTCACAAGACCACTCAGGAACGAATCCTTGATCAGCGGCAACGTCACAGTCATGAATACCCGGAAGCTGTCGGCACCCATATCGTAGGCGGATTCTTCAATGCTCTTATCGATCTGCCGCAGGGCGGAAATACCGCTTCGGGTACCAGTAGGCAGAGATCTGACCACAAAGACAATGATCAGAATGGCTGCGCTGCCATAAATACCGGACAGGAATCCGGTGCCAAAGACACCGTTGACGAAGCCACGGATATAGCCGATGCCCAGAACCGTTCCGGGAACTGCCATAGCCAGCATGGAAACGAACTCAATAAAGCCCTTGGCCTTGAATTTCCGCTTAACCACCAGGTAAGAGATGATCATACTCAGCAGGGCCGTGATCGGCGCAGAGGCCAGAGACAGCAGGAAGGAATCCCGGAAAGCCTTAAAGCCCTTGTATTTCTCAAAGACACGCACAAACCATTTGGTGGTCAGGCTAAAATCATAACCCCAAGTATTGAACAGCGCACCAAAGGGAACACAGATGTACATCATAATGACGAACAACGCAATCAGAGAACACACAATGGTCAGAGGAACGGTCACAGATTTGTCCTCAATCAGCATTCTGGCACGGGATGCCTTGCCGGTGAGGGTCGCTGCTGTTTTGGCTTCCAGAATGTATTTCTGCACCAGATACATGGCCAGAGTGATGGTCAGCAGCACCACTGCCATGGCAGCTGCGCCTTCCTTGTCATAAGCGCCGGTAATCTGCAGATAAATGGTGGTAGCCAGAGTATCATAAGAACCGCCGATAATCATGGGGTTGGCAAAGTCCGCAATGGACTCAATGAAGGTCACCAGGAAGGCATTACCCAAACCCGGCAGGATCAGAGGCCAGGTCACATCCGCGAAAACACGGAATCGGGAAGCGCCCATGTCCCGGGCTGCCTCTTCCAGAGAAGGATCGATGTTTTTCAGCAGGCCCTTTAGCATCATGTAGCAAACCGGGAAAAAGGTCAGGGTCTGGACAATGGTGATGCCCCAGAAGCCGTAGACGCTGTTGTCATAGATCTTCAGCAGATACCGGGTGATGATACCCGCCTTGCCGAATAGCATGATCATGGATAAGGAAAGCACAAAAGGTGGAGAAACAACAGGCAGCATGGAGACGACCTGAAAAAGGCCTCCCATAAACTTACTGTGAACCTTCACATAAACCTCCACATAGGCGAACAGGAGGCCCAGAATGGTGGAGAAAATGCCCACCGCAAAACCAACTTTCAACGTGTTGGTGATAGCGGTCCGGAAAGATTTCATAGCAAAGATCCGCTTGAAGATATCCATCGTCAGGCCTGTTTCCTTGCCGTAAACGCTGTCCACCAGCAGTACTGCTAGAGGATATAAAATAAACAATGTCAGAAATGTAATGAGAACCACGATGGTGGTGACCATAATGGGGTCAGCCAGCAATTTTTTGCGGTCCAGTGCCGCGCTCTGGCGTGTTGCCATCGGCAGATTCCTCCTTTCGGGAACAGAAAAAGGCGGGGGATGGAGGCGATCCTCCATCCCCCGTTTCGTGGGTTATGTAATTTAAGAACTTACTCGGTCTTGAAACGATCGTCGCCGCCGCCCAGAGCAGTCATGACCTCTTCAATGTAGGTCTTGATGTTGTTCTTAGCGTCTTCGAAGTCATAGTCCATGACGTTCTCGGGATCCAGGCCGAACTCAGTAGCCACAGCAGGCTGAGTTGCGTTGTCGATGACCAGGAACTGGTAAGAACCATTGTCCTGAGCCAGGTTGACACAGTCGGGGCTCAGTGCGAACTCGATCCACAGCTTAGCAGCGTTGGGATGCTTTGCACCCTTGAAGATGGCGGTAGCGCCGATCTCATAGGAAGTGCCGGAGGAAGGGATAACCAGTTCAATGTTGCCGTAGCCGTTGTCAACGATCTGGGTGATGCCGTCATGCAGGAAGCCGATACCGACGACACATTCACCGGTACCAACGTTCTTGGAAGGACCGGAGCCGGACTTGGTGTAAACATGGACGTTCTTGTCCAGGTCAACCAGGTACTGGATGCCTTCATCATGGCCGTACTTCTGGATCATGGTGTTGATGACCAGCTTTGCAGTACCGGCAGTGTTATAGTTGGACAGCCAAACCAGGCCTTCGTACTCGGGCTTGGTCAGATCGGCCCAGTCCTGAGGAACAGCGATGCCCATACGGTCCAGCTCGTCACGGTTGACCATGAAGCCCAGGATGCCCTTGTAGATGCCGTACCAGTAGCCGTCGGCGTCACGGTACATATCGCCGGCCAGATCAGCTACATTGGTGGCTTCATATGCCATCAGCAGGCCTTCCTTGGCGCACTCG
>JAFOBK010000297.1 GCA_017381835.1 Oscillospiraceae bacterium | reverse complement strand
GCACGCTCGAACATGCCCTTGTGGACAATCTCCAGCTGCTCGGCGATGGCAGTTTCCAGGTCCTCCAGCTTGACCACGACCTTCTCCCGGTCGGTCCGGCGGACGATGACGCACTGGCCGTTCTCCAGATCACGGGGACCGCACTCCACACGCAGAGGCACGCCCTTCATTTCGTACTGAGCGCACTTCCAGCCCATGGACTTGTCGGAGTCGTCCATCTTAACACGCAGGCCTGCAGCAACCAGACGATCCTTCAGTGCAGCGGCACCTTCCAGAACGCCGGGCTTATGCTGGGCGATGGGCAGAACCACAACCTGCACGGGAGCAACCTTGGGGGGCAGAACCAGACCGTTATTATCGCCGTGGGTCATGATGATGCCGCCGATCAGACGGGTGGAAACGCCCCCGGAAGTCTCATGGGGGTTGACCTTCTGATTGTTCTTGTCGGTGAACTCGATGCCGAAGGCCTTGGCGAAGCCGTCGCCAAAGTAGTGGGAGGTACCGGCCTGCAGGGCCTTGCGGTCATGCATCATGCACTCGATGGTGTAGGTAGCTTCTGCACCGTTGAACTTTTCCTTCTCGGTCTTCTGGCCGCGGGTAACGGGCATAGCCAGTACATTCTCGCAGAAGTCAGCGTAGACATTCAGCATGGTCTCGGTGAAGTCCTTTGCCTCCTCGGCGGTAGCATGGATGGTGTGACCCTCCTGCCACAGGAACTCACGGTGACGCAGGAAAGGACGGGAAGTCTTTTCCCAGCGCAAAACGGAGCACCACTGGTTGTACTTCATGGGCAGCTGGCGATGGGTCTGCAGCACATTTGCAAAATGCTCGCAGAACAGAGTCTCGGAAGTGGGACGAATTGCGTACTTCTCCTCCAGGCGCTCGCCGCCACCCAGGGTGACCCATGCGCACTCGGGAGCAAAGCCCTCAACATGGTCCTTTTCCTTCTGCAGCAGGGATTCGGGAATCAGCAGAGGCATGTACACATTTTCAACACCCTGCTTCTTGAATTCCTTATCCATGATGTGCTGGATATTCTCCCAAATGGCATAGCCATAGGGACGGTAAATAAATACACCCTTGATGGAAGAGTAGTCAATCAGCTGAGCCTTCTTGCACACATCGGTAAACCACTGTGCAAAGTCTACCTCCATATCGGTGATTTCTGTAACTTTCTTTTCTTTTGCCATAGTAAATTACCTCTCTCACGAGTTTTTCGTACTTTACATTGTAGCACATCTGTCAAGAGTTTACATAGGATGATTTAACTTTTTATAGGAGGATTTTTATGATCCCTGTGACCATTCTGTTGGCGCCCTCCGTGGTCGCCTTTTACCAGCGTGTGGCAGAAGCTATCGGATATCCTTTGGAGCAGGTACTCAGTGACGCGCTGTTTAAGCTGGCAGGAGAACTAAGCCTGGAAGCGCTACACCGGGCAGAATAATTTCTTTTGGTACATTGTAATTGCCGAAGAGTTTTGCTATAATGCCTAATAGATCAATTTTGGAGGTTTTTCCATGAAATCCATCCGTGAAATATATAAAATCGGCAAAGGCCCCTCTTCTTCCCATACTATGGGTCCGGAGCGGGCAGCAAAATTCTTCAAAGAAAAGCATCCGGATGCAGATGCATTCCGTGTGGTATTATACGGTTCTTTAAGCAAGACCGGTGTGGGCCACGGTACTGACCGGGTCATCCGTGAGGTTCTCTCTCCCCTGCCCACTGAGATTGTCTTCTCCAAAGAATCTCCCGAAGGCTATCACCCCAATACCATGGATTTCTTTGCGCTGAAAGAGGGCAAGGAAATCGGAACGGTACGGGTGGAGTCTGTTGGCGGCGGTGACATCCGCTTCCCCGGTCAGAGCCATATGGATTCTCCTGAGGTTTATCCGGAGCATTCTTTCGCAGAGATCGCAGACTTCTGCAAGTGGCGCTACATCGATAAGCTCAGCGACTTTGTGGAGCTCAACGAAGGTGAAGAGATTTGGGATTTTCTGATGGAAGTGTGGCAGGTTATGAAAAATGCCATTTCCGAAGGTCTTTCCAAGGAGGGTGTCCTCCCCGGCGGTCTCAATGTACAGCGCAAAGCCAAATACCTTTATGAGCAGGATACTACCGGCATGGCACCTGCCATGATTGAGTTCCAGCAGGTGGCATCCTATGCCTACGCAGTTGCCGAGCAGAATGCCGACAACGGTACCATCGTCACCGCGCCTACCTGCGGTGCCTGCGGTGTACTGCCCGCAGTTCTCAAATATGCCCAGGACACCAAGGGTTTCACCGACGAGCAGATCATCCGGGGACTTGCCACCGCCGGTATCATCGGCAATCTCACCAAGCGCAACGCCTCTATCTCCGGTGCAGAAGCCGGCTGCCAGGCAGAAATCGGCACTGCCTGCTCCATGGCTGCAGCTGCTTTGGCCGAGCTTTACAATCAGAACCTGGATCAGGTGGAATATGCCGCAGAAGTGGCGATGGAACACCATTTGGGTCTGACCTGCGACCCCATCTGCGGTCTGGTGCAGATTCCCTGCATTGAGAGAAATGCGGTAGCTGCCATGCGGGCTATGAATGCCTGCAATTTGAGCTATTTCCTCACCGGTTCCCGTAACATCAGCTATGATATGGTCTGCCGTGCCATGCACGAGACCGGCATCAATCTGAACCACCGTTTCCGTGAAACCAGCGAGGGCGGCCTGGCTAAGATCTACGCAAGAAAGAAATGATATATAAAAAGGCGTGTTGCAAAATACGCAATTTCTATATTTAGATCCGTAGGGGCGATTATTAATCGCCCGCGGGCGGTCAATGGCCGCCCCTACATCCGCAGGATGTAGAAAATTCCATAAAAGAAGGAGTGTTGTATCATTTTACAACACTCCTTTTTTCTGTGATTATAACATTTTGATGATGCCCAAAACCAGCAGATGCGCCGGGTAAAACCCATAATACGCATACTGCAGCCATTTACTGTGATAGCCTTGCTTTCCCCGGTAAAGCCAAATGGGAATCAGCGCCAGCAACGCAAATCCCTGGCGCATAAGGAAACGGGTTTGTCCAAACAACTGCACCTCATAGCCGAATCCCCCCAGCATTTCCACATTGATATACCACAGGCAAAGGAGCTGCCCCACATAACACCACCATTTTTTCCCGCGGAAGAAATAGAATGTCAAAACAGTCAAGATGCCCGCATGGTAGTAATCCACCATGGTCACCAGGCCTGCAGCCGTGCCAATCAGGAGCGTAGCGCAAGCGGTAAGGCACCGCAGCCATAATTTTTTCTCTTTAACCTTTTCATTCCAGTGGATCAACCCCAGGGAAATTAAAAAGCTCCAAAGGACATTCTGATGAATGGGATAGAATAGATGGCTGCCCATGGCAAGATTAAAGGGAATCTCCGACAGAACCGCAAACAGCAGCATTCTTCCAATATATTTTTTTAGATTTTTGGTGTGAAAATACCCTTCTACGATCAAAAACGCAAAAATTGGAAACGCAATACGGCCGATGCAGGTCAGCCAGTCATTGCCCGGAACAACGGTGCCCCACAGGTGATCACACAGCATAAAGGCCATGGCCAGCAGGTGTAAAACCATGGTTGTTGTTTCCATTTTCAGTCTGCGCTGCATTCTGTTACCTCTAATTTCATGATTTTGAGTATAATATATACGATGATTCACCTAAACTCAAGGATTTATCAGTTGCAAATTTTGATATTTTATGGTAAATTGAATTGGTTAAGTAAATAACTCGTTTTAAGGAGATCATATATGAAGTTAGGTATCGTAGGACTTCCCAACGTTGGCAAGTCCACTCTGTTTAACGCAATCACTAACGCAGGTGTCCCCGCGGACAACTACGCATTCTGCACCATCGACCCCAATGTGGGTGTGGTTAGCGTGCCCGATGAGCGTATCGACTGGCTGGCTGATCTGCACAAGCCCAAGAAGGTTACCCCTGCTGTCATCGAGTTTGTTGACATCGCAGGCCTTGTGAAGGGCGCATCCAAGGGCGAAGGCCTGGGCAACAAGTTCCTCTCCAACATCCGCACCACCGACGCCATCGTCCATGTGGTTCGCTGCTTCGAAGACAGCAATGTTACCCACGTAGAAGGTGACACCGATCCCCTGCGTGACATTGAGATCATCAACCTGGAGCTGGTGATGGCCGATATGGAAATGGTGGAGCGCCGCATTGACAAGGCACAGAAGGCTATGAAGGGCGGCGACAAGAAGTTTGCCCGTGAGGTAGAAGTATTCTCCGGCCTGCTGGAGCATCTGAACGAGGGCAAGCTGGCTCGCACCTACACCGATGACAAGGAAGATCTGGCTCTTATCGGCACCTCCGATCTGCTGACTCTGAAGAAGACCATTTATGTGGCAAACCTGGCAGAGAACGAGATCAACGAGCCCGAATCCAACCGCCACTACATGAAGGTTAAGGCACTGGCTGAGGAAGAAGGCAGCGAACTTCTGCCCATCTGCGCCAAGCTGGAGGCAGATATTGCCGAGCTGGATGATCCCGACGAGAAGGCCATGTTCATGGAAGAACTGGGTGTGGCTGAATCCGGTCTGGATCGCCTGATTAAGTCCAGCTACGCTCTGCTGGGTCTCATCTCCTTCCTGACCGCAGGTTCTGACGAGTGCCGTGCCTGGACCATCAAGAAGGGCACCAAGGCTCCCCAGGCTGCCGGCAAGATCCACACTGACTTCGAGCGCGGCTTCATCCGTGCCGAAGTTATCGCTTTCGAAGATATGAAGGCTATGGGCACCATGGCTGCCGCTAAGGCAAAGGGTCTCGTGCGCAGCGAAGGCAAGGAATACATCATGAAGGACGGCGACATCGTCAACTTCCTGTTTAATGTGTAACTAACCGCAAAAACCTCCGTACAAAAGTACGGAGGTTTTTTATTTACTGTTTTCTTTTCAGCTTTCTATAGATGATCCAACCACCGCCAACCCAGAGCAGCAGAGAAACCAGAAACGACACATAATTTTTACGCACAAGGCTGAGATAATCCCACACGATTAAAAAGCCAAACCAATAAACAGCAAAGGCAATCACATATACCTTACCCATGACCGCTGCCATTTTCTGCTTGTTCAGCAGCCGAAACACATGCTGCAGAAAGTAAGCCAAACCGAAGGTCAAAAACGGCACCACAACAATACGGGTTAACCTATCCTCTGTTGAAATCAGCACATAGGTAAGCAGCCCTATTATCATGATGGAAGAGAGCAGTTTTTTCATTTGGTTTCTCATTTCCTATCAATCGTTAATGAACGCTGGATCTTCTCTTCTTCCGCATCTGTGCCCGGTGGCAGGCCTGCAGGAATTCATTCTCCTCTTCCTCAGTTTCACACAACAGCTGAGGAATCCGGGCAGGTTTTTCATTCTCATCCAGCGCAACCATGATAAGGGATGCCCGGTTGATCAGTTTCCGTTCTCCGTTCAGTTTTTCAATATAGGTTTTGACGCAGACCTCCATAGAGGTAGTACCGGTATACACCACCGTGCCCACCAGCACAATGGTGTCATTGGCATAAGCAGGAGCGCCAAACTCCAAAGAATCCACCATGGCAGTGGTAACATTCATTCCGCAATGCCGCCGGGCTGTGACCGCTGCCACAATATCGATCCATTCCATCAGTTTGCCGCCGAACAGACGGCCATAGCCGTTCAGTTCTGCCTGAGTCAGGATCTGCACCTGTTCTGTTCTGGATTCACTGACACGTTTTTCCATAATCGTCCATCCTTTTTCTTTTTTATTTATTGTAGCAGAAATGTGTCTATCCCGCAATCCGGTTCTTGCGATTTTTCAAAAGCATTGTATAATGAAAGAAATACATAATGTAAGGAGCTTTCCTATGAAATACGATTTTACTTCTATCTTAGACCGGAAAGGTAAAGATGCCATTGCCGTTGACCTGGTAAAGGACGGCGGCGCTTATCCTGCCCCCAAGGATGGTTTTGATGTAATCCCCATGTGGATTGCCGATATGAACTTCCCCGTGGTTCCCACCATCCAGGAGGCTATGATCAAGCGTGCCAGCGAGCCTACCTTCGGTTATTTTGCACCCCGTGACGAGTACTACGCAAAAATCATCAAATGGCAGGAAGACCACAACGGTGTAGAGGGCCTGGAACCCAAGCACATCGGCTATGAAAACGGTGTCCTGGGCGGTGTTGTCAGCGCTTTGGGCGTAATCTGCTCCAAGGGTGACAAAGTTCTCGTCCACTCCCCTACCTATGTAGGCTTTACCATATCTTTGGGTAACTACGGTTATGACATTGTCCACTCTCCCCTGGTAAAGGACGAGGAGGGCATCTGGCGCATGGACTTTGCAGACATGGAGAAGAAGATCGTGGAGAATAAGATCCACGCTGCCATTTTCTGCTCTCCCCACAACCCCACCGGCCGTGTATGGGAGCGCTGGGAAATTGAGCAAGCTATGGAGCTTTACAAAAAGCACGATGTGTTCGTCATCTCCGATGAAATCTGGAGCGACATTATTCTCCAGGGTCACAAGCACATCCCCACCCAGTCCGTCAGCGAAGATGCCAAGCAGCGCACCATGGCTATGTACGCTCCCTCCAAGACCTTCAATCTGGCAGGTCTTGTGGGCAGCTATCACATTGTTTACAACAACTGGCTCCGGGATCGCCTGGAGAAAGAAAGCTCTCTGTGCCACTATAACTCTATGAATGTGATGTCCATGTACGCACTCTTAGGTGCCTATGAGCCGGAAGGTTATGAATGGGCCAAGGAGCTGTGCCAGGTGATCACCGACAATGTGGACTATGCTTGTGAATATATCGCACAGCGCTTTGAGGGTGTGACTGTCTGCAAGCCCCAGGGCACCTACATGCTGTTTATCGATTGCAAGGATTGGCTGGAGAAGCACAACAAGACCATGGACGAGCTCTTGAAGGCAGGCTGGGACGTGGGTGTTGTGTGGCAGGATGGCCGCGCATTCCATGGCCAGACTCACATCCGTATCAACCTGGCGCTTCCTTTAAGCCGGGTCATCGAAGCCTTTAACCGCTTGGACGCTTACGTATTCAACGCATAAAAAAATCCCTTCCGCGTTTGCGGAAGGGATTTTATTTTGCAGTGAATTACTCGCCCAGCTGGCCGATCATCTGCAGCAGAACTGCCTCATCCTCGCGGGTCTGAGCAAACAGCTCCAGGTTGTCGCCGGACTCTTCCAGCAGACGGCCGATTGCAATGTACTGAGACAGAGAGGACTTCAGGTTGAAAACGTCACCCTCAACGCTCTTCAGGTAAACATCGCCCTGGCATGCGTTGACAGCTGCAGTGAACTTCTGGACATCGGTAATGTTGGAAAGTTTCATAATCAATTTCTCCTTTTATTGAGTAGTGTTTGTTTGCTTGTGATGTCAGTATAGCATGAGTTGATAAAAAAAGTCAAGAGGAAACCATGTTGAATTAACCAAAACTTCCATTCTATTTTTGTATACTATGCACAATTATTGTGATATATCTTATACATACCTGCCAAAAGGCTGTTCCATTGACAGCACCGGAAAACTATGGTAAACTGACTTAGTACTGAATAAAAGAGGAGAATTGCAATATGTTTGAAAATATCGACTGGATCATGCTGATTGGCCAGGCTTTGGGTGTTGTCGCTGTGATTTTGGGTTTTGTCACCTATCAGATGAAATCTCCCAAGGCACTTCTGATTGTCAATCTGATTACCTGCGGTGTGTTCTGTCTGCATTATCTGCTGATCGGCGCCATCTCCGGTGCGGTCATGAACGGCCTGGGCATTCTGCGCAATGTGGTCTACACCAACCGGGACAAGAAGATCTTCTCCAGCCCTGCCTGGCCCTTCGTTTGGGCGGCCATTATGCTGATTGCAGGTCTCGTCACCTGGCAGGATTGGCGTTCTGTGCTGATGGTCTGTGCTTTGGTCATCAACTCCATGGCGCTTTCCATGAAGAATGCACAGCATATCCGTTACTCTCTGCTGATCACCTGCCCCCTGGTGATGATCTACGATGTGCTGCTGAATTCTTACGGCGGCATTGTATACGAAGGCATGTCCATCGTGTCTGCTATCATCGGCATCATCCGCTTCCGCAAAACCGGTCAGGAAACCGCATAATTTTGCAAGAAGGCATCGAAAGATGCCTTCTTTTTTACTATGAGGAATTGACTGGCGGAAAAATGGTGATAAAATAAAGAAAGAATCTATTATTAGGAGATGACAATAATGGCAAAAACTGTAGCAGATATCCTGGCGATGATCCAGGAAAACGATATTAAGATGGTTGACTTCAAGATGGTGGATATCAACGGTCAGTACCGCCACGTCACCATTCCCGCAAAGAATTTCTCTGAAGCTACTATGAAGAACGGCATTGGCTTCGATGCTTCCAACTATGGTTACGCTGTGGTGGAAAAGAGCGACATGGTCTTCATTCCCGATCCCGACACCGCTGTGATCGATCCCTTCTGCTCCATCCCCACTCTGTCCATGACCGGCAACGCGATGATCATTGACCATCCCGAAAACCGTCCCCTGCCCCAGTACCCCCGTAATATCATTCGCTCCGCTGTGCAGTATATGAAGGATCTGGGCATCGCTGACACCATGAAGATCCTGCCCGAGTTCGAGTTCTATCTGTTTGACGATGTGACCTGGGGTGTTGCCGGCGATCACATCAGCGCCAGCGTGGATGCCAAGCAGTCCTACTGGAACTCCGATGTGGAAGGCCACGGCGTGGTTGTCCCCAAGCAGAAGAACTATCACATCGCCAAGCCCTTTGATATTTCCTATGAGTGCCGCAGCGAGATGTGCATGCACATGGATGACATGGGCATTGAGATCAACTATCACCATCCCGAGGTTGCCGCATCCGGCCAGTTCGAGATCGAGCCTCAGCTGGGTGAAGTGGTTCACATGGCTGACGCCACCATGATGATCAAGTATATCATCCACAACACCGCACTGAAGTACGGCAAGTCCGCCACCTTCATGCCCAAGCCTATCTACGGCGAGGCAGGCTCCGGTATGCACGTGCATATGCTGCTTCTGAAGGACGGCCAGCCCGTCTTTGCCGACGATGAGGGCTATGCACACCTGAGCAAGGAAGCGCACTGGTTCATGGGCGGCCTGCTGAAGCACATCGCTTCTCTGTGCGCACTGACCAACCCCAGCACCAACTCCTTCAAGCGTCTAGTTCCCGGTTTCGAGGCTCCCGTCACCGTCGGTTACGCTACCTCCAACCGCAGCGCTGTCATCCGCATCCCCGCATATGCCAAGTCCCCCGAGCTGCGCCGCTTCGAGCTGCGTAACCCCGATGCCACCTGCAACCCCTACTTCTGCTACGCTGCCATCCTGATGGCTGGCCTGGACGGCATCAAGAACAAAATCGATCCTCATGAAAACGGCTGGGGT
>JAFOBK010000296.1 GCA_017381835.1 Oscillospiraceae bacterium | reverse complement strand
TCGGCTGCTCCGAGAATGTCAGTGCCAATGACTGCATGGTTCTGTCCTCATTGATATTCCAACTGGATTCAATGCCTTTTTTCACAAGATCCAGCTTATCAAAGGGATAGAACAGTTCCAGATACTTTTCGGTGGGCATGGTATCTTCCCGGATACACTGGTTCTTGGGAAGATACACCGCTTCGTATTCCATGAACTGGGGTGTGGTGGGCAGAGCGGTCATCAGGCCCAACAGACCGTACTTATGCACGAAATCCATGACACCCTGGCGGATCACTTTTTCGGACTTTCTGCCCATGGAAAGCAGACCCACATTCAGCGCATCCAGCACCAACCGCTCCGGATTCTCTAAAGGATTGTATACCTCTGGCTTTGCATCCGGTGCTGCGGTTACATACTGGACTCCATTCTTTCCTTCCTTCAATTCATATCGGTCATAGCGTACCCAATAGGAGCTTGCCCGTTCAAACAGATTCTTCATGGAACACCTCACTGTGTAATCCGTAAATTGCAATTTTATATTACTATCTTATCAGTCATCCTTGCTACCGTCAAGGGTGGCTTTTTTGCGTCTTGGGGACTTGTTTTCTTTCTTGACTCTGGCAGCAGTTTTTCCCTTCTGCGCCAAGGCCGTTTCATACAAGGATATAAATTCTCGTTCCCGCAGAGAAAGTGTTCCTTCTGCTTTGTTCTTCAGATGGTCATAGAGTTTCCTCTGTAATTTCCGTGTGTATGTATCTCGTACCTTTCGGATATTCCGGTCAGACTGCCCACGAAGTTCAGCCAGTTTACTTGCACTGTAAAGCCGCAGAGAAAGGAAATATAGAACCTCTTTGTGTTCCATCTTGAGATTCTTCACAAGGCTGGACAGAAAACTGTCCGCTGTCAATTCGTGCATTTCGTAGGGACAGTCAAAGAGAATGTCCAGGAACTGTCCTCTTGTCAGAAGCCGGTGTTCCGGTGAACACATCCACTCCGGGAATACAAGGCCGTCATAGGTCTTTTTCTTATATTCCAAAGGCACATCGCCACGGAGAACTTCGTGATACCGCTCTCTGCGCTCCCGGTTCCGGTCAAGCCTGTCCATCTCACCGATCACCACATCAAAGTCAGTATCTTTCCGGGCAGCCTTGCTCAATCGCTCCACAGCAAACTCGTCGATCTGCTGCCGCAAGGTATCAAGGCCAATGGGTGCATCCGGATCATCTTCATCCTCCGGTATATCATCATCGAAACCAGTGGGATCTTCGTCTTGCTCCAACTGACTTTCCAGCACCGTTTCAAATTCCTCATCCAGGGCGGCACCCAGATCTTCATCAAAGGGAATGGCATCGGAGGACTCTGCTTCCTCTGTGAATGTAGTGAAGTCATGCTCCGGCTTCCATGCCGTATCTTCCGCAGCTTCGATTTCTTCATACTCGTCAAATTCGTTTGCCATGACTTCACCACCCTTCTGTTGTTCATTTTAGCATATCGCAGAATATTTTGAAGAATATTCTGTAAAATTCGAAAATAAATTTTCAAAACAGTTCCGTTTTACATACCCTTTTTCTCCTATAAGTGAGGAAGTAATCTGAAAACGCAGTTTTCAGATTACTTCTATCTTACAGAAAGGAGGAAATGCCTATGATGAAACCCCAGAGAGAACTGACCCCGAAGGAAATCCGCTCCATCAGAAAGCTGGTCACAGCCAAGTGTGCCAACTACGACAAGGAATACGGATGCCTGCCGCTGGACTGTGAGTGTCCGATGCTGAACATCTGCTACACCCACAGTGCCATGTGCAGCTACTTCCGGGAGTCCGTTCTGCCCAACGATCCGGAACTGTCTGCCGCCTTTCAGCCGCTGCCCACCAAGCGCTGCAAGTATTGCGGAAAGCCTTTTCCGGTTGATGGGCGCAAGGTGTACTGCTCCAAAAATTGTGCTGATGCAGCCAGCCGGGAGCAGACAGCAGCCAGGGTACGAAAGCACCGGAAAAAGAAGATGGATATGTAACGATTATGCCCCGAAAAAGCATTGCAGCGCAATGACTTTTCGGGGCTGTTTTCATATCTCTGGTGTATTTGTACTCAAGACACGGATTTTGCCCTTATGCCCGTTACAAGGGCAGCAAAATGAATGATTACGGAATATGAATTTGGATCTCACAACAGGAGGATATATTTGCCTATGACCAACGAAGAAGCGAATAACGATTTTCGCTATATGACCCGACGAATCGGAACAACCACCTACAAGGTGAAGGTATATTTCAGCGATACCGAACAGGAAACCCTGGAAGATAAAATTTTACGAATTATTTGCAATGAGGCTGACACAAACGGCTCGGAATGTGGTACAATGGAGGTGCCACAAATGAGCCGTCCAGCCTGAAAGGAGCTTTCTTATGAGCAACAGGCAGACGGAAGTAAATGAAAAGGACACCGCTTTATATGAGCGGCTCTCCCGTGATGACGAATTGGCGGGCGACAGCAACTCCATCATCAATCAGAAAAAAATGTTGGAGGAATATGCCGCCCAGCACGGCTTCAAAAACTGTGTCCATTATACGGATGATGGTTACTCCGGTGGCAACTTTGACCGACCCAGTTGGAAAAAGCTGCTGGCAGATATTGAAGCTGGTAAGGTCGGCACTGTGCTGGTGAAGGATATGTCCCGAATTGGCAGAGATTATTTGCAGACCGGCTTTTACACGGAAGTGCTGTTTCGAGAAAAGGGTGTCCGTTTTATTGCTATCAGCAACGGCGTGGACAGCCTTGATAAGAGTACCAGCGAGTTTGCACCGTTTCTGAATATCATGAACGAATGGTATTTGAGAGATTGCAGCCGCAAGCAGATCGCAGCGATCCAGGCACGGGGAAAATCCGGTAAACCTACCACCAACCATGCCATCTACGGATACAAGAAAGACCCGGAGGATCATTTCCACTGGATTATCGATGAAGAAGCGGCGGCAGTTGTGAAGCGGATATTCCAACTCAGCATTCACGGACATGGCTACGATGCTATTGCCAGAATTCTCCGGGAGGATAAGGTGGAACGACCTTCAGTGTATCTTGCCAAAAGGGGCCAAGGTACACGGAAGAATGATGCCGATATGTCCAGACCCTATGACTGGCGTGGCAGTACAGTTCGGGATATGCTTGCAAAACCGGAATATATGGGCCACACGGTCAACTTCCGCAATTACAAGGAATCCTATAAGGACAAGCGGTTCATTCAGCGTCCACCGGAAGAATGGCTGATCTTTGAGAATACCCACGAAGCCATCGTCGATGAGGGAACCTGGAAGCTGGCTCAAAAAGCAAAGCAGACAAAAAAGCGTACCGATTCCACCGGTATCGCCAATCCCTTGACCGGGCTGATGTACTGTGCCGACTGCGGCGCAAAAATGTACAACCACAAGGGTATGCATCAGGCGCATACCAAGCGATATGAGATTGATCCTATCACCGGTCTGTACCCTTATGATAATTACGATTGTGCCAGCTACACATCGTCCGCTCAGCACACGGATAGAAAATGCAGAAGTCACTATATTTCTACCCGAGCTGTCCGGGCATTGATTCTGGATACCATTAAGCTGGTCAGCACCTATGCTATCAGCAACGAGGAAGAATTCATTCAGAAAGTACGGGAAGCATCTGAGGTCAAGCAGAAAGAATCTGCCAAGGAACTGAAGCGAAAAATCAGCAAGGCCAGAAAGCGCTATGCTGAACTTGATGTGCTAATCAAGAAACTGTACGAATCTTATGCCACCGGAAAGCTGGCAGAAAAGCGATTTGAACTTCTCTGTGCGGATTACGAGCGGGAGCAAGCGGAGTTAGAGGGCATCATTTCCTCCGATGAAGAAAAGCTCAGTACCTTTGAAGCGGACTCTGATCGTGTGGAACAATTCCTTACTCTGGCAAAGAAGTACACAGACTTTGAGCAGCTGACTACGCCTATGATCTACGAATTCATCGATAAGATCATCGTCCATGCTCCGGACAAATCCAGCGGTGAGCGTGTGCAGGAAGTGGAAATCTATCTGAAATTCATCGGCAAATTTGATGTTCCCATGCCGGAACCCACACCGGAGGAACTGGAAGCCATGGAGAAAGAACAGCAGCGCAGAGCTTACAACCGGGAAAAAGGCAGACGGCAGAGAGAACGGCAGAAGCAGCGCCGGGAAGCAGCCAAGGTGACGGAAGCTCAAACGAAGAATACCCCAGAAGAAGCAACAACATGAATATGCTTTATAGCGGCTCGTGAGAAATCACGGGCCGCTTTTTGCATCTATGCCACAAACGGCAGAAAGGATTTCTATGACTGAAACAGAAAATAAATTACTTCAAGCAAAGCACCGCTTGGAGGAAGCACAGGCCAGAGATCGGGCAAATGAACGAAAGACCCGGACACGGCGGCTGATCCAGGAGGGTGCGATTTTGGAGAAAGCATTACCGCAGACGACCCGGATGACATTGGAACAGTTGGAGGAATTTTTATGGGAAGCATTCAAAGCAGTACGATGATTTTATGCGCTCTGGGAAACCGGGGCGCTTCTTTTTTATCCCGAAGGGCGCACTTACTCACCACCCTGGTGGGGCGGTGGTATTTCCGTTGGAAATCGTGCGCTCTCCGAGGGGGATGCGGCTTCTGCGGAAGCCTGATGGACAATGCCACATCTTAAGCGGATCTGCTGTCATTGTCCACGCAGTTGGTGTGCGGTAAACGCTCACAGAATACCGTCGCTTCAACCGACGCTATTCCACCAACTGCCCGCACAAACCTGCCACCGGCAGCTTTGTCTGCGGCTATGACTATCAGTATTGCTGATAGTCATTTTCTCTTTCACAAAGAGAAACAGAAACTTTACGAAAGGATTGGTACAAAAAATGGCAATCTATCATTTGGAAGCCAAAGTCATCAGCCGGGGCGCAGGACGATCCGCCGTGGCTGCTGCGGCCTATATGAGCTGCTCCCAAATTCTCAATGACTACGACGGCATCCAGCACGACTACACCCGGAAATCCGGACTTGTCTGGCAAGCGGTATTCCTGCCGGAATTTGCGCCGCAGGAATGGTCTGACCGGGCCGTGCTATGGAATGCGGTAGAAGCGAATGAGAAAACCAAAGACAGCAGACTGGCAAGAGAGTTCGTGGTGGCGCTGCCCATTGAACTTGGGAAAGATCAATGGATAGCACTGCTGACGGAATATATCCAAAACAATTTTGTAGTAGAGGGCATGTGCGCCGATGTGGCGATCCACAATACAGACGGCCACAATCCCCATGCCCATATCATGCTGACGGTGCGCCCGTTGGATGAACAGGGTAAGTGGCAGTACAAGACAGAAAAAGAATATCTCTGCGTCCGGGATGATGAGGAACGAGGGTTCACCGCTGCCGAGTTCAAAGCGGCACAAGCCGATGGCTGGGAGAAACAGTATCAATATAAGGTCGGCAAGAAAAAGGTGTATATGACGCTCTCTGCCGCTGAAGCGCAGGGATTTGTCCGCGCGTCCAAACATCCCAAAAGCACCAAGTACGGCAGACAGAATCCCATCGCAGAAAGATGGAACAGCGACGAACAAATCGTTGCATGGCGCAAGGCATGGGCAGATACTACTAATGCCCATTTGGAACGGGCCGGAGCCGATGCAAGGATCGACCACCGCAGCCATGCAGAGCGAGGTTTGGATGAACAGCCGACGATCCATGAGGGTGTCGTTGCCCGTGCGCTGGAAAAGAAGGGTATCGTCGCTGACCTCTGCGAGATCAACCGGCAGATCAAGGCAGACAATGCTCTGCTCCGGGAACTGAAAACCACCGTCAAAAAGCTGATGCAGGCTGTGAAAAATACGCTTCCTGCCATGGCAGAGAAGTTGGAAACACTGCGACAGAATATGATTATCTTCCGGTATCAGCTTCTGCATATTACTACCGGTAAAAGCAAAATGAACAAGCGATTGAGTGTCCTCCGACCCGAACTGGAACGCTATCTGAAACTGGTAAAACAGATAAAGGACAAAACCAAGCAGAGGAATCTGCTGTTGGATGAGCGCAAGACGGTGCCGGTGTGGAATATTGCTAAACGGCAGGATTTGGCGAAGCAGATCGCTACCCTGGCAGAGGATATTGAGGAACTGCGCTCTGAGAAAGCAATGCTTCTGCGTTCTCTGGACTGCGCCGACGATGCAGCCATGGGTGATGTGAAGAAAGACATTGCATCCATGGAAGTAGCGCTGAAAAAGCTGGACGAGCAGGAAAGCAAATATGCTACCGAATTGGAATCTGCTTTGCAGCAGTACCGGGAACTGGAAGCGCAGGCAACAGAATTTGATGCAGATGAACTTACAGATGCACGGTTAGGACTACGTCCGGGTATGGAACGTTCCACCGTTTCCAGAATCCAAACCGCTTATGATACGCAGTACAGTCCCTTTACTATGGCAGAAGCCAGACAGGATGTTTCCAAAATGCTGGATGAACAAGAGGAAGAGCCCCGCTCTGTCCGGGAACGGCTTCGCAATCATCAGCAGGAGCAAACCGCATTCCGCAAGAAAGAGAAAGACCGGGATCGATAAAATTTCTGGGCAGCACCAAACCTACGGTGCTGCCCAGAATTTTATATTTTCTACAGATTGTCTCGTCATTTGACATATCCCATCTGCTTCAGATACGGCTCGTAGCGCCGAAACTGCACATCGATCATGGAATTGGAATTTACGAAGTCAATAAATTCTGCTTCGCTGATCCATTTGTAGGATACGGTTTCTCCCTCCTGAAGTGTGACAGAGTTTTTGCCGCAATCGGTAACGCAGAGGAAGTTTTCATAGATTGTATCGTGAGATACGAATCGACCGATGTTTGTGAGTGTACCTCTAACGATGCCGGTTTCCTCCCGCAGTTCCCGTTTGGCGCAGCAATAAGCATCTTCGCCTTTCAGTGCGGAGCCACCAGCGGTGGCTTCAAAGTATCCGCCGTAGTTGGGTTTCCGGGGGTCTCTTTGCATCAACAGATAATCGCCGTCGGTATGCCGCACCAAAGTCTCACTAACCAGGTGATGTAGCCCCTCTGGTATTGGCTCACCGCGAACCAGATCCCGGCCCGCAAGCGTGGTGTCAGCATAATAGGCGTCCCAGATTTCTGCCGACCGCCAACGCTCCACCCATACTTTGACCCGCTGCCCCACTTCCTCTGGCGAGAGATTTTCCACATCCAATACATCCACATCGGGACGGCCAATAAACCACGCCTTTTTCAGAGGCAGAAAGTACTGTAAGTAATAGTCAAAGAAATTTCTGGGACGGGTGGAATCATTCTGTTTATTCCGGCGCAGGGTTTCTTCCGACGCATTCAGAAAGAGAATTCTGTCCGGCATACAGGCTCTCACAGCATCCAGTTCCGGCTTTAGTGATTGCTCAACTTCCCAGTCCATGCCGATGGTCTTTGGATAATTCAGGGTGTAAAACTCAATCTCCTCTGCGCCGAAGTCCATGACGGTGATGGGATACTGTTTGGCCTTTTCCCAGCGC
>JAFOBK010000044.1 GCA_017381835.1 Oscillospiraceae bacterium | reverse complement strand
GGTCAGCCGGAGGATACTACCCAATTACTGAAGGAGCGAATCATACCATGCAAGAATCGTACAAAATGAATTATGTGCTTCTGCCTGTCCCTGCAGAAGTACTGGATGAACTGGAACTGGACGAGTTTTCTACTGTACAGTATTCCGTTTCCAAGGGACGTCTCATTATCGAACCCATTGATGCCGAGCAGAATATGGTCTGCATTGGGAACTGCTGCCAGTGCCGTGGACGAAAACACTGTGAGGCGGCATTCCGATGATCCGGGAGAAGATATACCGCATCCTGGGCAAGGAGGGGAACATCACCATCCCACACATGATGCGGTTTCACATCGGATTTCAGCCCGGAGATGTGGTGTCCTTTCAGCAGGTAACTGAGGATGCTGTCTTTGTGCGCCGGGAACGACTGCAGGAGAGGAAGGATCCTCCAAAAGACCTGCTGGAACTGCGGGAATACATAGACGGTATGTCTGAAAGCCAGCAGCGCGTTGCGCGGTGCTATTTATCGATTCTCTGCACGGATGATACACATGGAGGAAAAGAATGAAGATTCAAGCAAAGATCGATCGGGTACTGCAGTCAGGGAAACTGAAAGCCATAGCCTCAGTTTCCTTGGATGGGATGTTTGTAGTCAAAGGACTGAAGGTCATGGATGGCCAGAAAGGCTTGTTCGTATCCATGCCGCAGGAGGTCTTCACAGGAAAGAACGGGAATAAGCAGTACAGCAACTTGTTCTTCCCGGTGACCAACAGTGCTAAGGAAGAACTGCAGACAGCTGTGCTGGAGGTGTACCGACAGTACATGGACCCTGCCTACCGACCGCAAACAGCCCAAAGCAGGGGAGATAACTTCTATCCGGAGCATGATCGCTATATCCGGGAGCAAGTGCGGCAAGCCGAATTCCGGGAGCCTGACTACATGAATTCGGAGTATGGGGCAGCAATGGGGAGCCGTGGTGAAATGCTTCCCATGTACTACCGCTAGTGCGAATAGACTCTATGGTAAAGGGGGTGCAATGAGATGAAGATTCCAGAATCTTGTGCAGAGTGTCCTTACACAAGTTTTTGCCACGCTGCCCATTACGGCGGCAGCAAATGTACTTATGAGAAGCAGATCACAGAAAAGATTCTTGCGGGGAGTCTCTACTCGCAACCGAAATGATCTTTGGTAGATGTGATAGGATGCTGCATATGGGAATTCGTTAGGTGTGCCGAATTTTCAATGTGACACTAGACTTTCAAATGATTGTGAGTATATTGTGGCTTACAAAATAAAAAGAAAGGAAGAATCACTATGAAGAAAACACGAAAGACGATGATCGCTGTGCTGCTCGCCATGTCGCTGGTAGGTTGTTCTACACAGGAGCCACTCCCGGAGGTAGAGGCAATACACCCGGAAGTGACTGCCCTACAGGTGACAGAAGCACCTGATGAGGTACTGACAACTGTACCGGTGGAATTAAGTCCCGCTTCTGAAGAAACGGTCCCGGAACTGCAGGAAACAGTACCTGCTGTTAAAGCAGAGGAAAGGGAACAGGAGAAGCCGACACCCAAACCTCAGCCAACAGAGCCAAAGGAAACGGCTCCGCTGGAAACCAAGCCTGCGGAGACGAAGCCCCAGCCCACAGATCCTGTGGCAACGGAACCGCCTGCAACAGAGGGATCGACAACGGAACCTCCTGTGACAGAACCTCCGACTACAGAACCGGCTCCAACAGAGACAGTACCGGAAGAACCGGAGCCTACGGAAGTACCGGCAGAGGTGATTGATACCGCAGCGTTGGAAGCATACGGAAGATCCTACGCATCCAGCACCTATGGCTACAACGGAACTTCTGCCTGCCATCCCGGTACCGGAGCGGGTTATTTCCCGGCAGCTACCAAGAAGATCACATCCATGGAAGAAGGCTACAGCATTGTACGGCAGGCCATCGACAGCCAGTATAAGCGGGATTGCGCCTATGGCTATACCCCTTATGAGGAGATTGACGGCAAGATCGTACGGTGTCCCATCAATGTAAGCGTTTCTTCTACCGGAGAGCCTAATGTGTATTCCATCACAGTTTACTATGGCGGAACCGCATAACCTCCGGTGTTCAACTTAATATTCCCAATATATAAAGCCCTGCCTGCATCACTTGATATAGGCGGGGCATTTTTGTCGCAAAGGAGAATGTCAATGAATAAAACCGTCCAACGGATCGTGGTGTTTCTGTTGGTTGCTCTTACAGCCTTCGGAATGTTTCCTGCGGCCCTTGCCACAGACATCGGCCCGGAGGACACCATGACAGATCCGACATTACCTGCAGAAAATGACGGCGAGGGTATTCCTGCAGAGGAAACCACACCGTCAGGGGAGACTGCAGAACCAACCACACCGATTGAGGAAGCACTGCCTGGTTCCGAAATGGAGGAAGAGGTCACAGCCAGCAGAATCGGCATCGGTGCTGAGAATGTACCTATGGTGATGGCAACCCGCGCAGCTGTGCAGGGAACCCATTATCACCGTGCTATCATCTGGCTCAGCGGCTCTGAGTCCAAACTGGACTTTACTTACAAGGGTAAGAACTACTCTGTCGACCGCTTGTATGTCCACGGTGTTGTGGTGGATGGAGGCCGGTCTGTTGCTTACTGTGTAGACCCTGGCATCATTACTACTGAAGCTTCTGGTGGTTACAGTGGTTCTGATACAGCGTGGGATGATCTGGATATTGATACGCAGACTGCTGTTGGTTTGGCCGTCCTGTATGGCGCGCCCAATGGCATGTCCAGTTCTACCAAGAAGACCATGCTGACTTATGAGTTTGCAACACAGATCATCATCCACGAAATCCTACTGGGATACCGGAATAATGTTCCGCCCTTCAAATGTACCGACGATAAGATTATTCGTAAGTTTGGTACAGATGCAGACGGCTCCAATAACGGACTGAAGTGTGAAATCACTTCCGGAAGTGTGGACTACTCTTCTCTGCATGGTGAGTATATCGACCGTGCTGCATTGAGAAGTGCATATGACACCATCGCAGCCAATATGGCATCTCATTATACGATCCCCAGCTTCGCAAGCCGGTACAATGCTGCAGCCAAGACCTATGAGATGACCCAGCAGAGTGATGGCACCTATGCTGTTACCCTTACGGATACCAACAATATCCTTAGTAAGTGTACCTTCAAGAACGGCAATGGTCTGACTTACTCAGTCAGCGGCAATAAGCTGACCATCAAATCCAAGACAGCCTTTGATACAGCTAAGAGCTGCGCGTTGTCCGGATCCGCTGGCGCATCCAAAAATGTGCCAAATCTGGAATACCAAACCTTCTTCCTGTGGAGCGCAGGTTCCAACCAGCGTCTGATTACTTTACAGGAAGCTACCAATGACCCTGTGCCAATCTACTTCAATGTGATTGCCAAGGAATCCAAAGGTACTGCCAAGATCATTAAGAAAGTCACCAACGGCGGTAGCGTCTCCGGTTGGACCTTTACGGTGAAGAATGCATCCGGTACTACCATCGGAACCTACACCACGGACTCCACCGGTGTGATTGCTATTGATTTGGAACCTGGAACCTACTCAGTAACAGAGAAAGCTACTACGGACAAGTACTGGGTTAATGATGCTACATCTACGAGAAAGGTTACAGTTAAAGCCGGTGAAACTGCCAGCGTAACCTTTACCAACCAATGGAAGGGTAAAGCACAGATCGTCAAGACCGCTACCAACGGCGGTACCGTATCTGGCTGGCACTTCACGGTGAAGAACTCCAGCGGTACCAAGATTGGTGACTATGTGACTGATAGCACCGGTGTTATAACCCTGGATCTGGAACCCGGCACCTATACGGTTACAGAAACCGATGGTGCCCAGAAATACTGGGTTAATGATGCCACACCTTCCAAGACGGTGACTGTCAAGGCAGGTCAGACCGCAAAGGTCACCTTTACAAACCAGTATCGTGGTCAGGCGCAGATCGTCAAGACCGCTACCAATGGCGGTACTGTGGCAGGCTGGCACTTCACAGTGAAGAACTCCAGCGGTACCAAGATTGGTGACTATGTG
>JAFOBK010000043.1 GCA_017381835.1 Oscillospiraceae bacterium | reverse complement strand
CTTCAGCAACATCACTCTGGACTGGACTGTTCCTGTCGACTTAGCCGATGAATATGCTATCGTTGGCGGCAAGAGAATGGACTTCACCTACGGCGATTGCAAGAAGGAAATGGATATGGTTAACAAGGCCTTCATCGAGATCATGATCGAAGGCGATGCCAACGGCCGCGGCTTCCAGTATCCCATCCCCACCTACTCCATCACCCGTAACTTTGACTGGAGCGAGACTGAGAACAACAAGCTGCTGTTCGAAATGACCGCCAAGTACGGCACTCCCTACTTCTCCAACTACATCAACTCCGATATGGAACCCTCCGACGTGCGCTCCATGTGCTGCCGTCTGAGACTGGATCTGCGTGAGCTGCGCAAGAAGTCCGGCGGCTTCTTCGGCTCCGGCGAGTCCACCGGTTCTATCGGTGTTGTTACCATCAACCTGCCCCGTATCGCTTACCTGGCTGCCGACGAAGCTGACTTCTACAGCCGTCTGGACAAGCTGATGGACATTGCTGCCCGCTCCCTGAAGGTCAAGCGCGAGGTCATCACCAAGCTGATGGAAAACGGTCTGTATCCCTACACCAAGCGTTACCTGGGTACCTTTGCTAACCACTTCTCCACCATCGGCCTGATCGGTATGAACGAGGTGGGTCTGAATGCCAAGTGGCTGCGTGCTGATCTGACCAACGAAAAGACCCAGACCTTTGCCAAGGAAGTACTGGATCATATGCGTGAGCGTCTCTCCGACTACCAGGAGGCATACGGCGATCTGTACAACCTGGAAGCTACTCCCGCTGAGTCTACCACCTACCGTTTTGCAAAGCACGACAAGACCCAGTATCCCGATATCATCACCGCCAACGAGAACGGCACTCCCTACTACACCAACTCCTCCCACCTGCCTGTTGGCTACACCGAGGATATCTTCTCCGCTCTGGCAATTCAGGATGAACTGCAGACCCGCTACACCTCCGGTACTGTCTTCCACGCATTCCTGGGTGAGAAGCTGCCCGACTGGCAGGCTGCTGCAGCTCTGGTTCGCAAGATCGCTGAGAACCATAAGCTGCCCTACTACACCATGAGCCCCACCTACTCCGTCTGTGCTGACCATGGCTATATCACCGGCGAAGAGTATACCTGCCCCATCTGCGGCAAGAAGACCGAGGTCTACAGCCGTATCACCGGTTACTACCGTCCTGTGCAGAACTGGAACGACGGCAAGAGCCAGGAGTTCAAGGATCGTCTGGTTTACAACATCGGCAATTCCACCCTGAAGAAGGCTGCTCCCGTGGCAGAAGAGATCAAGACCGTGAAGGAAGAGGTGGCTGCACCTGCTCCCGCAGCGGCTGAGGGTAAGGCTATCCTGTTCTCCCGGGTCACCTGCCCCAACTGCCGTGTGGCAGAGGGACTGCTGGGCAAGGCAGGCTTCCAGTATGAGAAGCTGATTGCTGACGACAACAAGGATCTGTGCCTGAAGTACGGTGTCAAGGGCGCTCCCACTCTGGTGATCACCGATGGTGAGAACCATGTGAACTACTATAGCGTTCCCGAGATCAAGAAGTATCTGGCTACTCTGTAAAAAACAAAAATAGGCCGGGCATATGCCCGGCCTTTCATTTGAAAGAGGGATTATTATGCATGATATGATCATTGTAGGCGGCGGCCCTGCCGGCCTTACCGCTGCGATTTACGGTCTGCGGGCCGGTAAGACTGTGCTGGTCATCGAAAAGAACGGATTCGGCGGTCAGATCGCCTATTCTCCCAAGGTGGAGAACATTCCCGGCACCAAGGTCATCAGCGGCGCTGAGTTTGCTGATCAGCTGACCGACCAGGCTATGTCCCTGGGTGCCGATGTGGAACTGGAAAAGGTTGTGAAGGTGGAAAAGGCCGACGGCATCTTCAAGGTCTATACCGAGGAAGAGAGTGTCTTCGAGGGTAAGACCGTGATCCTGGCTGTGGGCGTCAAGCACCGCACTTTGGGCCTTGAGGGCGAAAATGAATTGATTGGCAACGGCATTTCCTTCTGCGCTGTTTGCGACGGCGCTTTCTATGCCGACCAGGAGGTTGCGATGATTGGCGGTGGCAACTCTGCCCTGCAGGAAGCATTGCTCCTTTCTGAGGTTTGCACCAAGGTTACCGTTGTGCAGAATCTTTCCGACTTTACCGGCGAAAAGAAACTGGCGGATAGCCTCTTGCAGAAAGACAATGTGACCGCTATTTTCAACACCGTGGTCACTGCCTATGAGACCGAAAACGGCGCCCTCAGCGGTCTGCGTCTAAAAAACACCGAAACCGGCGAAGAATCCGCTATTCGTGTGGATGGTGCGTTTCTGGCTGTGGGTCTGATGCCTGAGAACGAACCCTTTGCCCAGCATGCTGCCCTGAACGATTGGGGTTACTTTGACTCCGGTGAGGACTGCTGCACCGCCACCCCCGGCATTTTTGTGGCCGGTGACTGCCGCAGCAAGCGGATCCGTCAGGTGGTAACCGCTTCCAGCGACGGTGCCATCGCTGCTATGGCAGCTTGCCGTTATCTTGATTAATCTGTAGAAAAGGCGTACGGTTTGTACGTCTTTTCTTTTTTCTTGTATTGTGTTTCTCTATACATATTTATATAATGTAAGAAACTAGATAAAAGAGGTGCAAAAGGACTATGGGCAAGCATGCACAAAGTCAGCAACAGCGCAGAGCCATGATGCTGAATGAACCCATCTCACGTATTATTCCCAAGATGGCTGTTCCTACCATCGTGGCATTTTTGATCAACTCCATCTACTCTTTGGCAGATACCTACTTCGTCAGTTCTTTGGGCACCAATGCCACCGCCGCGGTCAGCGTCAATGCTTCTTTGGATCAGCTGATCATGATGTGCGGCTCCATGCTGGCAGTGGGCGCCAACAGCTATATTGCCCGCCTTTTGGGTGAGGGGCAGGATAAGAAAGCCAGCCAGGTGTTATCCACATCCTTCTTTACTGCCATGGGTATCGGCGCGATTCTGATGGTCTTTGGCAATATCTTTATTCTTCCCATGGTGCGTCTTTTGGGCGCAACGCCCACATGCGAACAGTATGCTGTGGACTACGCTACCTACGTGCTGTACGCAGCGCCCTTCATGGCGGCTAATTTCGTAATGAATCAATGCCTGCGCTCAGAAGGCAGTGCCACCTTAAGTATGATCGGCATGGGATTCGGCGGCATTCTCAACTGTATTTTGGATCCGATTTTTATCATCGGACTGGATATGGGTGTGGCCGGTGCCTCCCTGGCAACGGCAATCTCCAAGTGGGTCAGCTTCGCCATTCTGATCTTCCCTTATCTCACAAGACGGAGCCTTCTGCATCTGTCCATCCGCAATTTCCACCCCACCAAGGATATTATCACCAAGGTGGTTTCCGTTGGTTCTTCTTCCATGTTCCGTTCCGGTCTGGCTGTGGTGTCCGCTATTTTGATGAACACCCTGGCGGGCAATATCTCCGACTCTGTTCTGGCAGCGGTGGGCGTGTGCAATAAGATCGCCATGTTCCCCTTCAGCATCATTTTAGGCTTTGCCAATGGCTTCCAGCCGGTGGCGGGCTTTAACTGGGGCGCCAAACGCTTCGACCGAGTGCAGGAGAGCTACCGCTTCTCCTCCAAGGTTGCCCTGTGGGGCGGTATCCTTATGGCGGCTATCCTGATTTTGACGGCGGATCCGCTGATTGTGCTGTTTGCGGGTACGGATGCGGAAATGCGCCGGATCGGTGTGATCTGCATGGTCTCCCAGTGTATTGCTCTGCCGGTTCACGGCTGGGTGGCCATTGTCAACATGCTCTGCGCAGGTCTTGGCAACGCCAAGGGCGCCTTTACCCTGGCAACAGCCCGTCAAGGCTCCTGCTTCATCCCGATTCTTTATCCCATGGCATGGATTTTGGGAGCATACGGCATTGCCACCGTCCAGGCGGTAGCGGATGTGCTGACGATTTTGCTGGCAATTCCCATTATCCGGGCAATGAAAAAGAAAATTGCCCAGGCTCTGGCAGAGAAGGAAGCACTGCCGGTCTGATTTACAAAAAGAAATCCCACAGCGAAAGGCGGGCTCCCATAGGGATTGATACGCTCCAAACCGGATCTGATTCCACAATACTTCGTCAAAAAGCCACGGCAGGCGTCAGCCTTGCCGCGGCTTTTTATCTTGTCTTGCAGAATCATCTCTCGCTTTGGAGTGCTTCGCAGTTTTGAAAGTTAGATTTTTTCTCACAAAGGATTCCAGAGGACGCAGAAATACTGGATGTATTTTCAGGACGATGGATTCTTTGTGGGGAAAAAGATTCTTTCAAAACCGTGTAAATCCCTATGGGAACCCGCCTAAAGCTGTGGGATTTTCTCTTATACATTCAGGAAAATGATGGAAGCTACACCGGTGAGGATGGCAATGAATTTCAGCACCGTCAGCTTTTCTTTGAACACCGTGCAGGAGACCGCCGCCACCAGCACACCGATACCGCCGTTGACCATGGGGTAGAGGATGGTAGCGGGCATTTTTGTGTTCAGGGACATGAGAATGCCGTTGCCGATGAAAGAACCCAGGGCAGAGCAGACCAGAACGATGGCTACCAGGGGAGAGAAGAAACCCTTGCCCGGTGTCAAGTCCAGCTTTTTGTGGTGATAGAGGCTGATCAGCAGATATAAGAACGCACCCACGAAATAGCCGATGGACAGATATGCATTTCTGCCGGCGGCATCGGCCACACGG
>JAFOBK010000295.1 GCA_017381835.1 Oscillospiraceae bacterium | reverse complement strand
GGCCCCATCGCAGCTGCTAACACCCTGGGTATTGGTGATAACCTGCTGCTGGTCATCGGTCTGGGCGTTCTGTGCTCCATCTTCCCCCTGGCTGCAGGTCTGATTTACGCTAAGTTCATCGGCAAGAAGATCAAGAGCGCTGACGAAATCGTCTCCTCTGATGAAGTCGTTAAGACTTATGAAGAGCTGGTTGCTGCTTACGGCCAGCTGCCCGGCGGCTTCAATGCTCTGGCTCCCATCATTATCCCCGTCATCCTGATGGCTCTGGGTACCATCGGCAAGCAGCTGGGTGTTACCGGCTTTGCTCTGAATCTGCTGAGCTTCCTGGGTACTCCCATCATCGCTCTGGCAGCAGGTACCATCTTTGCAATCGCACAGCTGGCAATTGCTAAGAAGATGGATCAGTTCTACGCTATCACCAACGATACCCTGAAGACCGTTGGCCCCATCCTGTTCGTTACCGCTGCTGGCGGCGTTCTGGGCAAGGTCATCTCTTCTACCTCTATGGTCAGCTACATCACCGAGAATGCAGGCTTCCTGATGAACCTGGGTATTTTCTTCCCCTTCCTGCTGGCTGCTATTCTGAAGACCGCACAGGGTTCCTCCACCGTTGCTATCACCACCACCGCTGGTATCATGGCTCCCATGATGGCTTCCCTGGGTCTGGATACTCCCGCACTGGGCGCTCTGACCGTTATGGCAATCGGCGCAGGTGCAATGACTGTGTCCCATGCTAACGACTCCTACTTCTGGGTTGTTACCAACTTTGGCCAGATGACTCCCGATCAGGGCTACAAGACCCAGACTCTGCTGACTCTGGTTATGGGTGTTGCTTCCATCATCGGCATCTTCATCCTGTCCCTGTTCTTCTAATTTTAATTTATCATTGAGGCAGGGTGGTTTAACCACCCTGCCTTTTCCCTAAAGGAGATATGAAACTATGGATCAGTTATTGCGTTCCCATGCGGATGCGATTATTAAGGCATCCATCACTGCAGTTCTGCCTGACGAGGCAGTAAAGCGCGCACTGGATGGTCAAACCTTCCCCGGCCGTGTGCTGCTGGTTTCTGCAGGTAAGGCTGCATGGCAGATGGCTAAGGCTGCCTATGATTTCTGGGGCGACCGGATTGAAAACGGTGTTGTTGTTACCAAGTATGACCATGTGATGGGCCCCATCGGCAATTTCGCTTGCTTTGAAGCCGGCCATCCCGTTCCTGATGAAAATTCCTTCAAGGGCACCCAGGCTGCATTGGACCTGGTAGCTGACTTGAGTGAAAATGATACGGTTTTGTTCCTGTTGTCCGGCGGCGGCAGCGCCCTCTTTGAGAAGCCCCTGGTGCCTGGTGAAGTCCTGCAGGATATTACCGGTCAGTTGCTGGCTTGCGGCGCTGACATCGTGGAGATCAATACCATCCGTAAGCGTCTGTCCGCGGTTAAGGGCGGCCGCTTTGCCCAGCACTGTGCTCCTGCGCAGGTGTTCTCCATCGTCTTGTCCGATATTCTGGGCGATCCTCTGGATATGATTGCTTCCGGCCCTGCTGTCCCCGACACCGCTACCAAGGAACAGGCTCTGGCAATTGCTAAGAAGTATGATCTGAAGATGCCCGATTACGCCTGGGATCTGCTGGAGAAGGAAACACCCAAGGAACTTTCCAATGTTACCACCCAGATCAACGGCTCTGTCAAGGAACTGTGCGTGGCTGCGGCTGCGGCTTGCCGGGAACTGGGCTATGAGCCCATCATGCTCACTGACCAGCTGTGCTGCCAGGCCAAGGAAGCAGGTTCCTTCCTGGCATCCGTTCTGAAGACCCATGCAGGCAGTGGTAAGAACCTAGCCTTCCTGGCTGGCGGCGAAACCGTTGTTCATCTGACCGGCAAGGGTAAGGGCGGCAGAAACCAGGAGCTGGCTCTGGCTGCGGCAGTGGGCATTGCGGGTATCTCCGGTGCTGCTGTATTTAGCGTCGGTTCTGATGGCACTGACGGCCCCACCGATGCTGCCGGCGGTTATACGGACTATACCACCGAGGCAGAACTGAAGGCTCAGGGCATTGAGATCTTCGATGTGCTGAAGCAGAACGATGCATTCCATGCGCTCCAGAAGGTTGGCGGTCTGGTCTATACCGGCCCCACCGGCACCAATGTCAATGACGTGGCAGTTGCCCTTCTGAAGGCATAATAAAAACGGTGATCCCCTGCAAGCTAATGCTTGCAGGGGATTTTTTCTGTAAAAAGCATTTGCAAATGGCTGTATTTGTGCTATTGTTTAGATAGATCATAAAGCTTTGAGAGGTGCGCTATGAACCGTAAAACTGTTTATGAGATCAGCAAGACCACTCCCAGGGAGGTAGAAATTCTCCACATGCGTCCGGAGGGAAGCTGTGCCCCCAAAACCCTGGCCTGGGTGCAGTATCTGCCCGGAAAGGGCATGGATGTGACCATGCGCTGCTATGAGCGCAAGCCCAGAGCCATTTGGCACAACCCCAACAATGATATTTACACAGATAGCTGTATGGAGTTTTATGTAAACTGTTTCCCTGAGCATCCTCAGAAAGGCTATTTGAATTTGGAAATGAACAGCAACGGTGCTGCTTTCTGCTCTTTCGGTACCAGCCGTCATGCCCGCAGCCTGGTGTTGGAAATGGGTCTGCCTCATCCTGAGGTGGATGTGGAAAAGGGCGATGGCTGGTGGCAGGTGCATTGTCTGATTTCTGCCAAGCTTTTCGAAGCTCTGTATGGACTGCCCTTTGATTTTCCGGTGGGTCATCGGATGGAGGGCAATTTCTATAAATGCGGTGACCATACTGCGGATCCCCACTGGGGCAGCTGGGTGCCCATGCCCCGGCTGGATTTCCACGATCCCGATAGCTTTGGTACTTTTGTGATTACAGAATAAGGAGAATCTCTATGAAGCGCTTTGATATGCATATTCACTGTGGCGATCAGCCTGTTGACCCGGAAAAACTCCTGGCGCAGATGGATGCTTGCGGAATTTACGGCGGCGTTCTGATGTCCCAATACCCCAAAGAGAGCAAGTCCGACGGCTATGATGCAGAAACCAGAATGAACCAGGTGCTGGATATTTGCCGTAAATATCCTGACAGACTCTTTCCGGTACTTTGGATCCATCCCCATGAGCCCAATGCCCTGGAAGTGGCAGAAGAAGCTGTTCGCCGCGGTATCATGGGCTTTAAGATGATCTGCGATAACTACTATGTATCCGACCCGGACAGCATGGCGCTGGTGCGTAAGATCGCGGAACTGGATAAGCCGATTATTTTCCACTCCGGCATTTTGTGGTTCGGCGGCGATTCTTCCAAGTATAACCGTCCCCTTAACTGGGAGTGTCTGGTGGATATCAAGGGTCTGCGGTTTTCTCTGGGTCATTGTTCCTGGCCCTGGATTGATGAGTGCATTGCCATGTACGGCAAATTCCTCAATGCCTACGCAAACGGTATGGGTGCGGAGATGTTCTTTGATACTACCCCCGGTACCCCTGCTATTTACCGCAAGGAACTGCTCACCAAGCTTTACACCGTCGGTTACGACGTGGAGGACAATGTGATGTTTGGCACAGACTGCACTGCCGGAGTCTATAGCCATACCTGGGCAGACAAGTGGCTGAAGACAGACGGTGCCATCCTGCAGGAACTGGGTGCCGATGAGGGACTTCTGCAAAAGATGTACCATGATAATGTGCTGCGTTTCTTTGGCTTGAAGCAGCGGGACTTTGTCCACACAAGCCCTGCAAGCGACGATGCGCATACCTGGGCCATCGGCACTGAGCGGGCCAGCGCAGCACCCATCCGTTATGCCAAGAACCATTACGAGGGTGATTTCCAGGAACTGCTGCCGGTTTTGGACGATGCCTACGCCCTGTATCAAAAAGACGATGTTACCCTAAGCAGTGACGAAAAAACAGACCTGCTGGCGGGCCTTCTGCGGAGGCACAGAAGTGAAAAATAAAGGACTTGTTGCAGTTTTGGCTGCCGGTACATTTTGGGGAACTATGGGCTTTTTTGCCCGCAGCCTCTATAGCGCCGGCTTTGGCCCTCTGGAGGTGGCACAGACCAGAATCACCACAGGTCTGATTTTGGTTGGTCTGTACATTCTCCTTTTTAACAGAAGTCAGTTTAAGGTCAAGTTAAAGGATATTTGGTGCTTTTTAGGCACCGGCATTGTGAGCCTTTTGCTGTTTTCTACTTGTTATTTCAGCGCGCTGAACTATACCAGCCTTGCGGTGGCGGCAATTCTCTTATACACAGCACCTTTCTTTGTAATGCTTATGAGCCTGGTGCTGTTCAAAGAGAAAATGAACGGCAAAAAGATCCTTGCCTTGCTGCTGGCCTTTGCCGGCTGCGTGCTGGTATCCGGTGTGGGCGGCAATGAGAGCTTTTCCTGGAAAGGAATTCTGCTGGGTCTGGGTTCCGGCTTCTTCTATGCTCTCTATTCTATCTTCGGCCGCTATGCCATTAACCGGGGTTACGGCGCCTGGACTATGACGTTCTATACCTTCCTGTTCTGCTCTATTGGCTGTGCGTTTCTCTGCAACTGGCAGGTGATCGGTGCGTCTGTTCAGGCTGACAGCAGCGTGCTGCTGTGGGTGCTGGGCCTGGGTTTTGTAACCGCATTCCTGCCCTATGTGCTCTATTCCACGGGCCTTGAGAATATGGAATCCAGTAAGGCATCTATCCTGGCATCTGTAGAACCGGTGGTTAGCGCCTTGTTTGGCGTGTTTGTATTCCATGAAACCATGACGCTATTGGGTGTCCTGGGCATTCTTATGGTTTTGGGTGCCATCGTGGTTCTAAATGTAAAACGCAAATAAATATAAGAAAATCCCCGCCTTTAGGCGGGCTCACTTAGGGATTTACACGGTTTTGAAAGAATCTTTTTCCCCACAGAAAATCCATCGTTCTTGAAATACATCCAGTATTTCTGCGAACTCTGAATTCCCTGTGAGAAAAAATCTTTCCTTCAAAACTGCGAAGCACTCCAAATCGAGAGATTTTTCT
>JAFOBK010000294.1 GCA_017381835.1 Oscillospiraceae bacterium | reverse complement strand
GCAGCAGGAAACCGCCGATAAACCAGGGAATAATCTTCATCAAATTCACTTTCTTCCCATCGCCGGTAGCCTGCATTTCCTTCCGCTTCATGCGCACACCGATCCAGGCAAACACCAGTACCGTCGGAATGATCGCAATGGTACGTGTCAGCTTGACCATGGTCGCAAAGTCACCGGCAGCTTCGGAGAAAGCATAGCCGGAAGCCACCACACTGGCCGTATCGTTCACAGAAGTGCCTGCCCAAATACCGTAGGCAATGTCGGACATCCCCAATGCCTTGCCCATCAAGGGGTACAGGGCGATCATCACCATATCAAACAGGAAGGTGGAGGACATAGCAAAGGCAATATCCTTGTCATCTGCATCAATGACCGGTGCGATGGCTGCCACCGCAGAGCCGCCACAGATGCCGGTGCCTGCAGAGATCAAGTTGCTCAGCTTCCAGTTGAGACCAAACAGCTTTCGGATAAAGAAACCTGCGCCGAAGCACATGGCAAAGGTAAAGATCATCACAAAGAAGGTCATCTTGCCCACAGACAGGATCGTATTCATGCTCAGAGATGCGCCCAGCAGGATAATCGCACCCTTGAGTATCTTCTTGGATGTAAATTTCAGCGCAGGCTTGATCCACGCAGGATGAAAAAAGCTATTGATGATGGTACCCATAAACAGCGCAATGATGGATGCACCCAGCAGTTCTCCGGGAATCAGCTTTTCTAAAAGCACAGACAGTCCAGCTACTACAAAGCAGATGGCAACGCCCAGCAAAAACAGCAAGCGTTCTTTCGTTTTCGGGATCATAATGGTACTCCTTTGAAGTTTTTCTTTATTTTACCATGGGAATGTGATAAACTGAAGTTATTATATGGAATATATCGATTCCTTAAAATTATTGGAGGGGCAATATGGATCCGAAACTACATACATTTCTGACACTCTGCCAAACGATGAATTATCGAATGGCGGCGGAGCGCCTTCACCTTTCTCAGCCCGCTGTTACCAAGCAGATTCAGGCTTTGGAACAATCGCTGCAGACAAAGCTCTTTACTTATGATGGCCACACTCTGCATAAAACAGAGAAATGCCTGCTACTGGAACGATATGCCATTACCCAGCAATACCAGTTTGAGGAACTACAACTGGCGATTGCCGAGAAAGAACGCTCCTTACTGCGAATCGGTGCAACCAAGACAATCGGCGATTATGTGCTGATTGACGCCATCAAAGGCTACCTCCAGGATCCCAGCCACGAGATGTCCCTTGTGGTAGATAACACAAAACATTTGCTGCAAATGCTGGATGAAAATCAGCTGGATTTCGCCATCATTGAAGGTACATTTAGCAAGACCAAGTATGATTCCTATCTGCTTCGCATGGAGCCCTTCGTGGGAATCTGCGCAAAGGATCATCCACTGTGCGGAAAGCATATACCGGTTGAGGATCTACTGAAAGAGACTATCATCGTCCGGGAAGAGGGTTCCGGTACACGTCGCATCTTTGAGGAGCGGCTGACCGCCTCCGGCTATGAGTTGAACAACTTCTTCAGAACGGTATCCATCAGCAGCTTCGTTTCTATCAAGGCATTGGTTGCAAGCGGGATCGGCATCAGCTTTTTGTACGCTTCCGTTGTTACCAAAGACGAAAATATCGGAATATTTACTGTCGATGGTTTGACTGAGCCCCACGCATTTCATGTCGTATATACCCGCAATACCAACGCAAAAAAGTATTCAGAAAAATTCCTTGCACAAGATGTCTAATTTCTGCGATAATAGAAAAATCCTCGCACCCGGATCGTTCGTTTCCAGGTGCGAGGCTTTTTCTGTTTATGCAGTTATTTTAGTTCCATCATCAGCTGTGCGCCGTAATGGAAGCCGTCGATGAAGGCCTTGTGTTCGTATGCTGTACAAAGGCGGCAGCACAGATTCCATACCGCATTGTTATCATCTAGCGAAAGCTGCCGTAGATAAGTATCCAGTTCTTTGAAGCCGTCCTTGATTTCCGGTGGATCGGTTTCATGCGAATCCTGGTATGCGCAGAACAGCTGATCCAGCACCGTTCTGTTTTCCGGGTCACCGGTGTCAAAGGTATGGCTCTCCGCGCAGCGCTTCAGTAGTTCTAAAAGGGTTTGCATTGTCATCACCTCCCAAGTGTGGGTGTGATGTTACCTCTGTCGGCACCGGTTTGCAAGTAGCTAAGTTTACCAAATATGCCGTCTATTTTTATGTCGTTAGTTATGCTTAATCGTAATAGCCAAACCTTTGGCATATCTCATGGACGGCATCCGCATAGATAGTGCGTGAGCGTTTATGCTTGTCTGCATTGGTATTCTTCCTCCACAAATAACACTCTCGTAAATCCGTCTGCAAATTGTTTTCTTTAATCCATTCTTCTTTTTCAGAGAGCAGATAGTATCCCTCAGACCGCTCTTCCCATAAGTAATGATTGGATTTTTTATCAAAATGGATATACTCCTGGCGCTCATAGCCGTCATCGTCGGTGTAGTTATTTACGATGGCAATATCGCAGCTATGTACAATCTTAGAATGCGCTGTATTCTTAAATTTGATAGTTAATACGCGGGTGGATTGTTCTGCCGGAGAATAGCCATAGCTGGGTACAATGCGATCAAATGCTGCTTTCAGCATTTCCCGGAGTTCCTTGGCTGTATACTCCTCACCATCGTAATTCACCTCAATGTTGACATCAAAATCAAAACCGATATTGCTTTTTACATCTTGCGTGATCATATTCCGTGCTGAACTACCAATGAAATCAAAACGGAATGTAAAGTGATCACGCAGCAAGTCCTGGACGGCATTGATAATAGCAATCAACTCTTTTTTGACCGGTGCTGCCTCGGCCTTG
>JAFOBK010000293.1 GCA_017381835.1 Oscillospiraceae bacterium | reverse complement strand
GAACCATTTCTGCCATCCTTTGCATCCGACACCGTTGTCACAGATTTTTTTATCGCAATCCTTGCAATATTCACTTCCGTTTTTCATTTCAATGGTCAAACGCAATCTGGAATTTTCAGATCCTCTGTCCAGCCAGTAGGAATTATCAGGGCCGTGTGGCAGTGCATCATTGTGTTTTCTCAGATGCATGCCGGTTTCGTAACCTCTTTCGGCAGCCCACTTCATGAAATCTTCCGCAGTAGTCCATGCTTTGTCTTCCTTCCGAATCTTCCGGAATCTGGCTCTCAGATTTTCCGTTTCTTTACTGTCAAAGCCAAACATAGGAGCGCATCCGCTCATTTACATCACCCTTTCTACCAGCCGCTTCAGCCATCGCTCCGCCTTGGCTGTGATCGTCCGGTTAACCTGGATCTTATGCCGTACCGCCTCAAATCCAGATACATGCAGGCACAGCTTCACATCCGCGATCTCCTCCAGCAGGATCTTCTCCGCCTCATGTCTGGTGATCGGTGTCGGGTTGGAGTTGCTGAGCGTCCGGCGGTACTTCAGAGCCGCCTGGGCAAGCTCCGAGGCCTCTTCCGCCAGCTGCGTCATGATCTCCGCCAGAGGCATCATCTCCCGGATCACATCGATGGCGCACTCCTCGCGGGCATATTCAATCGGGATGATCTGTACAGCCTCATCCTTCTCAAGTTCGAATTTCAAACGTTTTCCTCCTCATAGTCCACGATGTCGAAATCGATTTCCGGTTCCGGCCATCGGATTTCTATGTACTTAACCATTTTTTCTCCAGAGCCTGGGCCAGAGGGCATTCCTTCCAGGCCCGTTTGCACCGTATTTTTTCATACTCTCTGCGCTGCTCCTTTGTGGTGAAGGTCAGGGTAGCCGCAGATACCGGGTTTACTCCCTCGCAGCAAAGCTGCCGTCCCTCCTCCCAGGAATAGAAGGGACATTTTACGATAGGATCTTCGTAACGCGCCATAGGCAGTTACCTTTCGCCAAAGATTTCTCTTTCTCTGGCTTCATCGCAGGCCCTGTCTTCGTCGTATTCTTCACGATCCTGCATCCAGCTGGGGTAGCCCGTGCGCTCGATCCAGCCGATTTCCGGATGTTCCAACATAGCTATCGCCTCCTGTCAAAATGGGGTGTCCATCATGCGTCTGATGGCCTCGATCTCATCGTTGTCAAGCTGCCTCTGGCCGTTTACATACCCAGACCTGTCAACAGCCAACTGATCTTCCCACCGCTTTCCGTTCAGCCAGGTAGCAGCATGCGGGATGAACTGGCCATTGTCTTTCGTCCACTGGGACGATTTCTTCTGGGCTTCCAATGCCACCAGCAGGACATCCAGGTCCACAGTGACCTTTTCAAAGGCAGATCTTGCTTTCTGTTTCCCCTCTTTCCGGGGATAAGCAGACCAAAATTTCTCAAAAGCCGCTCCGCGCGTCTGGCGCGCATTCGGATTCGGATTTGTATTCGGATTCGGATTGGATTCGGATTGGATTGGATTGGATTCAGGCGGTGGTTCACCGTGACTCACCGTGACTTTTTTTAACGTACCGTCATCCGGTGAAGGGAAGCGTGATTTCTTGGTTTGTATCCGTTGATGGTCAGCCCAGTTTGGAAAACAGAAGTACGACTCTCCGTCAACATCATAGAGGAGAATAGAGCCTATGTTCGCCAATTCCTGCAGCGACTTCTCAATGGTAGCCTCAGTCACACCCTTGCGCCGGGGGAACACGAAACCCTTTAGCAGTTCCGGGTCTGCGCTCCCCCGACCGTAGTCATCCACATAAGTCAGTAAGTAAGTCCATAACCGGAACTGAAAGTCCGTCATGGTGTTCACGCTTTTGCTTGTCCGAATCGAATCCTTTATGATTCTGTTCGGCATCCCGTACCTCCATAGCGGTGATCAGGTCACCGCTTCAGTTCCATCTTAACGATGTTTGCCATTCGGGCCAGGAATTCGCCGTTCGTAGGCTTTCCTTTGTCCGGGCTTACGCTGTTGCCGAAATACTTATCCAGCGTATTGTAGTTCGTCCTGGACCAGATCGTCTCAATCACATGCCGGATGGCCCGTTCCACTCTGGATGGTGTGGTGTCGAACTCTGTAGCCAGCTGGGGATACAAACCGAAGGTGATATTATCGATCCACTTACGATTTTCGGCACACATAAGGATCGCCCGGACAACATATTCAAAGCCAATCTGGTGTTCCGGTGCACACATTTCCAGCAGAAGATCACGCACAATCATCTCCGGATCTTTCTGGGTCTTTTCCTGTCTGGAGCGGATGCGCTCCAGTTCCTCCATAGCTTCCTTCTTTTCACCGGGATTGGCTGCCAGTACAACGTTCATCAGGCAGTTCAGAATTGCATCAGAATTTCTCATTTAACAATCTCCTTTTTGCTTAGAATGGCAGATCCGCGTCATCGCCCTCGATGAGTTTGTAGGAACCCTGCTGGGGGAAAGGGGGCTGATACCCCTGCTGGTTGTAGGCAGGCTGCTGATATCCTCCGAAACCGTTCTGAGCGTACTGAGGAGCCTGCGGAGGCTGCTGATAGCCATACTGGGGATAACCCTGGGGCGGTGCGCCATACTGGGGTGCTCCGTACTGAGGCTGGCTCTGTGCCTGATCCTCGTCCTTCTTGGAATCGCCGAAATAGACATTGTCCGCCACGATCTCAGCAGATCTGCGTTTGTTGCCTTCCTTGTCCGTCCAGCCCCGGATCTGAAGTCTGCCGGACACCACGATCATCCGGCCCTTCTTGAAATACTTCTCCACGAACTCTGCGGTGCCTCTCCAGGCCACACAGTCAATGAAGTCGGTCTCCTTCTCCTGACCTTCCGGTGCCCGGTCCCGGTCAACCGCCACCGTGAAGCTGGCCACTGCAATGCCGCTTCCGGTCCGCCGCAGTTCCGGGTCACGGGTCAGTCGCCCCATGATGGTGATGGTATTTAACACGCTGTATCCTCCAATCTGTAAACGGCATACCGCACCGGGTACCCGTGCTTATTTACATAGGTTTTTGTATCGGTCCTGATGGGAATGCCCTTCCGCCGAAGATCGTTGATTCTCGCCGCCAGTCTTTCGCACTGGCACAGCTGCCTTGCTTCCTTGGCAGTGATGCTTCCCTTTTCCTTCAGATAGAAAAGAATCATTTTGCACTGGGATTCAGTCTGCATATTACCTCCCTTTTCGGTAAATCAGTTTGCTTTCGTCCCATCGGGTGTAATGCTCCATAAGATACGCACGGAAGTGTGGACGCATTTCCTCCCGGTCGGTACTCTGATCGTACCGCCGGTGGCAGTCCGGGCAGAGGGTAAGCGTATTCTCCTCGATGCCCAGACCGCCCTGCGCTCTGGATATGTAGTGGGCATTGCTCCATTCGATGCCGCCCTCCGGCGAAGGTCTGCCACAGTATGTGCAGCAGGGCCAGCCATCGATGGAGTCACGCTCCGCCACCCGCAGCTTAACTGCTTTTGGTATAGACCGTGCCTTGGTGTCGATCCGCATAGGTGGCCTCCCATTCTTCCATCAGAAGACTCTGCTCCCGTTCGCTCATGGTCTCGATGCCCAGCTGCCTGCAGTCCTGCATCACCAGTTCCAGCAGCCGGGAGAAGGTCTGGGTGTCATATTCTGAACTTCCCTTGTAGCACCGCAGATTGTGATACCCGATGAGATCCCGCTTCCGGCAGGGACCCATGTCCTCCACCATTCTGCCAAGATGCCCGTTGCACCAATCAGCAGCGAACTCGTTGATGTCCTCCGGCTTCACCGGGAACACCCGGTAGTTGTTGCCTACATCCGGGATGTATCCCTGGTAGATCTCCTCCGGTGTCAGCTTGATCATGGTGGACATCTCGTTGATCAGTGCCCACAGTTTCTGGTTGGCATCCAGGCTCCGCTTGTTCCGGTGTTCCTTCACACTCAGAACGTACAGCTTCTTCTTGATCCCCCGGATCAGAGCCATCGCTTTTCCCAGATCCTCCCGCTCCGGCCGGATGATGATGCATCCGCCCTCCAGCTTGATTTCCCGGAATCGGATGGGTTCAGACATAAGGCCAGGACCTCCTCTTCAGTGCCTCGCACAGTATCATGTGCTTCGGCAGATATACATTCTCGATCCAGTTGGGATCGTAGGTCACCGGGATCAGCTTCCGCCGTCCGGGATCTACCGCCCGCAGATAGTTGTTGTAATCCTCCGGCAGGAGGCCGTAGGCCACCACATCTGCGCCGTAAATCTTGGAGGCATACATCTGCACCTGGACTTGGTTTCTGTAGCCGGGAGGGCACACACCCTGCTGTAGCTGCTTTACAGATGCCGCATTGCTGCCAACCTTGTAGGTCTTGCACTCATAGATCCGACCCGCTGTGTTGCCGTCCAGATTTACCCTCAGAAGGATCTCCGGCAGCAGGATCTGCTTGTCCTTCTCCATGCCGTCAATGTGGAGGCTGTCCAGGATCTTGTGCTCCCAGTTGGTACCGGCCTTGGTGGACTCGTTTTCGAAGTGCTTCCGGTTCAGACCCAGCTTGGTCATCCACCATTTCTCCCAGGTCTTTGTGCGCCAATTTCCTAAAACGTACTGAACATCGGAAGCACCGATCCAACCGGATCTGTCGTGGTCAGTAATCATAACTTCGCCATCTCCTGTTCCACCCGGTAGATCTCATCGAAGACACCGCCCAGGTAATACTGCAGGAGGCTCTGCTCATTGATTCCCAGCTTCTGGGCAATCTCCTTGGTGGTCATGCCCCGCTTAACCAGTTCCGTGCACTTCTGCTGCATCCGCTCCCGGATGGCGAAGATGCTGTGCTTGGTCAGATCATCGCTGTCGGTATCCAGATCGGAGTCATCCATCCAGAGTTTAAAACCAAGTCCGGTGTAGATAGCCACGCACTTGACGAAGGCTCGCATCTGGGCTTTATGCACAGCATTCTGGTTCATGCCCTTGTCTCTGACAGGATTGATACCGTTCATGACCGGATAGTTAATAGTGTAGGAAGTTCCATCGATCTCCACGACCATACGAACTTCATAGCACCGATTGATTCCGCCGTGCTTATCCTCGAACTCACGCTCACACATGAACAGGCTTGAGCCGTTCTCCGCTACAAGAGGTACGATCACAACCTTCTCCGCGCCGTTCTCATACAGCAGCATCAGACAGGTAGACCAGGGAAGGTAATCAGCACCGTCCCGCTTTTTCACATACTGGGAGATGTCCAGGTCGAACATCTCCTTCCAGGGCTTAAGTGCCATCCTTCGCCACCTCGCATTCCAGAATCAGCCGGAACTTCTTGCCGTCAGCATTCTTTCCTTCCAGCTGCATCCGCTTCTCGTTTTCGCCCCATTCAAGGATGCAGACATCCTCAACATCTCCGATGGTATCTGCTACATCCATCAGATCTCGCAAATACTTATACATTGACATTTCCTCCAATCTCCTGTATAATACAGGTAGCTCAAATTTCCAATGCCGCTGTCCGGTCTCGCACACCGGGCAGCGGTTTTTTTACTTTTCGATTACGCGGTACTCACCGGTGAAGGTATTGACGATCAGCATGTGCTTCTCCTTATCGGTGACCACCTTCCAGAACAGCGGGATCATCTTGTTGTCCCGGATCAGCTGCTTCTGCTCATCGGTCTTCTTCATTCATCTCACCTCCTCCAGGGGGTTATACAGGCGATAGATATATACTGCAGGGAATACTGCCAGACCCAAAACCAGAGCGAGGGAGAAGAACACGTTCATCCGGGAGACAGCCGTCAGAATGATGACCAGCAGAACAGCAAAACCGTACTTCCGGCAGGCATCCTCTGCCTTCATGTCCTTGATCACCAGATCCGCCTTGGCCTTGGCTCTTTCGGCCTTGCGCTTCCGGGCCTCTTCCTCTTCCATAGCCTTGCGCTGAATCTCGGTCATGGTCTTCATGGCGTGATTGCCGCTGATGGTCTGCCGCAGCTGCCGTGCCTGGGTCTCCAGTTCTGCATCCCGCCGGATGCGTGCTTCCTTGCGCCGTTCCAAACCTTCTGTCACGACACATCTTGCTTCATCGCAACTCATAGAAACCTCCGTTTAATTTCCGGGTACCCCATCCGGTACCCGGAATGTCTGACAAAAATTGTAATAGGAGAGGAGAATCGCCGCGCCGGTGATGGGATGGCACCGCCGGTGGGTTTGTTGTGGAACGGAGTGGACTTGAACCACCTGGCAGCTGACCGGCCCTAACCGCCAAACCCTTACCGTTCCGTATCACAGGCCCCGAAGGGCCTGTTTTGCATTTTTACAGAAGTGATTTTATCCTTTCTTAAAAATTTGAGGTAAAATCATTGATGGGCAGTTCTTCTTGGCATGAGCATCACCGCACTACTGAAATCCACTGGTGTACCAGAGAACCAGACCCAGCCGCCGTGAGGCGAGGTTGATAATTTGTCCGTTCCATGGATAATATTTGATTGGCGGCTTGGGTGCTGATTCTCTGATGATCAGATAACCGAACATGGTTCGTCTCCTTTCTGTCAAAGATTTCATAGTATGGATTCTCCACCTTGTTATAGACATGATGGACGATCTGTCTGATGGTTTTCAGGGATTTGTACACCAACAACCCTGGGTCCCACTGTGGGCTTGAACCACTCAGCAGCCAATACCTTTCCAGTACATCTGCATGGGACATGCTGCCGGACTTTCCCGGCAGTCAACCGATGTAATCTTTGGCGAATTTCCGGATCTCTTTCTCGGAGTATCCCAGGTACTTCAGTACCGGGCCGGGATCTGGTTTCAAAACCTTCACCATGTTCTGCAGCAGATTGATCTGCCGCAGCCCAGGTTCCTTCCGGAAATTGCCGATGGTCATGTCCGTAACCCCAAGGGCATCCCCCAGGGCCTTATTGGATCTGATCCCGTGCCATGCGCACCGGACATCGATTTCCCGGATCAGATCCGCCCGCAGATATTCATCTGCCTTTTGCCGGATTCTTGGCATATTCGCCTCCTTTGCCCTGCGCATCCATGCGTAGCTTTGCTTTTCCTTTGCAGTACCACGCCATCCTTGCTCAGCCATTGCCAATCTATACAGTGCTATTCCGTCGCTATGTGTTTCTCAGCTGTGCTATTCCCTCGCAAATCCATGCATGGCATTTCCACGGCTCGCCTCGCCCTCGCAGTTATTCCAGAACCTCATAGGTGAACCGGCCCTTGCCGGAATTTCTCCACTGGCCGATGCCGCGGTACTTGCCGTAGTCCAGGCACTCCTTTGCCAGTTCCATCATGTCCTTGGTCAGACAGCCGATCTCGATGTCGATGTAGGTGCCGGCAGGAGCAGTCTCGCTGTTGCTCAGTGCGATCCGTTCGCCCATAGCCGTCTGCGCTCTCAGAGGACGCTCGCAGGTTCCAATGGGTGCGCTCAGATTCAGCGGGATCTGACGGGGGAATACGAACAGCAGACCATCGATCTCCTTCTTGTAAGCCTTGACCTTGCTGGCCTTGCTTCCGGTGACCTTCCGCAGGACACCGGTGGAGTCCTTGAAGAATCCCTTGATCTGATAGTCATACAGGAAGGGCTGACCCTCGCTGTTTCTGGGGAACACGGTCATGCTCTTTTCGATGACCTCTTCGGTGCCGACAGAGGAGATCTCTTCCGCCATACTCTTGGCATCCGGAGCCTTGGATGCGATGAACTCGCTGTGGATATCGGGGTTGTTGGATGCCGTACCCAGGATCTCCTCAAAGAAGTGGATGCGGACTTTCATGCTCAAAATTTCCATGCAGATTTCTCCTTCAGTTTTTTGTGCATCCCCCGGCATCAGCCAGGGTGATGCTCTTCCTGTGCCTTCAGACCCAGTGCGAAACCCCAGGTCTTCATCAGATCGTCACGGGACAGGCCCTGCAGTTCAGTTACAACCTCCTGCATTTCCTGCTTCTTCTCTTCTGCGCTCACTGTTTCACCTCTTTCTGTCCGTTATTCCGGACTTGATGATGATCATTATTGTCTGTAGAATTGAATTACCCGGCGCAGGGTTGATAACCTTGAAAGGGGGTGGTCACCATAGAAACTCTCATCAGTTCTATGATGCTATCCTTAATCTGGGTTCCCGGTAATCTTCCTCTCAGTCTCTTCCCAGCCGGTTGGTAAGGGAAGACGGGTCGCTCCGTAAGTGAGGAATCGCAATGAAGTGCCATCGCCTTGGCGAATCAGATCTGGCTCGCATCCATAACTGCTGTAAAAATCTGATTCTATTTTGCGTTGGGAACGAAAGCAGAGGTGGTTGTCCGGAAGGCGATCTGGGCAGCCATCTCGCTATTCCCGGGTAACTCAGTTCTACAGACAATTTTGTTTTGCTAGGTTTGGTTTACTAGCTTGTGAGTAAACTATATCACGCACAGCTAGGTTTGTCAATATCTTTTTTCACTTTTTTATTGACACAGCTAGATTTTTATGTTAGATTAAAGCCATGGAGGTGAAACAAATGAAAGAACGTATTCGTGATCTTCGTAAAACCCATCTAAAACTCACCCAGCAGGCATTTGCTGATCAGCTGGGATTATCCCAGAACTATGTATGGCAGATTGAAAAGGGCGAACGAGTACCCAGCGACCGCACCATCTCTGACATCTGCCGGATCTTTAATGTAAACCCCGCATGGCTGCGAAATGGCGCAGAGCCTATGCTCATGCCGGAACCGGACGATGACACCGCATACATCAACGAACTGCTGACCGCAGTGGACGATCCTGTGGTGGATATCATCAAGGCATTCATGAGTGTCTATGTAACCCTCAACGAAGAGGATAAAAAGAAGGCCCGTGCTTTTGCAGCGAGCCTTAAGAACAAAGTAAAAGAGAGCCGGGACTAAATCCCGACTCTCTTTTTCTGTCTGTAGATTATGGAATATATTTGCCGGAGGAACCGTTCGTCTGTCATCTCAGCGATCATGTCGCAGATCAGTTTCTTGTAGATTTCGGTATTCATGGTACCCCTCCTCATGTTCTATGTATAATCGGATTATAGAATATCCGTTCGTTAGTCGCTGTCGAAATTTGTATCCGACTCCATCATCAGCCAGAAATATTGTTCCAGATCCAGATCGCTGGCCTCCTGGATGGTCTCGGTGATGTACTCGATCATTTCTTCTCTGCTTGGCATAAGGAACATCCTTTCTTTTGATTTCTCATATTGAAATTTACTGCTCCATATCTTATAATGATATTGGAGATTCCCCGGCGGTTTC
>JAFOBK010000292.1 GCA_017381835.1 Oscillospiraceae bacterium | reverse complement strand
GCGGTTTCATAATCCATATAATTTACTATGTTTTAACAAATCTACTATATCTAATTGTGTCAATGTCTGGTATAATATTGGTGACGAAACACCGTATTTGCCAGCGGAAAGGAGCTAAAAATGGCATATAAACGGGCAAATGGAGAAGGTACTCTTTTTCAGAGAGAAGATGGTATTTGGATCAGCCAGATCATGATCGGGTACAAACCTGATGGTAAGCGTGACATCCGTACATTTACGGGTAAGACCCGGAAGGAAGCAATCAAGAAGAGAGAAGAGTTCCGGCGCAAGCGGGCAGCCGGTTTGTTGGTTGCCGAAGATACGCGTTTTGATGAGTTCAGCGCAGCCTGGCTCGAGCATCATAAGGACAACATCTCTCCCACTACCCACGAACACTACCGTTATACCCTTCAGATCCTGACGGATTATTTTGGTCGGCGGAAGCTGGTGGATATCAAGGCAATGGATATTGAGCAGTTCCTGAAGAAACTGCGTAACGATGGCCGTTCGGATTCCGCCATTGCCCACTGCCGTGGCATGTTGTTCCAGATTTTCAACAAGGCAGCAGCCAATGATCTGGTTATGAAGAATCCCGTGGCATTTGCGGACAAGATGCGAAAGCGCCCCAAGAAGCGCAAGGACGCCTTCACTGCGGACGAGGTTCGAGCAATGCTCCGAGACCTCCCTGAGAATCAGATCGGCTGGAGTATTCGTCTGCTGCTCTGTACGGGTATGCGCGGGCAGGAGTTGTTGGCGCTTGAGCCCCGGCATATCGCAAAGGATGGTTCTACGATTACCATTGAACAGGCATTGGTTCGGATTAAGGGCAGTGTAGATATCGGCACCCCCAAGTCTCAGGACAGCTATCGAACGATTCCCGTTCCTGAGAATGTGCGTTACTGTGCTAAGCTGCTGCGGGATACGCCTAATCGCTTTGTCTGGGAGTCTCCTAAGAATCCGGGGATTCCCTGCAATCCTTCTCACTTTTCGAAGTTGTTCAAAGAGGCGGTAGGAAGTGTGGAGGGTGTCCGCGTACTGACGCCCCATTGCTGTCGTCATACCTATGTCTCTCAGATGCAGGCACTGGGTGTATCTGTAGAAACCATTCAGAGCATTGTGGGTCACGCAGATATGGATATGACCCGGCATTACCTCCACGTGCAGGAAAGTGTACGCAAGGAGGCTGTGGATCGGTTCAGTGAGGCATTCTCTAAGAAGGGTAAAGGAACCTTCGGAAACGTATTGGACTATAAAAAATCGTCCTGATTCAAGATGAATTCAAGACGAAGTGTATCGGGCAAATGAGGTGTATCGGGGTGGTTTGAAAACTGCCCCGATACCGGGTAAACACCGCGATTATAAAAAGAAAAAGTCCTGAAAACCAATGGTTTTCAGGACTAGGTGGTGGAGATAAGCGGGATCGAACCGCTGACCTCTTGAATGCCATTCAAGCGCTCTCCCAGCTGAGCTATACCCCCATATTCGGTTGCTGCTTACTAAAGCTAGATTATTATAGCAACGGAACATGGGTTTGTCAAGAGGTCTTTGGAAAAAATTAGCCATTTAGCAGAAGGCTCAGCAAATGCACATCCGTCAGGGCGGAGGAGGTGTAGGCACCGTCCAGGATGGCCTCCAGATTGTCCGGGGCATTCTCTACTTCTTTCGAGAACAGCTGGGCGGTTTTTGGGAATTCACCGCCCAAATGACAGACCAGCAGGCAGGCGGCGATCAGGAATTTTACACGGCAGATCAGATCATAATCGGACACAGCCTGAAGCCAATAGCGATGGATGAAGTACTTGGCCAGGGGGATGAAACCGGAATGCCACTGCATTTGTGCAGCGGGTGCGGAAAGCCGGCCTTCCCACTGGGGGGTCAGGATTTCCAAGTCTCCGAAGAAGTCGGTAAACAGCTGCCAATCTCCGTTGGCGGCATATTTTTTCGCCAGTTCCAGGCAGCTATCCATATCCAACTCCGCAGCTTCACCACCGTCGATCCAGCTCTGAACCTCATGGGCATACAGCAGAAGAACGGCCAAAGTGAGGTTGGGGGAGAGGGGGGAGGCATCCAAAAACGCAGTGGCAGCGGTGCGGCTTTCCAGCAGGATGGACATCAGCTCCGCATCGTACTCCGGCTCTTCGCCACCGGAGGCCTCCTCAACAGTGAAGGATTGATCCTGGGACAGAATCAGCCGGGCGGCTTCCGGGCAGGAAAGCTCCAAGCCCAGTTCCACAAAATCACCGTAATCATGCCGCAGGCGGGGGAATTCCCGGCAGACCTGGCAGAGGGCATCGTGGCCTAATTCTGCCTGAATCCGGCACAGACCGTCCTGGCGCCACATGGGGCAGCGGCCATCCTGGATGGTCATGACGGTGCCGTCTTCGGTGTCCTTCATCACCTGGCGCAGCCGGTCACCTAAAGGACCTTCCAGGGTGCGATAGAAGGCAGCGGCGGTATCATCCACATCCACTTCCCATTCCTTGCAGCAGCTGTCCGGGCAGGCGGAGGCGATGCAGCGGAAAGCGGGATAATAGTTTGGTGTCAGAATTTTCATAGAAAACCTTTCTTAGAAAACGGGGAAGGCTGCTGCCTTCCCCGTAGATGATTTATTCCTGCGTGACGGCGCCCAGAGCGGATACAGCAGACTTGAAGTTATTCACAGTGGTGAAGATAGACTCCTGATACTCCTGCATCTGGCGGGCGGTGCGCTCAGCAACCTGGCTGAATTCCTCAGCGGCAGCGTCGGCCATGGAAGTGACATCGTCCATGGTGGCCTGGGCATGGGCATAAATCTCACGGGCCCGCTCATTGGCCTTGCGCTCTACCTCTTCTGCCCGACGGTAGGTTTCCAGCTCCCGGTTGGCGGTAGCTTCCTGGGCGGCATTGAGCTTTTCTTCCAGCTCAGCGCAACGCTGCAGCGCAGCATCCAGCTGAGCACGCAGCTCGGCGACTTCATCGGCAGATACGCAGCCCTTAGACTCCTGGAGCTGATTGTTCAGCTGATCCAGCTGTGCGGTATAGTGGTTATTCAGATATTCAATATAATTGACTACATCTTCCCGGTTGAAACCGTTGAATGCAGAGCGAAAACGCTGAGGTGCTGCCATGGGAAATTCCTCCTAAAGCACATAATATAAACACAGTATACCATAACTTTGTCGGGAAAACAACTATTTTCAAGAAGAATGCGGGGAGAGGGCGGAAAATTTTGGCGGGGACCTCTTTACAAACAAGGCCAGGCCTGCTATAATAATTGGGCGCTAGATGCACCGGTGGCTCAATGGATAGAGCATCGGATTCCGGTTCCGAGGGTTGGGGGTTCGAGTCCCTTCCGGTGTGCCAAGTAAAAGAAGAGGGATACCCATACGGGTATCCCTCTTCTTTTACTTCGCCCTCCGGGCGAAGGGACTCGAAAATAAAATACAAGGCTCCAGGGGAGCCTTGTTCGCTGGGTAGGGTCCCGGCGACACCTTAATTTTTGCCCGTCCCCCGCAAGGGCAAAAATGCAAACGAGTCCCTTCCGGTGTGCGCCAAGCAAAGCTTGGCAGACGGTACTCTTCTGTTGAAATAGGCAAAAGCCTATGATATGATGGTCACAAGAACAAAGAAAAGAGGAATGCCAAATGAAAAAGCTGATGTGTTTATTGCTTGCTCTGTGTATGGTGGTTTCTATGTCCGGGTGTGGCGGTGCGTTCTTTCTCTTTCTTGTTGCGATAGGAGATGATAGCGCTGACAAAGAAGAGGTATTCGAATTTGTTTGCGAAAAGGAAGAGGAACTGCTGGAAGCCATTGATGAGGGGGATTTCTCGGGGTATGAGAATCAGGGGTTTATCACAACCGTTAACGCGGACGAAACGGTTGTGGATTTTCGCTGCGGTGGCGCCGGTGTAGGTTCCGGAACCTCCTATGTGGGTTTCTACTATGCTCCGGATGACGATATGGTTGCGCTACATTGGTGCGGACCCCGTTCAGCCGATGCGCTTAAGCCAGCCGGAGCGGGATACGAATGGCAGGAGTATAAGGGGGATAACTACTACTTTGTAGAGCCTATTTGCGGCCATTTCTATTATTATGAGGCTTCGTTTTAAGGTGAATCCCCTCCCAAAGAAAAGTGAACCCCCTCGCAGAATTTCTATCAAAATATACGCCCTAATACAACAATAAAAGGGAGGCCTTTTGGCCTCCCTTTTATTATTGGCACACCAGAAGGTAGGACACGAGTACAACCCCTAAGTCCACTAAGATTTGAGCGGCTTTATGATGGTTGAAAGCCACATGATTTTACGATATAATTAGATGAACAAACTTGAATTTGGTGGGGATGTCCCCGCGGACAATTCGTGACTGGCAGGCCGGTGGTCAAATAAGACCATTGGGTATCACCCGATTCGATCGCTGGTTCCCGCTCGGCGCATGGAATTCCACATGCTTGAATTTAATAAAAATTAAAGAGTGAAAGTGTAACGATTTCACCTTAAAATCCCTCTATATAGGTGAAAGCAAAATAGCAATGGAAGGGTTCGATACCTACAATGATTATTTAGAATGGTTGAATTAGAACCTTTACGCAGAAGGGAGGACGCAATGAAGGACGACAAAAGAAAATTTCCCTGGAAAGCTGTTACTGCAGCGGCGGTATGTTTGTGCCTGATACTGACGGCGGTTTTCGCAATGGGGAAGAATAAGGATGACGCCCTCAACTACGGCCAGGTCAGCTACCTCTCCGGGAACAGCCGGACCGATCCCGTTATCTACGGCGAGCCTTTCCGTTGCATTGCCGGAGCGGAAAATTCCGGTACCGGAGTCCAGGCGGAAGCATGCCCACCTGACTTTGAATTCCAGCAGGGTTATATCCATGTGGTGGCGAAGGCCGTTGCGGAGTTAGGCACCTATGAGACCATGCAGAATGACGGAAGCGTGTTTACAAGTAAGTACCGGGTGTTTTCCATGGAAGTGCTGGATCCTTTGGAAAGTGAACTGGAGGGAACATTTTACTATCTGCTTCCGGAAAAACTGAAGGGCGACTTGACTCAGTATGACGCATTGCTGATCTCCATGATGCAGCTTCCGAAAAACTTTGTGCTGCGCAGCGAAAACGCACTGACAGCCTTTGAATATCTGTATTGCGACCCTAATGATACCCCGGAACTGGGCAATATGATCGCGTTTACTGACGAGGTTTTCGACGAGTCCTTATGGCAGGACGAAAGCTGGTATTTTGGCTATCAATTTGCAAAGTATAAGCTGGAAGAAAATGGGGACTATCTGATTGTTTCCAGAGGCTCTGCTTTGGAAGAGGTTCTGGAGCGGAAACAGAAGCAGTTTGAGGAACAGGATGCATGGGCAGAGCAGGCACAGTGGGGAGACTGGACAAGAAATGCCAGGCTGATCCACTATGCGTTCCAGACGGAAGAAGCACAGCAGCTGATGGCGTATATGAAACCTTTTGAAAACGGTGTGTTTGTGCCGCAATGCGGCTACGGCAGATCCCACTATCGCGTTCACCGCTATATCAACGGTTGTCACACCAACGAATGGTATGCCATCGACTGCGAAAGCGAAGAAGTGACATCCTCGGAATACCGGTTTGAGGATGGTGACTTTGAGAACCTGCCCAATCTTTCTGGGTATATCGAAAGCCTGGATTTGACAAAGATCGCCCCGCCCCATATGGATCCTTCCGGGAAAGAACTTCTTTATAATCATGCCGCAGGCTGGTATGAAAAGACGGAAGAAGGCATCTATTCCATTGTGAAGATCGCGTGGCGCTACCAGAATCAGAAGGATTATTTTGTGCAGTACTACGATGAAATGTTTATTCTTTTGGATGAAGATGGCGACCATCTCGTTTCCAGAGAAGACCTGATTGCGCGCATTGGAGAAAACGGGAATATTTCATCCCGGGAGTACGGTGCTGCTATCGCAATACCGATGGCCTGAATGATTTTTTAAAAGATAAAGAGAGAATGCCAATCAGGCATTCTCTCTTTTTATTTTCCATTATACCTTGCGGGGCGAGATTGCTCCATGGTATAATAATCCAAAGATAAAAACGAATAACACGGGGCGAGGTGAGCCGATGCGGGTTTTATGTTTCGGTGATTCCAATACTTACGGATATGACCCCAGAGGCTTTTTGGGGGATCGCTATCCGGCGGAGTACCGGTGGTGCGATCTGCTGGCAGAAAAGACCGGCTGGGAGGTCGTCAATGCCGGCGCAAACGGACGGGATATCCCCTCCGATGACGGCGTTTTCCAGCTGCTGGAGCGGTATGCTCCCGTGGATGTGCTGCTGGTGATGCTGGGTACCAACAATCTGCTGGAAGGAATGCAGCCGGATCAAACTGCCGCAAAAATGGAGACATTTCTGGATAGGGTAATTCCCCGTTGCAAGAAAGTTCTTTTGGTATCTCCGCCGCCTATGGTGCGGGGCGCCTGGGTGGATTCTGAGACCCTTGTGGAAAGCTCCAGGATACTGGCAGAAAAGTACGAAAAGATTGCGAAAGAGCGGGAAATTCCTTTTATAAATACCCACAATTGGCAAATTCCCATGGCTTTTGACGGTGTTCACTTTACCCAGGAAGGTCATGTGATTTTTGCGGAAAAACTGCTGGAAAACTGGCCAATGTAAAATACCCGGAACCGGTTTTATCCGGTTCCGGGTTCTGTTTATTTGCACAAATAGTCCAGTACCAACCGGTTAAAGTCACTGGCTTCTTCGTAAAGGCCGTGACCCCACAGGGGATACATGAAAAGCTCCGCACCGGTGATCATATCCGCGATCTCACGGGATGCATCGCCACCCAAAATCTGATCTCGGACACCGCCGACCACCAAGGTGGGGGAGAGAATTTGGTTCAGCGATGCGTAAGTATTATGTGTCAGACAGGCGTTGGCCTGGATAAAAAAGCGATCGTAGGACTTTGGCTTTGTCAGCTTGCCTAGAAGCGGAACCATCCAGCGGTTTTTGCGGCAGTAGGTTTCAGAATAGATTCTGCGCAGATTGCTGTCCATAAAACCAATATGGTCTCCTTTTTGCGCAAACTCCACCCACTCCCGGACGGAGGCCTCCAAAAGGGGATTGGGATGCGCAGCTGTAACAGCCAGGATCACTTTCCCAACCTTTTGCGGGTAATCAATGGCCAAATGCTGTGCGATCATACCGCCCATGGAAACACCGAAGATATCTGCCTTTGAAATTCCCAGCCGGTCCATGGCCTCGGCCTGGTCCCGGGCCATATCCCGGGTGGTATAACCGTTGGGAAGCGCCTTTCTACGGCTGAATACATAGATGGTGAACTCTCTGGCGAAAATCCGGTACATCAGCGCCATGGGGATCGCCGTACCTTTCATAGAGCGAAGACTGTCGCCTAAACCCGGCAGCATCACCAGCGTACGCCGGCCGGTACCGAAGCGGATGTATTCCATGGTGCCCTGGCTCAGTTGCACCAATCCTTCTTGTGCATGATAAAACATAGGTTACCTCCCGGTGTTTTTCTGTTCGGCTTTAATGGAGAGAACTTCCAGACGGGATGTGCCGGTCAAATACTGACTGGGAGTCATACCGGTGATCTGCTGGAAGAGCCGGTTGAATGTGCGGATGCTGCCGAAACCGCTGCTGAGGGCGGCCTGGCTGATGGTGGTGCTGCCCTGATCCAGCAGTAGTTTCACATAGGCGATCCGGTATTGGGCCAGAAGCGTGGTGAAGGGAACACCAAAGGCTTGGCGGATTTGTCGGCTGATGTAAAAGTAACTGTAGCCAAGATGGTCTGCCAGGTGCAGCAAGGTAATTTCGGAGCAGAGGTTTTCCTGAATATAGGAGACGATTCGCAGGGTCAGATCTTCATCACCCTGGGTGTCCAGGAAGGCATTTTCTCATAAAAAGGCCTCCGCGGCCCGGTACAACAGAGATTTTCCGCCGAACAGGGTGCGTTCAGAACCGTAAAACTCCAAAAGCTGCCGGCCAAGCCGGTCATCGGTCAGGAAGGTATAACGCTTTGGGACTTTTCGGGTGAAGAGGGCCGCAAAGTCCGGAAGCAGACTGCGGCTGAAGAGAATGGTGTAGAATTCAGAACTGTCCGGTGTATGGTAGCTGTGGACGGCATTGGGGGGAATCACGATGCCGGTGCCGGCGGTGAGCAGATGGGATCGACCCGATACGGTGATTTCCACAGCACCTGCGGTGCAAAAGGTGATCTCCAGACAGTCGTGCAGATGAGCCGGGTAACTGAAGTCCACATTGTGCATGGGGGTAAAGAAGGTTTCGGATGGGGGGTAATTCACATACCAAAGCATTATGGCCACCTCCACAGCAAAATCTGACTATATGATAGCATATATTTTCTTTCCATACCACCGACTTTGTGCTATATTTTTCTTAAGAATACAAAACATAGGAGGATTTTATTATGCGCGTCGCAAAAATCGGCATTATCGGCACCGGCCATATCAGCGAGATCTACTGTGAAAACCTGACCAATGTCCATGCAAACACCGAAATTGTAGCCGTTGCGGATGTGATCCGTGAG
>JAFOBK010000291.1 GCA_017381835.1 Oscillospiraceae bacterium | reverse complement strand
TATTCCCATACATAATCATCAAGTCCTTTATACTGAGGATCCCAAAGATAGGTTCCAAATTGATAATTCATTTCAGATAGAAGCTTCACAAGCTCCATATAGCCGTTCTGAACATGAGGGTTGGACATGTAATCCATATCAAAAGCTGTCATGATCCTGCGTGTTCCGTGCTCATACATATATTCCAATGCAGTTTTCAGCTGTGATAATGAGTTAACACCAGGTACAGCAAGGACAGTTTGACCTGTCAGACTATGAATTACATCTGCCTTCATAGGACCTTCGGTCAGTAGAATTGTAGATTGAGGTACTCCTGCCAAGTGCGTCCACCCTTCTGCCGGAGTGCCATCCAGCTTTCCGACACTGGAAATCCATCTGAATTTACGCTTGCTAAGATTATCTCTTCGAACCTGGATACCCTGGATCTTACCCTCTGGATTTCTGACAGGGATCATGATCCCTCGATTTTCCCGGATAAAACACCATTCACCATTGTTGTTATGGTAGAAGCCTGGAACACCCGGTAGGTAATGACCTTCTGCAAGAAGCTGTTTTGCAAGTGCAGTTGTTCCGACTGCTGGTGTTGTCCTATATCCAAGCTCGTTGATGGTTTCGTTTGAAAGGCCTCTGGCAAGAAGGTTGTTACGATGGTCTGAGGCCAGAGAAAGCTTACTGAGCAGTGCAGAGTAGGTTTCGTGCCTGGTATCTACATCCGTAATGGGACATTCCTGAATAGGCTGCACGGGAAAGCTTCGCCTTGGTGGCGGATCTTTCCGACCGTTTGAATCGTCCAAATTGAGTCTGGCATAAAGCGTTTCTCTGGCTTTCTTACGGTCAATGCCAGCGTAATATGCGTAAAGATCAAATACGCCACCAGAGAAGCCGCATCTGGGACATCGGAAAACATCCTTTTCCAAATGAATATTCAGATGCTTTTTCTTTGGGTTTTCATCGCAACACGGACAAGGCACATTATAGGAAGCCCGCCCATATTTCGGCTCCGGAATCCCGATCAACGGAATGATGTCCGTCATTCGAATCCGTTCCATGCAGCCTCCTTCCCGGGGGATGCTATGCATCCCCCATTATAGATTTTTTGCTTAGGTACCAGCACGGACCATGGCATACTCGCACATGTATTTAGCTGCGGCTGATACTTCAGGGTTTCCATTATACTTATTAGCCAGCCAGTTGATCGCGGTAGGATCCAACTGCAGGACATCGCCCAATGTTTTGCCAGCGTGCTTCTTTGTAGGCCACATCATATTGGATGCCTGCTGGAACTTCTGCTCAGGTGTCAGTTCCTTAGGTGCCTCTGCTGGGATAGAAACAGGCGTACTGGGTGCAGTCACACCATCTCCTGTCATCTGCAAAGGTACGGGATCCATGACAATGGAGAGCTCGTTGGGGGCCTGAGAAGAAAAATCATCTCCTGCAGCACCAAACTGAAGACCAAAACCGGCATTTCTCAATGCAATACCGACAGCTGCCGTCTGTGCCCATTCTCTGGGAGAAACAGAGGGTTTCGAAGGATCGTATCCGCGGGATGCAGTAGCTTCCGCCAGGAAAGAGTCGGCAGGATCCTTGTAACTGGGATAGACTCTTGCAGTTGCTACGAAACAATCCTTACCTGCAGTTACGCTTACAGCGATTTTACCTTCCCGGTACACCAGACGGAACCAGGCCATCTGTGCCATAACGGGCAGCCGTTTTCTGGTTTCACCGGTATTGAGATCGGTATAATCGATGGCATAAACGCTGGGATCAAATCCTTCGACCTTGTGGATCGTGTTAAGCATCGCAGCCTGAGCTGCGGGAATGGTGGTATTACTCATTTCTTTCCTCCCATATTTAAAGCAACATACGTATTTCTGTAGCCCATCCATGCAGGCAGGATCGTATTGACCATGTTCTGTACGGCACCACGGTATGTATCCTGAGCAGAGGGGCTGAAACTGGAAAACTGCTTACGGAATGTGGTGACCACAGTATTCAGGTTTGTAAAGGCACATTCCCGCTGCTTTTTAACCTTCTCATCACCGGGCAGCCCAAAACGCCGCTCCTGAAGCAAACACATCATAAATGCATCCAGCATCTGATAATGATAGCTCAGGATCCGCTGATCCATTGTGATCGGAGCGGTTTTCACGAATGCCATACAGGTTTCCAGGACATCAATGCGATAGAGCATTTCCTGATACTGAAGCATCTGCTCAGGAGGAAACTGTCCTGCAGCAATCTGCGCACTGATGCGGCCCTTCAGGTCGTTATACTGTTCTAAAACGGTAGCCATATATGAAACTCCCCTTCTTTATTTAATAAAATCATTGATTCTTTGCGCCAGTTTTGTGCCGCGTTGCTCTGTGTCGACTCGCCGGATGGCGGTACAAAGCGCTCTGCGTTCACCCACGATCATAACCTTTTCCTTGGCACGTGTGATCGCTGTATAGATCAGAGGCCGTACAAGCATGACAGAATGGGCGCACTGGAGGTTGATGATGACGGATTTGAATTCTGACCCCTGCGATTTATGGACCGTACAGGCATATCCCAGGTCGAGCATATCAAGATCACTGTTCTCGTAATCCACGACCCGGCCATCACCAAAGTCGATTCTAACGACAGAATCAGTCTGGGTACCGGTAATGCTGGTGACATAGCCAACATCGCCGTTATTGATATCCTCGCAGTTCTTGATCTGCATAACCTTATCGCCGGTACGGAACCGTCTCTGGCCGTGTACAGCGTCCATTTTCCCTTCTGCAGGTGGATTTACTTTGTCCTGGAGCCGCTGATTCAGTGCGTTAGCACCTGTCTCCGTCTTCTGGCGGTAAGGTGACAACAGAACCACATTATCGATGCCGTACTTGGCAGTTTCCTGCAAATACAACGTTTCGATGATATCTGCGGATACGGACAGATCCGTAGAATCGTAGAACTCAAAGTCAGGACCGTATTCCAGGCTTAAATTGCCGTGGCGGATGAGCTTTGCATTGGCTGCGATCCGGCTGCCGTTCTTCTGCCGAAAGACCTGGTCCAGTCTGACAACCGGAACCTGATTGCTGGCGATGATCTCTTTGAGAACTGCGCCGGGACCTACAGAAGGCAGCTGATCGCTATCCCCTACCAGAATGAGTCTTGCTGTGGCGGATATTGACCGGAAAAGCTTCTCTGCCAGATAGACATCCAGCATAGATACTTCATCCACAAGTACCAGATCCGCATCCAGTGTCTCTGGATCTCCATACTGGCCATCCTCGTTGGCGATCAGACCCAGTGCCCGATGAACGGTGCAGGAAGATACGCCTGTGGATTGCTCCATTCGACGTGCTGCTTTTCCGGTTGGGGCACAGCAGGCAATCTTTGCCTCAGGATAGCGCTTCTTATAGAGATCCAATAAAGCCCTTTGAACTGAGGTTTTGCCGGTACCAGGGCCGCCGGTGATCACACAAAGCTTACTGGTCAGACCCATTTTCACAGCCTCACGCTGTTCAGGAGCCAAACGGAACCGTAGTACCCGTTCTTCTGCGGCGATACTTTCGTCCAGGTCCGGATAGCTTTCAACGGATCCCTTCATTTTCCGAACGATCTCGTGAGCAAGGCTTTCTTCAATCCAGGCAGTTTTGGCCTTGAAGACACTGTCACCGTAGGTAATCAGCTTGTCTTCCTGAATGAGTTTGACAGCCCGCGCAGCAGCCATATCCTGCGTCATACCTGCTGTATCCAGCAGCTTGAGGCACTCTTTCAGAAAAACATGCTTTTCAAGACATAAGTGACCTTTCGCTTCCGCATCGGTCAGTGTGTATAGCAGAGCCTGATCGACCCGTTCCGGAGAAAGCGGGTCAATTCCCATGCTCAT
>JAFOBK010000290.1 GCA_017381835.1 Oscillospiraceae bacterium | reverse complement strand
GGCAAGGTCTGCTCCATCGGCTACTGCTACGAGTGCTACGGCATCATCGTCAACAAGGAACTGCTGAAGGCTGCTGGCTTCGCAGAAGACTACATCAAGAACTTCGCTACCCTGAAGGAAGTTGCTGAGTCCGTTCACGCTCGCGCTGCTGAGCTGGGCTTCGACGCTTTCTCCTCCGCTGGCATGGACGGCTCCTCCAGCTGGCGTTTCACCGGCCACCTGATCAACCTGAACTACTACTACGAGTCCGTTGACGCTCCCGATGCATGGGCTTCCTGCCCCGCTGAGATCAAGGGCACCTACATGGACAACTTCAAGGCTCTGTACGATCTGATGGTCATCAACTCCGCTACTCCTCGCGCTGACCTGGCCAACGGCGGCTTCGACGCTGCTGCTGAGTTCGCTTCCGGCAAGGCTCTGTTCTACTTCAACGGTAACTGGGAGTGGTCCGGTCTGAAGGACAAGGGCATGAAGGCTGAGAATCTGTCCATGCTGCCCTACTACTGCGGCGTGGAAGGCGAAGAGAAGGCCGGCCTGAACTGCGGTACTGAGAACTACTGGGCTGTCAATGCTAAGGCTTCCAAGGCTGACCAGGAAGCTACCATCGCTTTCATGAAGTGGCTGGTTACCGACGCTGAGGCTTCCGCCATCGCTGTCGAGACCTTCGGCGTTATGCCCTACAAGAGCGCTGCTCAGTCCACCAACCCCTTCCTGGCTCAGGCTAACGACTACCTGGCCAACGGCTGCTACAACATGGCATGGGTCACCAACTTCCAGCCCAATGTCGATGCTTACCGTGCCGCTGCTGTTTCCGCTCTGAACGAGTACAATGCGAACCCCTCTGCCGAGACTTGGGCAAAGGTCGTTACCGCATTCGTCGACGGCTGGGCTGTTCAGTACAAGGCTTCCAACGGCTAATCCGATTTTAGTTTACCCTCTATATGCAGCGGGGCGAGCAAACGCTCGCCCCGCTCTTCTATACCGCGGCGCCCACCGCATGAGGTGCAAGCCGCGCCCTGTTTTTCTTATCAAATCTAATTCCGGGAGTTGGTAAATATGAAATATAAGAGAAGTAATTCCGCGTTCACCAGCAACCTGCTCCGCCGCCCCATGCAGAAGTATTTTCTGCTGTTTATGGCGCCGGTGGTGGCGGCCTTCTCCATTGGCTTTGTCTGGCCGTTCCTTCAGGGCTTATTCTTGTCTTTTACAAGCTTTAAGACCACCAGTAACTGGAAATGGAACGGCATCGGCAACTATATCAAAGCCTTTGCTGATGAAAGCTTCCGCTATTCCTTTGGCTACACCGCGCTGTATGCCATCGTTTCTCTGGTGCTGATTAATGTGATTGCCTTTGCGGTGGCCTACGCCTTGACCCAGAAGATCAAGGGTGCGAACCTGTTCCGCACCGTGTTCTTTATGCCCAACCTCATTGGCGGCATCGTGCTGGGCTATATCTGGAGCATGATCTTTGACGGTCTGCTGCAGGCCTACAGCACCTCCATTCTCACGAACAAGACCTGGGGCTTCTGGGGCCTGATCATTCTGATGTGCTGGCAGCAGATCGGCTATATGATGATCATTTACATCGCCGGCCTGCAGGCCGTTCCTGAGGACATGCTGGAAGCAGCCAAGATCGACGGCGCCAACGGCTGGCAAACCTTGCTCAAGGTCACCATCCCCAATGTGATGCCTTCCATCACCATCTGCACCTTCCTGTCCTTGACCAATGGCTTTAAGCTCTTTGACCAGAACCTGGCCCTGACCGGCGGCCTGCCCTACATCATCAACCCCGATGGCACCACCGTTCACACCACGGAAATGCTGGCGCTGAACATCTACAACACATTCTATATGCAAAACAGCAGCGCCCGTGGCGTTGCCCAGGCAAAAGCGGTTCTGTTCTTCATTCTGGTGGCGGGCATCGGCCTGCTGCAGCTGAAGGCCACCCGCAGTAAGGAGGAGGCAGCATGAGAAAAGTAAACGATTTTAAGAGAGAAAGAACCGGCAGGCTGATGCTGACCCTGTTTTTCTCCCTGCTGTGCCTAATCTATGTGTTCCCCGTGTTGATGGTGGTTGTCAACTCCTTTAAGGGCAACACCTTCGTCAAGACGGAAACCTTTACGTTCCCCACGGCGGAATCCTTTGTGGGCTTCGAAAACTTTATCAAGGGCATGACCTTCGGCGGTTATCCCTTCTGGAAATCCGTGATGTACAGTACGGTGATCACCGTATTGTCTACAGGACTGATTCTGATTTTTACCTCCATGGCTGCATGGTATATTGCCCGTGTGGATTCTCCTTTCTGCCGCGCGATTTACTATCTGTGCGTGTTCTCCATGGTGGTTCCGTTCCAGATGGTCATGTTCACGCTGTCCAAGACGGCGGATGTGCTGCGGCTGAACACCCCCTGGACCATCCCCATCATCTATCTGGGCTTCGGCGCTGGCTTGTCGGTGTTTATGTTCGTGGGCTTTGTCAAGAGCATCCCGTTGGACATTGAAGAGGCCGCCAACATTGACGGCTGCAGCCCCCTGCGTACCTATTTCAGCGTGGTGCTGCCCATGATGAAGCCTACCATGATCTCTGTAGGTATTCTGGAGCTGATGTGGGTGTGGAATGACTACCTGCTGCCTTATCTGGTGCTGGATATTACCGAGTACAGAACTCTGCCCATTCACATCCAGTATCTGAAGGGAAGCTACGGTACGGTGGATCTGGGCGCCACCATGGCGCTGATCCTGCTGAGCATCGTGCCCGTGATCGTATTCTACCTGACCTGCCAGAAGCACATCATCAAGGGTGTGGCTGCCGGTGCGGTGAAGGGTTGATACCCCACGTCAAATGAAGGAGGTCATTTTATGACCATTAAAGATCTGGCTGAAAAATCCGGATACAGTGTGGCCACCGTATCCAGGGTGCTGAACAACCAGCCCAATGTCAGTGACAGGACCCGGGAGGAGATCAACCGGCTTGTCAAAGAATTGGGCTTCCAGATCAACACCAACGCCCAGCAGCTGAAGCAGCATGCCAATTCCATTCTGGTAGTCGTCAAGGGCACATCCAACGAGATGTTTGCCGAAATGATCGAAACCATTCAGACGCTGATCGACAAAACCCATTATCCGCTCCATGTTGACTATATGGACGAGGACAGCAACGAAGTGCTCCGGGCGATCCAGCTGTGCCGGGAAAAGAAGCCTCTGGGCATTCTGTTCCTGGGCGGCAACAGCCAGAACTTTCTGAAGGATTTCGGCAAAATCGGGATCCCCTGCGTTCTGGTGTCAAACGATGCCTCCGGCCTGCCCTTTGCCAATCTTTCCAGTGTGTCCACCGATGACCGGCAGGCTGCCCGCTGTGCGATGGATTCCCTCATTGCCCTGGGTCACAGAAAAATTGTGATCGTGGGCGGCGACCGGGAAGTGTCCGATACCAGCCGATTGCGCTATGAGGGCTGTTTGCAGTCCTTCCGGAATCATGGGATCGAATACGATGAGGAACTGGACTATCAGGGTGTGCGCTTTTCTTATCAGGATGGCTACAATGCGACCCAGCAGCTGATCGCCGACGGCCGTAAGTTTACGGCATTGTTTGCCGTTGCGGATGTGATGGCCATCGGTGCCATCCGGGCGCTGCACAACAACGGTCTCCGGGTCCCCAGAGATGTGTCCGTGATGGGTTTTGACGGACTGAGACTGGGCTCCTTCCTGGTCCCGGAGCTGTCGACGGTGATCCAGTCGGCCCAGAAAATGGCACAGAGAAGCGTGGAGATCCTGATCAATTGCATTGAATATGGCGCAAATGCCTGCCATGAAGCTGTACCCTATGCGCTGCATCAACGGGAAAGTACAAGACGTGTTGATGAAGACTAAGGAGGAAGATATGAGAAAAAGCGGAATACTGATGCACGTGACATCCTTGCCCAGCCCCTACGGTATTGGCAGCATGGGTAAGTGCGCCTATGAATTTGTAGATTTCCTGAGCGAAGCAGGCCAATCCTACTGGCAGGTTCTTCCTTTGAACCCCACAGGCTATGGTGATTCTCCGTATCAGTCTTTCTCCTCTTTCGCAGGCAACCATTATCTGATCGATCTGGATATGCTGATCGAAGAGCAGCTGCTCCGGCAGGAGGAAGTGGATGCCATCAGCTGGAGCCGGGATGAAAGCCGTGTGGATTATGGCTGCCTTTTTGAAAACCGCTGCAGGCTGCTGCATCTGGCCTACGAACGTTTTTCTGAAAACGGGGAGTACCGCCGGTTCGTCAGCGATAATGCAGATTGGCTGGAAGACTATGCTCTGTTCATGTCCCTGAAGGAAAAGAATCATGGCAAACCCTGGTATGAGTGGTCCATCAGCCTGATGAAGCGTATTCCGGGGATCATTTGCGGCATGCGGGAGGAATTGCAGGAATCCGTTCAGTTCCATTATTTCCTCCAGTACCAGTTCTTCCGGCAGTGGAAGGCCCTGCGCAGCTATGCCCATCAAAAAGGAATCAAGATCATCGGTGACGTGCCGATCTATGTGCCTCTGGATTCCGTGGATGTGTGGACCGCACCGGAGCTGTTCCAGCTTGATGTGGACTGCCGTCCCACCGCGGTTGCGGGCTGCCCTCCGGATTCCTTTACGGCTGACGGCCAGCTCTGGGGCAATCCCCTGTATGACTGGGATAAGATGAAGGAAACCGGCTTTGCCTGGTGGATTCGCCGGCTGTCGGCGGCTGCCAAGATGTATGATGTGGTGCGTCTGGACCACTTCAGAGGCTTTGAAAGCTATTGGTCCGTCCCTGCGGCCGATAAAACTGCCGCCGGCGGTGAATGTAAGCCGGGTCCCGGCTTGGTCTATGTTTGTGCCATTCGGGAGGCATTGCCGAATCTGGACTTTATCGCAGAGGATCTGGGCTATGTAACACCGGAAGTGCGCCAGCTTCAGCTGGAATCGGGCTATCCCAGCATGAAGGTTTTGCAGTTTGCATTTGACTCCCGTGAAG
>JAFOBK010000289.1 GCA_017381835.1 Oscillospiraceae bacterium | reverse complement strand
ATGACCCATATGTCCAACGCCGGCGTTTTCGAAGGCCAGGACCTGGGCTACGCTCCCTGCACTCCCGCAGCTTGCATGGAGATCCTGGATCACTACGGCATTGACTGCAAGGGCAAGAAGGCTGTCGTTATCGGCCGTTCCCTGGTTGTCGGCAAGCCCGCAGCTATGATGCTGATGGCTAAGAACGCTACCGTTACCATCTGCCACACCCGTACTGTGGATCCCGCAGCTATCTGCCGTGAGGCTGATATCATCATCTCCGCAGCCGGCGTTCTGAAGTCCCTGACTAAGGACTTTGTCCGCGAAGGCCAGGTCGTCATCGACGTTTCCATGAACTGGGATGCTGAGAAGATCACCACCAAGGGCAAGGGCGGCATGTCCGGCGACGCTATCTTCGACGAGGTTGAGCCCATTGTCGACGCTATCACTCCCGTTCCCGGCGGTGTTGGCGCAGTTACCACTTCCGTTCTGATGAAGCACGTTGTTGAGGCTGCTGAGAAGGCATAATGCAATAAGCACATATTGGGAGGTCGCTTTTCAGCGGCCTCCTTTTTGTTGTTTCTATATAAAAATGTTATAAATCGTTATGGATCTTTGGCGGGTATTGCTCTTGAAGTTCGATTGCTGCGGCAGTACAATATGCAGGTCAAATTTGAATCAATCCAATATAAAAGAGGCGTATAATTTATTATGGAGATCAGCTTGATCTGCCTGGCTGCCGCATTGATCGGCGGCCTTATGCTGTCCCGATTGACAAAGAAACTGGGTCTGCCTGCAGTTACTGCATATTTGGTGGCGGGCCTTGCACTGGGACCCTTTTTGGTGGGCGGCCTGGGCGTTCCCGGCCTGGGTTTTAACTCTTTGGAGCAGGTGGAACACCTCAACGTAATCACCAACACCGCCCTTGGCTTTATTGCGTTTACGATCGGCAATGAATTCCGGCTGCGTCAGCTGAAAGCTACCGGCGCCACGGCCATTACCATCGGTGTGCTTCAGGCGGTGCTGACCACATTGCTGGTAGATGCGGTGCTGATTGGCCTGCATTTCTGCTTCCCCCACATTATTTCTATCCCTTGCGCCATCACGCTTGGTGCCATCGCTTCCGCAACGGCACCCGCCGCAACGCTGATGGTTGTGCGCCAGTATAAGGCCGATGGCCCTCTGACCCGGCTGTTGATGCTGGTGGTTGCTATTGATGACGCAGTGGGTCTGGTACTGTTTTCCGTATCCTTCGGCATTGCGACTGCCCTTTCTCAGGGACAGGTCAGCGTGCTGGCTGTGGTGGTGGAACCGCTGGTGGAAATTGTGCTGTCGTTAGGCCTGGGCTCTCTCATGGGCTGGCTGCTGAACTGGGTGGAGCAGTTCTTCCACTCCCGCAGTAAGCGTATGACGATTTCAGTAGCCTTTGTGCTGCTGACTGTGGGCCTGAGCTCTCTGAAGTTCGAGATTGCCGGACTGCACTGCGGCTTTTCTCTGCTGCTGGTTTGCATGATGACCGGCACGATCTTCTGCAATATCTGCTCCACATCGGAAGAACTGATGAACCGTGTGGATGGATGGACTATGCCGCTGAACATCCTGTTCTTTGTTATTTCCGGTGCGGAACTGGATTTGGAGGTGGTGCTCCAGCCTGTGACAATTCTCGTCGGTGTGATCTACATTTTGGCCCGTTCTGCCGGTAAGTATTTTGGCGCTGACCTGAGCTGCCATTTGACTAAACAATCCAAGCCCATTTGTGACAATCTGGGCATCACCTTGCTGCCCCAGGCCGGTGTGGCACTGGGTATGGCGCTGACTGCGGCGACCTTGCCCGACGGCGCTATGGCCCGGAATGTGGTGCTGTTTGCGGTGCTGGTGTATGAATTGATTGGACCCGCTATGACCAAACGGGCATTGATGGCTGCCGGAGAAATCCGTCCGGAAGGCCGTACCAGTGCGAGAAAGCACAATATGCCGAAAGAAAGCTAAAAAAATCCGTCCCCATATGGGGACGGATTTTTGCTGTTCTGTCATTTTTCTTCGTTATCTAAAATAGAAAGTGCCTTGGGAAATTCGATGATTTGGCTGGAGTACAGACCACTCTTACCGGACAGCACAAAGCAGATGACACAAACCAGGGCAAACAGATGCAGATTGGCGCCGCCGAACATCTCGATGCTCAGCACCATGGAGGCGAAGGGGGAGTTGGTAGCGCAGCAGAACAGACCGATAAGACCCAGTGCGCCGCAAAGACCTGCATCCAGGCCCAGCAGACCGCCAATTACGCAGCCGAAAGTGGCGCCGATGCAGAAAGTGGGCACGATCTCGCCACCCTTAAAGCCTGCGGCTAGGGTGATGGCGGTGAAGAGCATCTTCATAAGAAAATCAAACCAGTTGGCGTTGCCGGCTACAGCGCCCAGGGCCATGTCCATACCGGCGCCGTTGTAGCGATGGTCGCCCACCAGAAGGGTCAGGCCCATCACCAGCGCGCCGCCGATGACAATCCGGATCCAGGGATTTTTCACATGATGCTGGGCAAGATGCTCTGCCTTATGGAACACCCAGCACATGAGGATACCCGCCAGAGAAACGAGTACAGCCAACAGAAGGAAGCGCCAAATATTGCCCATAGTGATGGCAGCGGCGGTATCTAACAGGAAGCCTTCCGCATGGACACCCAGCAGACCGGAGATTTTGGCGGCGGTGAAGGAAGCAATGTAGCAGGGAAGAAGCGCCGGGGAGAACAGCGTACCAACGGATTCAAACTCCATGCAGAACAGCGCAGCGGTCAGGGGTGTGCCGAAAAGGCCGGCAAACACAGCGCTCATGCCGCTCATAATGAGGATTTTTCGATCCTGCTGATCCAGCTTAAAAATCTTGCTGAGCAAAGAAGCGGTAGCACCGCCCAGCTGCAGAGCTGCGCCTTCCCGACCGGCAGAGCCACCAAACAGGTGCGTGGTGGCGGTTGCCAGGAAAATGGTGGGAGCAACAAGGGGACTTACCTCTTCTCCGCTTAGTACCGCGTCGATGATCTGATTGGTGCCCCGGTTGCTGCGCTGGCGGAATAGGGTATAGATGCCCACGCTCAAAAGACCTGCTGCCGGCAGCAGGAAGATCAGCCAGTTATACTCTCCTCTTAAATGGGTCACAAAGTGCAGCGCGTGGTGGAATCCGGCACCCAAAAGACCGCCCAAAACACCCATCAAAAGTCCGAACAGACCCCATTTCAAAAAGGTGATCAGATATGCTTTCGGCATGGAGAGCTTGTTTGAAAGAATCATATTACCGCCTCATTTCCTGATTTTTCTTCATATTATCACAGGAAAAAGTAAAATACAACAACCCAAAAGCAATATGCTTCCTTTGGAATGTAGTGCATACAGAGCAGGCATGCAGAGTTTCCCGGTTTCGTGTTGACAAATCATGGGATCTTTACTAAAATAATATAAGAGTTCACATGACTGGCGGATAACGCAGATCACTGCGGTGGAGTGTGAGCACAGTATGCCGACCGCCTGGGCAATTCGGTTTTGTGGAACTGGATTGTCCATTTTTGCATTTTAGGGGGATACGTATGAAAAAAATTAAAAACATGTCCGAAAGCAGCTTCCTGAAGCTGATGTTTGTCTTTGTGGGTGTGGCATTCCTGATTGCCGCTGTCTGCATGTCTGACCGGAGCCAGATGCTCTCCGGTTTCTGGCAGATTCTCAGCCAGCCCTGCAAGGTTACTACCAACTACTTCTCCGTAGGCGGTTTTTCCGCTACCTTCCTGAACATGGGTCTGGTTGCGCTGATCATCGCAGGCTTGTTCCATGTGACCAAGACCAAGGTAAATAATGTTTCTACTCTGGCATTCTTCCTGACTGTGGGTTTCTGCACCTGGGGCATCCATGTGCTGAATATGTGGTTCACTATGCTGGGTGTTGTGGTGGCAAACCTCATTAAGAAGGAAAAGTGGTATGCCAATGTGAACGCAATGCTCTTCACCACCGGTGTGGCACCTGTGATTTCCGATCTGCTGGTTCGGTATCCCCATGCTGAAACCATTGGTTTCAATCTGCTGGGTATCATTCTGGCAGTTGTTGTGGGTGTGATCGTGGGTATCATTGTCAGTGCTGGCCTGCCCCATTCTCCCAATGTCCATAAGGGCTTCAATCTGTACTCCGCAGCGCTGCCCGTAGGCATGGCCATGTTCTTCCTGAACGGCATGCTCTATAAGGTCATGGGTGTGGAACTGCCCGGCGCCACTGGCGATATGGCAGTAGCTTCTCAGGGCATTGTCAATATCTTCTGCATTGCGCTGTTCGGTCTGTGTGTTGTGTTCGCACTGGCTATGGGTGCAGGTAAGGACTACTGGGCACTGCTGAAGAACCGTCATCAGGTGAACAATGTGTCCGGCACCCTGGGCAACGGCGTCCTGCTGATGAATGTGGGCGTGTTTGGTCTGTTCATCCTGGGTTACTACAATCTGATCGGCGCTCCCTTCAACGGTGTTACCTTCGGCCTGATCTTCTGCATGCTCTGCACCTGCAACTCCGGCTCCCGCCCCACCAATGTATGGCCCATCATGCTGGGCTATGTGGTAGCATCCTTTGTGACCGGTTGGCTGTCTCCCCTGCTGGGCGGCAATTTCACCCTGGCAATCAATGCCCAGGCAATCGTCATCGGTCTGTGCTATGCCAACGGCCTGAGCCCCATCTGCGATAAGTACGGCTGGGCATACGGCTTTGTAGCTGCTATGATCCACTACTGCCTGGTCACCCTGGTACCCGGCCTCCACGGCGGCTTCTGTCTGTACAACGGCGGCTTCACCGCTATCTTCGTGTGCATCATCCTGGTGCCCGTCCTTGAAAAGTTCTGCACCCTGAAGGTTGACCGTCTGGCTGCAAAGGCAAAGTGATTTTTGATTATGAACGGCCCCCTCGTTAGAGGGGGCTGTTTTTATTGCATTCTAAGGCGGATAATTCACAAAAACGCTATATTTTTCCAAAGAAGTATGATATAATAT
>JAFOBK010000288.1 GCA_017381835.1 Oscillospiraceae bacterium | reverse complement strand
GCATCTATTGCAAATTGAAGAATCTGTTTTACATCTGTTATATTGACCATCTTATCATCTCCACAAATTCAAGTATTCTTAACTGATTATAGCACACCTAAAAATACTCTTCAACAAATTAAGTATATATGGAGCGTGAACCTGGGAGGCCCAGGGACCGCCTGCTAAGCGGATCGTACTGACGTCTCGGTATCAGATTCGAGTTCTGCGCGCTCCGCCAAATATGCGGATATAGCTCAGATGGTAGAGCAGCGCCCTTTTAAGGCGTGGGTCGGGGGTTCGAGCCCCTCTGTCCGCACCAAATCATGGTGGATGTAGCCAAGCGGTAAGGCAGCGGATTGTGGTTCCGCCTATCGCGGGTTCGATTCCCGTCATCTACCCCATAAACTAAACTGGTCGAAATCGACCAGTTTGAAATATGGAACCGTAGCTCAGTTGGTAGAGCGCCAGACTGAAAATCTGGGCGTCGCTGGTTCAATCCCGGCCGGTTCCACCATATGGGTCAGTCGCCTAGCGGCAATGGCATCGCACTGTAAATGCGACGGTTAATCCTACGTTGGTTCGAGTCCAACCTGGCCCACCATACAGCAAAGGCGACTTCCGGATGGAAGCCGCCCAAAATAATTAGCATATTAATTCTTTTTCGAACTCATTAGTTGACTTGATAGAAATTGCTCAGAATAATTCTTGGCATTGGTATTTCGTGTATATACCACGTGGAAAGGATGTGGTTCTGTGATTCCATCGACGGCAAAGGTGCCAATGTTATTTTCCTTGGAAACAACTGACCGGTACATAAAACTGATACCGATTCCGCTTGCAACCAATGCCTTGATCGCAACGAAGCTGCTGATAGAAACTTCTCTGGAAAAGTCACTCAATTCATAACCTGATGCGGTCAACCGTTCTTCAAAAATGCGGCGTGTGCCGGAGCCCTCTTCTCGGACAATAATCGTCTGGCTTAGCAAATCCTCAATTGTAACCAGTTTACCACATAAAGGACTTCTCTTGGAACAGATCCCCACAAACGGCTCCATCCGCAGCAAATAGGAATCGTACTTGGTTTTGCTGAACGTGCCTTCGATAACCGCAAAGTCCAGTTGATTCTCGTCAAGCATTTGCAGCAAATGTTTGGTATTATCCACCACAAGGGAAATTTCATGATGTGGATCGCTGAGATATTCTTTGATGGCGTCGATTAACACATAGTCACCGATAGTCTTGGTTGCGCCGATCCGCAACTTCAAGCGCTTCTTATCTGCAATAGCCAGCTGTAGTTCTTCAAATTGGTATTGCAGAGAAATCGCGTACCGCTCCAGCAGCAGGCATTTTTCTGTTTTATGAAGGGTGCGACCATCGTAAGTAAAAAGCTTTATCTGTACCGATTGCTCCAGAGCCTGGATCTGCTTGGTAACAGCTGGCTGAGAGAGGTGAAGACGCTCCGCCGCAAGACGGTAATTCATGGTTTGGCAAAGTGTCAGAAATGTATGCAGTTTTGGATCCATATTGCTCCTCCAATAATTATTGGGAATTGAGTTATTCCGTATAATAACTTCATTTTATCATACTCCCATGGTAAAATAAAGAAAAACTTCAAGGGAGGACCATCATGAATCCGAAAACAAAAGAACATCTGCTCTTTCTGCTGGGCGTTGCCATCTGCTTTGCAGTCGCCGCTCTGTCTGTGCTGCTTGAAGAACTGATTCCCGGAGGTCTGTTAGGCGCATCCATTATCGCTCTGTTCATGGGCACGATCATCAATAGCTTTTTTCATCCGACCTGGATCAAGCCAGCGCTGAAGTTTACATCCAAAAAGATCCTAAAGGCAGCTATCGTTCTTCTAGGTGCGTCATTATCTGTCAGCACCATTATGTCGGTTGGCAAAATGACCTTCTTTGTGATGATCTTCACCTTTGCCATGTGCTTCGGCGGCGGCTATTTCATCCGCAAGCTCTTTGGCCTCAACTGGAAGCTGAGCAATCTGATCTCTGCCGGCACCGGCATCTGCGGTGGTAGTGCTGTGGCCGCTATCGCTCCGGTTATTGATGCCGATGACAAAGACATTGCCTTCGCCATGTCCTCTACATTCCTTTTCGATATGGTGATGATCGCACTGTACCCCCTTATGGGTAAGGCTTTGGGGATGTCCGACATTGCATACGGTATCTGGGCTGGTACTTCCGTAAACGATACTGCCAGCGTGGTAGCTTCCGGCTATGCCTTTTCTGAGGCCGCAGGCGACTTCGCCACAATGGTCAAGCTGACTCGCACCATTGCGATTATTCCTACCGTACTGGTATTTGCCTGGATCGGCGTCCGTATGAAGAAGAAAGAAATGCAGACTTCTGGTGGCGGTAAGAAAGTTAATATGATGAAGATCATCCCCTGGTTCATTGGTGGTTTTCTGCTGCTGGCTATTGCAAACAGCATTGGTTTCATTCCTGCTGCAGTTTCCGGTGTCATGAAAACCGCCAGCAAATTCCTGATGGTCACCGCTTTGGCTGCCATTGGCCTGAGCACCAGTATTACCGACTTCAAAAAAGCTGGTCTGAAGCCTATGTTCTACGGAATCACAATTGATACCCTTGTTACACTGACAGCGCTGGTTGTCATCTGGTTCATGGGATTGATGTAAGTTCTGCATCGCAATGATATGGTTTATAGGAAGGCTGTCTCCACTTCGGAGACAGCCTTCCTTTTTGTCAATTTGAGCTCAATTTGCGTTCAATGTCAAAACCACCTCTTTTTGGTACGATTTAGGGGCAGGGGGGAACTCCAGCAACGAATCTATCAAAGGAGGTCTTTTTTATGGAATCGGAGGTGAACACATGACGCATCTCTGACGAAAAAACAGTCCAATTCCGGCATATATGGCATACCCCAGATTTCTGCTGACGGCAGACTTGAGCGAAACAGCGAAGCTGGTATATGTTCTGC
>JAFOBK010000287.1 GCA_017381835.1 Oscillospiraceae bacterium | reverse complement strand
TGAGAAAACCGCTCTAAAATGGATTCGGGAAACGGGTCTTGTTCTCTCCATGGCTGAATTGGTCTTCCTCATGGAGCGAAACATCCCGCCCGAAGATAAGTACCTTGGCCAGGAGCATGTACAGGCCCTTGTTCAACGCATCTATACCAGGGATACCATCGCCGATAACATCCTTGAAAATCAGATGGAGCGTGCTGAAAAGCGAGATTATGTTGTGAAGCTCGTTCTTCGGCTCCTGAAAAAGAAGCGCATTGTGCTGCTTTGAGGTAATACCCATGAGGAAGGAATATCATGATTTCCCCGCTGTCCTGCGAAAGCAGATCCTGATCCGCATCGCAGGCAGCTTCCTTGGGTTCGTGTTAATCCTGGCAGTTATTGTAGCCGGAGGCGGAATTCAGCAATTGCTTCCGGGATTCACGATTGCACTCGTGTTCATGTTCGACACGGCCTTTCTTTTTTATCGTTGCCTTGAAAAAAGGTATGTAGTAATCCGGGGTATATGCGAACAGATTGAATTCAGTTCCTTTCGAAAACGGATCAAATCTGTCCAGATCCAATGTGACGGGAAAACAGTAAAGCTCGTGGGACAGCTTCATAATCTGCGTAATTTGAAAATCGGCGACGAATTGGAGGTGTATGTTGCCGATACTGCGCCTGTCTATGAGGATGACGGCATATATCTGGTAATTGGTACATTAGCAGTAAGAAGGGGATGAAAACAGTGAAGGCTCAGACAATTCTTGACTCACTTGATCGCATCCGAGGCATGGTTGAGGGGCTTACTGACTCAGACGGGACTGTCTCGGGGGTTGACCACAAGCTTGAGATCACACTGGAATTATGCGAGAAGCTTCTGAGGGATGGCCAGGATCAAGAGAATCACAGTAGAGATACGAATCTGATTGACTAACAGTTGAAAATATGGTATAATTAGGATGTTAGTATCCGAGTTTCACATCAGTGAAATGTTAGTTTTCCGATTTTTGTTAAGTGTCGTTTGCCCTTTTGGGGGGTAAATGGCACTTTTTTTGTTTCCTGGTTTCCTCCCGCAGCAAGCGGGTAGAAATATATATCATACTGATGCAGGCTAAGCCTGCGGGAAGGAGTTATCATGTTAAAATTCATTGCAACCGGGGTGTCCGTATCGAAAGGTGCGAACAACACCCCTGCGCTGAAGTTCTCCGAAAAGGGAGACTTCGTCCGCTTCCGGATCGGCGCAAAGGTCTATGATGCGCGTTCTGCAAAGAATCACAGATGGGTCAATCTGACCGTGAAGGCCTTCGGCCCCCTGTGTGAACGCATCCGCAAGATGGACCTCAAGGAAGGCTCTCACATCAACCTGTCCGGCCGCTACGATGAGGACGTATGGGAAGATGAGGCAAATACGAAGAAGACTATGCCCGTCATCATTCTGGATGAGATCGAGTATTGCTTCAGTGGCAGCAGCAAGAACGCTGGAGACGGTCAGAAAGCAACCGCCGACTCTCAGCACCCTGCCGGGAATCCTGCGGCCGCCTCTGCAAGCAATACGATGCCCAACGGCTTCACCGGTTATCAGCCTTTTGGCGGCGGGAATTCCTTCTTCGACATGTAAGGAGGCGACAGTACAATTGAATCAAAGCGCATAAAACGCACAAGGGTTTCTAGGAATAGATCTCTTGTGCGTTTTTTTGCGCCCACCAAAGGAGAAAGACAGATGAGTAATAAAGACAGAAAACGCCATATGGCATACGAGGGCCTGCTCATGCTGGGGCTTCTGGCCCTCCTGTTGTTCATCACAAGGCTGTGGCCGATTTTACTGTTGGTGATCCTCGGTATCTTTGCGGCAATCCTAAGACTGCTGTTCCTGTCTTCGACGAAGGTGGAGCCAGTGGAGCCGATAATGGCCCTGCCGGCTGCGCCTGCAGTACAGGAACCCACCGAACGGGATATGAAAGCTATGGCCTATGTGCTGATCCAGAAACGGATCACGCAGATCCTGGAGGCAAAGTACCCCAATGTCAGATGGATCTGGGAAAATGCCAGAGCCCAGGAGGATATCTTTATCGGTAATCCGGTGTATGTGATCCTGAACCGTGCAGGTGGGTACAAAAGGGGACTGGTTCTGATTCGGAACCTGCAGGTATTCGATGTTATTTTCGATGCTGCGCCCCAGACCGATTCTCCCGCCCCTCCGCCCAGTGCGGAGCCGCCGAAGCAGGAACCCAAAACCACTGAAACGGAAGAAGATGACGATATCCCTGAGGATTTTGGTCTTCTTGCCTTCCAGTGGGTAGAGGCACACATCATGGAGTTGAATGAACGCATCAATGAAGCCATCGGCAGACGGGAAACCAGTATGCAGATCAGTGCCGGGGAGCTTCCCGTCCAGGAAAGCTGGCCTGAGATCTGCAAGGAGCTGGAGCGGAACGATCTGACCGGTGCAGAATGCCGCGATGACGGCATTGAAATCAAATTTGAGCAGTAACACTGCAGAAAGGGAATCATTACTTATGAGCGTCGCAATCAACAACCTTATCAATTTTTCACGGTCTTTACCGGCTCCGTTTGACACCCTCACATCCAAGAAGGTTAAGGTGTCTTCCAAGTATGGCAGCGGCACCGAGGCCACCCTGTCCGCCACCGTTATCAAGGCTGTTCATGCAGTCTGCGATTGTATGAGCGGCATAGGCGAAGGTGCTCTGGGGGTCATCGACCACAGAATGGTCGCAGAGTATAAGTCCTCCTCTGGCCCGGATGCCTACCATCTGGTGGTATACGACAGTGCCACGGGTAATATCGTGGCCAGTGGCTATGACAAGAACACGGAAATGATCGAGAACTACAGGCTCCACCAGACCGCAAACGACGGTGCGGCCGTTCTCATGGCTATGATCCCTGCACTTATGGCGGATCAGGAGTTTGAAGATAACTTCAACCTCTACCACGATCAGCGAAAGGCAGGCTACTCGGACATGAGTAAAGCCACAGAGTACATGGCGATCCTCTGCGATAACGCCTATCGGCGCATCAAGGATGAGACATGCCCGGCCAATATCAAGGCTAAGGTCGAGAAGTCCGGCAATGTGCTTCGTGTGTCTCAGGCGCAGTTGGATTCCGGTGCGTATACGCCCAGTACGGTCATGGCAGGCGAGTTCACCATCTTTGCTAAGACTGCCAAGGTCACCGTCAGTGCTGCGACGGCGCAGATCCTCCATACCGATTTCGAGGGCAAATATCAGCTGACTCCCGGCAGAAAGCTTTCTGTTCTGGAGGAAAGCCTGGTTCCCAAGCTGGAGGACTGGTATATCATCCCGGAGCAGGCGGTCAATATCTGCCGCCATGCCCAGATGACCACCGGTAAGCCTATGCAGATGCGGAATTTCCTGATGCGTGGCCCTGCCGGTACCGGCAAGACCCAGGGTGCCCGGGCGATCGCAGCAGGTCTTCACC
>JAFOBK010000286.1 GCA_017381835.1 Oscillospiraceae bacterium | reverse complement strand
GGGATCCCAACCCCGTAACCGGAAGCCAGCTGACCAATATCTTCGGCGGTTCTTCCTTCCGGTTCCTCTGCTTCAACATCATGCTGACCAGCTTCGGTACCTGGGGTCTTCCTCAGATGATCGGCAAATTCTACGCAATCAAGGATACTGCAGCAATCAAGCGTGGTACCATCATTTCCACATTTTTCTGCGTGGTCATCGGTTGCGGTGCTTACCTCATCGGCTCCACCTCCAGACTGATCCTGGGTGGACAGCTTCCCGAGGGCGGCATTGACGCAGTCATCCCCACCCTGCTGATGGAAGTGCTGAGCGGCGGAAAACTGGGACTTGTCCTGCTTGCCATCATTATGGTTCTGCTCCTTTCTGCGTCCATGTCCACCCTGCAGTCGGTGGTTCTGACTTCTGCATCTGCAGTTGCTGTGGATCTGATTCCCTCGATTCGCAAAAAGGAAATCCAGTCTGACGCTCAGATGCTTCTGACCAGACTGTTCTGCCTGGCATTTGTTGCCTGTTCCTTCATCTTCGCAACCCAGAACATCCCCATCATCGTCAGCTTAATGTCCTTCTCCTGGGGTGTTGTTTCCGGTTGCTTCATCGGACCTTACATCTGGGGTCTGTTCTCTAAGAAGATTACCAAGGCTGGTGCCTTTGCCGGTATCCTTTCCGGTCTGATCACAGTCGGCGGCGCTACCCTGGTAATCTCCCTGAACTCCGGTTTCTCTGCCGCCGCAGCCAAGTCTCCGGAAATGGGCGTTTCCGCTATGGCAATTTCCATGATTATCGTTCCCCTGGTAAGTGCATTTACCCAAAATACCGAAGCAGAGACTGATCGCGTGAGTGAACTTTTCAATTGCTTTAAGGAAATCAAATAAACCAAGTAGAAAGCACCTGCATGTGTAATGCAGGTGCTTTCTTTGCGGTTCTATCTTCACGTTATTTTACGGAATAGTCTTTGGGTGATCCATGGGCACCGAATATCTTCCAGTTTCCTACGCCAAGTCTTCTCAAAATTGCCTTTCGTTCCTCGTTGCAAACCTTAGGGTCTGTATCCACTGATGTCATCAGAATCGGCGCATACTGGTTGTATTCCGCCTGGGCTGCAGTGAGTCCATGGATGTTGATGTAGACGTCGCCGGTGAAAGCTATGTGGTTTTCGTAATCGATCAGAACCACTTCCCCTGGAAGATGTCCTCCGTTTCCCTCGTATACTTCAAAATGCAGATCTCCAAAATCAAAGAAACCGATCTGTGTCAGCGGTCCGCGAAGCTCCGGCAAGTTATGCCAGGGAGTTGTTAACTTGCTCGGATTAACCTCTTTATAAGATGTCAGGTTCTTACAGATATTCACATAGGGTCTGTGCAAAGGATTGCGTTCCCGGAATCCGTTATCGCCCAGATATTCACAGCGCAGGCTCTCTGCTGACCGGCAACTGACAATGATTTCATCAAATACATCCATAAGACCGCAATGATCCACATCCGCGTGGGTCAGCAGCAGACGCTTATGAGCTGCCTCAAATCCGGGAATACAGTCATGGAGAATCTCCAGCATTTCCTCCCGATAGCAGGCATAACCACTGTCCACACAGAGAAATTCTCCATGGCTTTTAATCACCGCAGTATTACTTCCGCAAGCAGGCTCAATCAGGATAATTTCGGTATTGTCCGTAATCGTATGTGTGGTGATTCTCGGAACAAACTGATCCCCCTTGGATTTACCCAGAAGCTCAGCGAACTTGCTGATGCTGTCAAAGGTCCGGTAAGGAGACAGCCCCTGCTCGTCCAGAATCTGCATGGCAAGATTGGCAGAAACCATGAGGCCCTGCTTTTGCTCATTTGTTAAGTCCAGCATCCGGGACAGCCCCCGTACATAAGTGTTGTAGAAAATGCTGTTGTCATATGCCCGCTCCGAGCTGTTGTAGTCAATGATTCTTACTTTGCAGAGCTGTTCCGCTTGCTCCATAAATTCTGCAATCCGTCCCGGATCTTCTACATGGAGTCCCATCTTGAAATACTGGTAATCGGTACCATTTTCCTGGGAATTAATATAGGAGATATTGAAGCTAAAAGAATTGATCAGCTCCAGAACGCGGGTTACACTTCCGGGAACATCCTCAAGGCAAAACTCAATGAGCACAATGCTGGAATCCGCAGAATTGTTCTGCAGATATCCGATCTTTTCCAGTTCTGCGTCCGCTTTCCGGATCTGTTCCTCCGTTCCTTCCACATCAAGAAACAGCATGTGGCTGTCTACGGCTTTATCATAGCTGACCCGGGTAATGTTGATGCCCAAGGCAGCAAAACACTTGCTGGCCTTCAGAAAGGAACCGATATGATTCGGCATGGAAGTTACATATGTCTTTTTCATTGTTCAATCACCGCCTGAGTAGATCATCATCGTTCTCTGCATTTGACGATGGCTTCTGTCACATTGCTCAGAATATGCGCATCCTTCTGGTTGTAGGCTTCAATTGTGATCTCCACGAGACCGTTTCTGGCATTACGTTTTACTAAGTTTGTAATCTCTGCCCGGCCACGAAGTACATCTTCCGCATAGACCGGCTTATGCCATGCTATTTTCGTGGACTTTCCTGCCAGCATTTCCTTCCCGAAAAAGTCTACTTCCAGATATCTGGCCCAGACGGACATAAAGGACATCACTCCGGGAGCGATGAGTTGTCCGAAGGGGGATGCTTTTGCATAGTCTTCATCTGTGTGCAGCGGAATATTGTCATAAGTGTATGCAAAATCCAGCATCTTCTGTTTTTCAATGACTGCCGGAGCAATTTCTACCGACATGCCCAGTTTTAAATCGTCAAAATACATTGTTTCCTTCAAACCTTTATTGTGATGCCCGATTGGAGGCTGCTACAACTGTGGCAGCCTCCAATCGGAGTTTTTTGTATTTACAGCTTGTTTCTCTGGATCTTGCCGGAGATGGTTTTGGGCAGTTCCTCACGGAATTCCACGATTCGGGGGTACTTGTAAGGTGCGGTATGTGCCTTGACGTAGTTCTGGATTTCTTTCTTCAGTTCTTCCGTGCCCTCGGTACCCTTTACCAGCACGATGCAGGCCTTGACCACCTGGCCTCTGACCTCATCGGGAGCTGCGCAGACACCGCACTCCAGAACGTAGGGCAGTTCCATGATGGTGGATTCAATCTCGAAGGGTCCGATGCGGTAGCCGGAGGACTTGATGACATCGTCTGCACGGCCAACATACCAGTAATAACCATCCTCATCCCGCCATGCCACATCACCGGTGTGATACATACCATCATGC
>JAFOBK010000042.1 GCA_017381835.1 Oscillospiraceae bacterium | reverse complement strand
TTTCAAAACCTGGTTGGTGCCAAAGGCCTTGTCGATGCCACGCATTTCGATTTGCATAACTTCGCTTGCTCCTCCTGTTTCAATTTATGCAAAAATACAACCTGCCTGCAAAATGATATTTGCGTAGGGGGTCGTTTCTCCGGTACGAATGACTGCCTTGCAGTCGTGAGTCTGGGCCTTCAGCTCTACGTGGGTCACATACTCGACCTCAACATTCTGGCCTTCAAACAGCTTTTCAATCTGAGAAAGTACGGTGGGGTTCTGAGTCTTGATTTCCTCTGCCAGAACGATTTTCTCAATCTTCATATCCTGGGCTACGATTTCCAAAGTACGCATAAAAGTGGGTTCTCCGAAACACAGAGCCAGATCGATGCGCTCTACCTCGTCGGGGATGGGCAGACCGCAGTCACCAATACAGATGGTATCGGTATGGCCCAGGTAGGAAAGAACGCGGGAAATGTCACTATTGAGGATGCCTGCTCTTTTCATTACTATTCTCCTTTTTTCATGGTAGTTTGTCTTGTAACCAGTGTGACCGGGAAGACGAATTTGACACCGGTCATGCTGGTGAGTTCATTATTTACAATCAGCTCTATGGCTTTTTCTGCCATCTCCTTCACCGGCTGACAAATGGTTGTCAATTCCGGAGAAAGAAGGGTAGAGAAAGAAATGTCATCAAAACCGATGAGCTGGATTTTTTCCGGGACAGGAATGTTGCGCTTGTGAAGTACTTTATAGGTCGAGATAGCAACGATATCGTTACAAGCGATGATACCGTCTACATCCGGATAACGATTCAGAAGTTCCTCGGTCATTGCTAAACCCTGATTGAAGTCATAGTCACATTCTACAGTGCGTTCCTCGATACCCAGTTCCCGGCATACATCGCTGTAACCCTGATAACGGGATCGGGCACTGTAGCGGTACTGAGGGCCTTTGATGCACACAATGTTCTTGCAGCCGTTTTCAATCAGATGCTCTGTAGCCATCCGGCCACCCCAGTAATAATCGCAGAATATGCAAGCCTCCACATCCGCACCGTGAAGCATGGCGTCCAGTGCCACTACGGGAATGGGACAGTCGTGGATGGTCTTCCAGGCCTGCTCGCTGAAGGAGGCCACAATGATGGCATCTGCGTTCATGCTCACCAGCATCTGCACCGCAGCCTTTTCCTTTTCCGGATCATAGCCGGTATTGCATAGGAAGGGGCGAAAACCATTGGCGGTTGCCAGCGCGTCTATATGGGCGGCCAGCTCTGTAAAATAGGGGTTGCGGATGGAAGGCACGATGAGTCCGATAATTTTGGCGGATTTGCGGAAGAGCGTTCTTGCGGCCTCATTGGGCACAAATCCGGTTTCTTGGATTGCTTTCATGACCCGTTCTTTTTTCTCAGCATCCACTTTTGCCGTTCCGTTCATCACACGGGAAACGGTTGCCGGAGAAACACCCGCCAAAGCAGCTACATCTTTGATGCTTGTCATTTTTTGTGCCCACCTCCATTTTATATGCTTCGAACTTTTTTCTGTTATGAAACCCGTTTCATATATAATAATGATAGTATTTTCTAATATAATTGTCAACATAGAGTTTGCTTTTCTCTGTTATTCACAGTTTAGAAGAGAGTTTATTGTGCACTTTGACAACCACCCCGCAGGCGGTCTGATTTTGGTCAGTTGGGTAGCGGTGAAAAACGGAAAAATCTACGAGTTGCCACCAGCGGAGAGTGTGCCAAGATCCGTCATTTTGCGGTTTCCTATTGACAAAGATCGCGCAGATGCAGTATACTGTTAATAGTTGAATGATTGCTCAATTAATAAAATGAGGTGATCCCTATGGAAAAACAGCATATGTGCGACTGCGACATGATTCATGAGAAAATCGTGGAAGATACCCGGGGAAGAATGCAGGCTGAAGAGGAATATTTGGATTTAGCATCTCTATTTAAAATGTTTGGGGACGGTACCCGTGTGAAGATCCTCCATGCACTGGAGCTGAACGAGATGTGCGTCTGTGACCTGGCTGCGCTGCTGGGTATGACCAAGTCTGCCATTTCTCATCAGCTGAAGGCGCTGCGCCTTTCCAATCTGGTAAAATCTCGCCGGGACGGCCAGGTAATTTACTACTCCCTGGCAGATGACCATGTAAAATATATTTTGGATATCGGCTTTGACCATATTCACCACGACTAAACAGCCAATATTCCTTGGCTGTTTCATAACCCGACGAAAGTTGAATGATTGAACAACTAATAAAAGGAGATGTCCTTATGAAACAAGAATTTTTACTGGAAGGCCTCAATTGTCCCAATTGTGCTGCCAGGATCGAGGCAGATGTGCGAAAGCTGCCGGAAATCACCGCATGCAGCTTGAATTTAATGAAGCAGACGCTGACACTGGAAGTGAGCAAGGATACGGACATCTTCAAAAAAGTGGAGAGAATTGTCCACGGCTATGAGCCGGATGTAAATGTGCGCCTGAAGGCTGAGCGCCATGACCACGATCATGATCACAGTGTAGATGTAAAGAAAATGCTTCTGCGGATGGGCTTGGGTGCGATTCTTTTTGCAGCCGGACTTCTGCTGAAGGGAAATCTGCTGCTTTTGATTGCTGCTTATGTGATTTTGGGTTACGACGTGGTGCTGGGTGCGATAAAGAATATCGTCCGCGGCCATGTGTTTGATGAAAACTTTTTGATGAGCCTTTCCTCCCTGGGCGCGTTCTTCATCGGAGAACATCCGGAGGCGGTGGCGGTGATGCTGTTTTACCAGGTAGGCGAGTTTTTCCAGAATTTGGCGGTTGCCCGCTCCCGCAAATCCATCTCGGATTTGATGGACATCCGGCCTGAAACGGCTACGGTCAAGCGAAACGGCGAACTTCTGACGGTTTCTCCGGAGAATGTGGCGGCAGGGGAGTGGATCGTGGTAAAACCCGGTGAGAAGATCCCCCTGGATGGTGTGGTGCTGCTGGGTGATTCCATGGTGGATACCCGGGCGCTCACCGGTGAATCCGTGCCCAGATCTGTCCACCCCATGGACGAAGTTCTCTCCGGCTGCATCAATGAAACCGGTCTTCTCACCATTCAGGTCACCAAGGCTTACGGGGATTCTACGGTTGCCAAGATCATTGACATGGTGGAGAATGCTTCCTCCCGTAAGTCTCCCACGGAGAATTTCATCACAAAATTTGCCCGCTATTATACCCCTGCGGTAGTGACTGTGGCGGCGCTGCTGGGCATGTTGCCTCCGCTGCTGTTTGGCGGTGAATGGGCAGACTGGATTTACAGAGCCTTTGTGTTCCTGGTGGTGTCCTGCCCTTGCGCATTGGTTCTTTCGGTACCCCTGACCTTCTTCGGCGGCATCGGAGCGGCCTCCCGGCACGGTGTGCTGGTGAAGGGCGGCAATTTCCTGGAAGCGCTGAACCAGGTGGACACAGTGGTATTCGATAAGACCGGAACCCTGACAAAAGGTGTATTTAAGGTAACGCAGATTCTCCCTGCTGAGGGTGTTGCAAAAGAGCAGGTGCTGAAAGCAGCTGCCCGGGCAGAGCATTTTTCCAATCATCCCATTGCAAAATCTATTCTGGAGGCAGCGGGGCCTCAGTTTGGCAGCAAAATCTCCGGCTATGAGGAAATTCCCGGCCATGGTGTTCGTGTCCTGGCAGAGAGCGGCATGATCTTTGCCGGCAATACCAAACTGATGGAACGGGAGAAAATTGCCTATGTTCCCTGCGAATCGGCAGGCACAAAAGTGTATGTGGCAGAAAACGGCCGGTATCTTGGCTGTATCCTCATTTCCGATGAGGTGAAGCCGGACAGCAAAGAGACCATTGCCGCATTGAAGAAAACCGGCGTGAGAAAGACTGTGATGCTTACCGGCGATAACGCAGCCATCGGCAATGCAGTGACCCGGGACCTGGGCCTGGATGAGTGCTATGCGGAGCTTCTGCCCGGCGATAAAGTAACTGTACTGGAAAAGCTGGATGGGAAGAAACGCGCCGGCAGCAAACTGGCCTTTGTGGGTGATGGCATCAACGACGCACCGGTGCTGGCCAGAGCAGATATCGGTATCGCCATGGGCGGCCTTGGCTCCGACGCGGCCATTGAGGCAGCGGATGTGGTGCTGATGACCGATGAACCTATGAAATTAGTGGAAGCCATCGAAGTGGCGAAGGAAACCCGAAAAATTGCCCGGCAGAATATTGTGTTTGCACTGGGAATCAAAGCGGTGTTCCTGGTGCTGGGCGCATTTGGCCTGGTGGGTATGTGGATCGCCGTCTTCGGCGATGTGGGCGTTGCGCTCCTGGCAGTTCTCAATGCCATGCGGGTCTTAAAGAAATAAAGAATGCCCCCTCGTCAGAGGGGGCATTCCTTATAATATATTCTTCAGAGAAAAACCGTGGGTTTCATAGGTGGCTTTCAGCATAGCGCTGAGCTGCTGGCAACAGGCGGCAAAGTGAGGAACCTCATCTGTTTCGGCATACACCATCATCTCCCGGAACAGCCGTTCCGTGTCATCCATGGGATTGTGGTCGGCAAAGGCGGCTGTGATGCTTCGGTATTTTTGCCAGCGTGTGTATGCATCCTGTGCCAAAGGTACTGCCCGCTCCATATCCCCGGAAAGAGCCAGTTCCGCGGCCTGGGTCAAAGCTGCTTCCCCGGGAGAATGGATAGCTTTCATGACGATTCCGGTGCCGATGGCAAAGACCAGCGCCAGGAGCAATATGGTAAGACCCCAAATAAACCGTCGCTCCATTTAGTCCTCCTTTCGGAAGAAGGTCACATGGTTGCCTCCGTCTACTGTGAGAAGCCAGGTGTCCTGCAGCTGGGCATGGTTTTCTTCCAAAACCTTTTTGAGCCAGCGTTTGTCCTTTTTGGCGATGGTGAGATTTTGTTCCATCAGTTCTCCGTCGGAAACGATGGTGATGGGAAGAAACTGCTGCCGGACTTTGATGCCTGCATCCCTGGCGCTGGCGGGCATCTCTTTGGGATAGGGGAAGACCGAGAGATTGCCGTTGGTTTCCAAAATCGCGTATTGGACAGAACGCAGATCCAGCACATCCTTTTCACGCAAATGGCCGGTCAGCTCATCCAGGGTGATCCGGGTTTTTCTTAGGTTTTGCTGGAGAATATTCCCGTTTTCAATGAGAATCACCGGCTTTCCACATAGAAGCTTGCGGATTTTGCTGCTTTTGAGATTCAAAAAGGACAGCACAAGTTCTACTCCCAAAATGACGCAGATGGGAATGAAGCCGGCAAAAAGGGCAATCCCATCATCCTGCATAGGGATGGTTGCCAGGTTTGCCACCATCATGGTCACCACAAATTCCGACGGTTCCATCTGCCCAATCTGACGCTTGCCCATGATCCGGATTACCACGATCATAGTTAAGTATAGGAATACAGTTCTTATATAAGAAAGAATCATCCAATCCACCACCTTTTGCTCAGAGTATTCCCGGAAAAAATCCAAATATTCGGAAATTTTGTTAAGATAATTCTTGACTTTTAGGGGTGGACAATATATAATACATGGGTCTGCGAATGCAGACATATCCTTGCTCACGGCGCGACCGTGGGCCAAAAGTCCAAAAGGAGGTGCAAACAACATGGCTAAGATCACCGGTAAGTATGAGGTGCTCTACATCATCGACCCCGCACAGGGCGAGGAGGGCATCGCAGCACTTGTAAACAAGTTCAAGGCAATGGTGGAGGCGGAGGGTACTCTGTCCAACATCGATGAGTGGGGCAAGCGTCGCATGGCTTACGCTATCAACGACCTGACCGAAGGCTACTACGTTCTGATGAACATGGAAACCAAGCCCGAGTTCCCCGCAGAGCTGGAGCGTGTCATGAAGATCACTGACGGCATCCTGCGCTGCCTGGTCATCGCTGTGGAGGAGTAATTTATGCTCAACCACATCACCATCATGGGTCGCCTGACCCGTGACCCCGAGCTGCGCCGTACCGGCAGCGGCGTCGCCGTAGCATCCTTCACCGTAGCGGTGGATCGGGATTTCGCATCCCGGGAGAGCGGCGAACGGGAAACTGATTTCATTGACTGTGTGGCATGGCGTCAGACTGGCGAATTCGTCAGCAAGTACTTCACCAAGGGCCGCATGGCAGTGGTATCCGGACGGCTGCAGATCCGCAGCTGGACCGACAAGGATGGCAACAAGCGCCGTACCGCTGAGGTCGTAGCAGACAATGTCTACTTCGGCGACAGCAGACGCGATGGCGATTCCGGAAATTCCTCCTACGGTGGCAACACCTACGGCGGCAATTCCTACGGTTCCGCCCCCGCTCCCTCTTACGGCTACTCTGCACCTGCTCAGAGCCCCGCATCCGATTTCGCGATGCTGGACGATGACGATGCACAGCTGCCCTTCTAATTATTTCTTGACTTTTTTACAATGCTTACGAAGGAGGTTTTCATCATGGCTAACGAACAGCGTATGCGTCCCCGCAAGCGCAAGAAGGTATGTGCTTTCTGCGTTGACAAGGTGACCGCTATCGATTACAAGGATACTGCAAAGCTCCGCCGTTACCTGTCCGAGCGCGGCAAGATCCTGCCCCGCCGTACCACCGGTACCTGCGCAGCTCATCAGCGTGACCTGACCACCGCTATCAAGCGTGCTCGCCAGATCGCTCTGCTGCCCTACGTTGCAGACTAATTCTTACACCTCAAACACCCCGGAAGTTCCCTTCCGGGGTGTTTTTTGCATGCTCGATAAAATTATGTAAACTTAATGTGCAAATGTAGGGGCGGATTCCATATCCGCCCGCAGAAGAATTGCCCTTTAGAATCTGTAGGGGCGAACTGTGTTCGCACGACTGCTGCGGCAGGTCATCCCTACGATTTCTAATATGCGCATCCCGATGTAGGGGCGGCCATTGGCCGTCCGCACAGTAATCTGTTCGAATTCGCCCCAATCCGATGTGGAAACGAACGCAGCAGCGCCGGACGAGCACTGCTCGCCCCTACAAAAATGGAATTATGTAAACTTAGTGCGAAATTGTAGGGGAGGGTCTTGACCCTCCCTTACTGTTTTTTCTAGTTCCAGTCCAGTTGCATAAAGATGGGGACTCTAAGATTACCGTTAGAGAAAGATGCGATATATCGTACTACACCATCCCGTGGACGATAGGCAAAGCAATAGCAACCATAGTCTTTTAATTCTTTGGCGGGATTACCCTCCAGTACATAGTTAAAGAGTTCAACGGCATCATCGGGATTGTAGGAGAATACCCAACAGACCCAGTCCTCGTTTTTTAGGATATGTGGTTGAAGACGATTTATATTGGAAAAAGCGTTCTCGATTCGTGCGATTTCTATGTCCAATTCTTTGTCAGAAAGCTGCCATTGGGCGAACAGTTCATAGCGCGGATCCCAGGGAACTTCGGTAATATTGTAATAACGGGTGGTATCTGGAAGAAACGGACCTTGCTCAGCAAGAGCATGTTCCGGTACTTCCTCCGGAAATAGAATTGGTATTATATTGGAATCTTTCTCAACTGCTCCAATCTGCATATAATTTGCTATGTCTTTGGTTTCGGAATAAACTAATGAACCTGAAAAAGCAGGAGTGACGGTCCACCAAGACCATTTTACCAGATATAGCACGGTGAGAGAAATAATAAGAATAGCTTGTAAAATCCGTCTTTTCCGAATCCAGCGGGAAGAGAACAGAAGCATTAGCGCAGCAAGAAGAAATGGGAGAACCCAGAATAATATTGCATAGGGATTGATTTCGGAGAGGGGATAAAATTTTACATACAAAAAATCCTCTATGTTAGATTTAGTAAAAGCAAATATACAGAACAAATAAAAAAGCATGGCAAGAACCCAGGCACACCAAAATATACCTTGGAAAATTCGCGTCACTAGGGGAATCTCCGAATCCTTAGGCACCTTCACATCCGCAAGGACAGGAGAATCCAATGCATCTGCCAGCTCTGGCAGGGTATAGTCTTTTTGCTTGTCAAGTTGCAGCAGGGTATCCAAAAGCATCTGCTCTGTTTGGATGGTCTGCTTCTTTTTCTCGATCAGCTCCTGTGTGATCTCGCTGCTTTGGGAGGGATCTTCCAGGATGGTTTTGATATCGGTAATGGAAAATCCGTATTTTCGCAGAACCGAGATCTGATGCAGCAGCGTCACATGGTCCTGGGTGAAGTCGAAGCTTTTTCTGCCTGTATAGTTTTTGGTAAATTCCGGCTGCAGCAGACCCTCTTCAATGTAGTAGCGGATCGTGCGGTCGGTGAGGCCTGTTGCCTGGCTGACAGCGCCGATTTTCATGGGAACACCCCCTTGTCTACCCATAGAATACTATTTGACGCAGGGTAAAAGTCAAGGGTTTTCCGAGAGAAAAAGCAAAATACAGGTGATTCCGATATTTTTGTAAAATTATGTAAACTAATATGCTGTAGGGGGCGGCGCCCACGACGCCCCGCTGACTTACGTATTCAATTACGGCAACGGGCCGTCGAAGACGCCGGCCCCTACAAATTTGAGATTATGTAAACTTGATATAAGAATGTAGGGGAGGGTCTTGACCCTCCCGATATTATTTCATACAAATCTTCTTCAAAAGCCGCAAATACATCTGTCCCCAGGTGAGTTTCTCCACACCCGCTTCTGCCACCATTGGGATTTCTGCCAATATCCGATCTCCGGCTTTGACGGTCATGGTGCCCAGCCTTTGGCCTTTGCTCACGGGAGCGGTCACTTCTTCCTCCAATTGAACTTCCGTAGATACCGAAGCTTTCTGACTCTTGTCGATGAGCATTTTGCCGTCACTGGCGGGAACCGCGTTCACAGAATCGGCAATACCTAATTTCACCGACACAGAAGAAACCTCCGGAAGCTCAGGTTCAATTAAAGCAAAATTGGCAAATCCGTAGTCCAGCATACTTTTGCATGCTGCAAACCGCTTTTGGGAGGTCTCGCACCCCATGACCACGGCGATGAGCTGCAAACCTTCTCTTTCCGCGGAAGCGGACAGACAGTAGCCGGCACCCCGGGTGAACCCTGTTTTTAGACCCGTGCATCCATTGTAAAACCGCACCATTTTATTGGTGTTGGAAAGACCGAATTCCCCATTTCGGATGGTGTCCATCCAGATGGTTGTGAATTTCGTAATATCCGGATGATTTTTCAGAAGCTCACGGCTCATCAGCGCGATATCATGGGCGGAGGTTCTGTGGGCACTGGCATCCTCGGCATCGTCAAGGCCGGTGCAGTTGACGAAGTTGGTGTCTTCCATGCCCAGTTCCTTGGCCCGGGCATTCATATTCTCCACAAAGGCGGCCTCGCTGCCGGCAAGATGTTCTGCCATGGCGCAGGCGCAGTCATTGGCGGAGCTGACCGCAATGGACTTCACCATATCCTCCACGGTCATACTCTCCCCAACCTTCAAAAACACCTGGCTGCCGCCCTTTGCGGCAGCGGCTTCCGAGGCAGTGACAGAATCTCCCCAGCCGATCTTGCTGCTGTCGATGGCTTCCATAATGAGCAGCATGGTCATTACCTTTGTGACACTGGCGGGAGCCAGCGCTTCATGGCTGTTTTGTTCAAAGAGCACAGTGCCGGTGGCCACATCCATGAGCAGAGCGCTTTTTGCTTCTACTTCCAAATCGGCTGCTTTTGCGGAAAAGGGGAGAAGACCCATCAGCAGCGAAAGCACAACCAAAATCCATCCCAGACGTTTCATAACATTCCCTCCCACACATTCTGTGGTAACTTATGAAGCCCGTCCAGGGAATATACCGGGAATGCTGCAATAAAAACACGTCATTGCGAGGGCGTTAGCCCGTGGCAATCCGCTGCTCCTTACAATTTAGCAATGCCAAAAGGAGAACGGATTACCACGTCGGTCGGCAATTGCCGACCTCCTCGTAATGACGTAGCATGATGCTCGTGTTAAAAATCCGGAATATATGCGGTATCAGATGCAGAATCCTCCTGGGTGAACCCCTCCAAATCGTTCAGGAACATCCAGCTGAGGACACTGTCGTATTCTTCTTCGGTGATGGGCCGGTCTAAGGGAGCGGGCAGACCCGGCATGGGGGTGTACTGCCGCATCAGGCTTACCAGCACTTCGCCGGATTGGAAGGTTTCGCCGATCCAATCCAATACTTTCAGAGAATTATCCACAAAACCGGGCAATATCAGATGGCGGATGATCACACCCCGCACCACCTTGTCGCCATTCCACTTCACGGGACCGACCTGGGAAACCATTTCTTTGATGGCTTTGGCAGCCACCTGGAAGTAATCTCCGCAGCCGGAAAGAGCCTTGGCCAGCCGATTGTCGGCATATTTCATGTCAGGCAGATAAATATCCACAAGACCATCCAGGGACTGTATAGTTTCCACCCGCTCATAACCGCCGCAGTTGTACACCACCGGTACGGTTAGCTTGGGGGAAAGGGCGGGACGGACGGTGGGCAAATACTGAGTAGGAGTCACCAGGTCGATATTTTCCGCGCCCTGGGCGATCAGATCTTCCATTGCCTGGCGCAGCTGGGCGCTGTCCATGGGTTTACCTGTGGGCGCACCGGAAATTGCCCGATTCTGGCAGTATTTACAGCCAAGGGTGCAGCCGCCGAAGAAGATGGCACCGCTGCCGCCGTTGCCCGCCAGGGCAGGTTCTTCCCACTTGTGGAGCATGGTTTTGGCAACCATTGCGGTGTCAGGGCAGCGGCAATATCCCGTTTTACCGGCGGTTCTGTCAATACCGCATTCTCGGGGACATAGCTTGCAGTTTACATAACTCATAAATCAACCATCCTGCAAGGCACTGAGGCCTGCTTCATCAATAATTTCAATGGTGCCCCGTGTCAGTTTTACCAGACCTTCGCTCTGGAAATAGCGCAGCATCCGGGTGACAACTTCCCGGGCGGTGCCCATATGATTGGCGATTCGCTCGTGGGTGACTTTCAGGAGCTTTGTGCCGTCAATGGCGGCTTCTTCCAGCAGGAAAGCGGCCAGCCGCTTGTCAAAGCTCTTCCACATGATTTGCTCCATCAGCCACATGACTTCGGAAAAACGGGAGGCCATTAGATCGTTGGTATATTTGGATACGGGCAAAGACTCATTCATCAGCTTCTGATAGACGGAAGGGGGAATGATGAAAATTTCCGAATCCTTTTCCGTTTCAATGATCACTTCAAACTGGAGGCTGGACATGATGCAGGCGGCAGAAAACAGACAGCAATCATGGTCAAACAGCCGGTAGACCGTGACTTCACGGCCTTCTTCGGACAAAGTATAGGCCCGCAGCTGACCGCTGCGCACCAGCAGAAAACCGGTACATTCCACAGCGCCGTTGTGAACTACGGTACCTGCGGGAACAGTACGAATTGCAGTATAATCCAGCACCATTTGCTGCTGCTGGGGGGTTAATTTTGAAAAAACAGGGAAATATTGAGCAATGGACATGGTGATCCCTCCTATTAGCACAAGTATACAAAAGTTGAAGAGGGGTGTCAATTCACATATTGACTTGAAACACAAATATGATATGATAAACCCGTAAGATAGTCTGTGGAAACACAGCGTTATCATTAATATTACAGGAGGAAATGAATATGGCTAAGAATCCTTATGCCGGTACTAAGACCGAAAAGAACCTGTGGGAAGCATTTGCCGGTGAGTCCCAGGCTCGCAATAAGTACACTTACTTTGCATCCAAGGCTAAGAAGGAAGGCTATGAGCAGATCGCTGCACTGTTCCTGGCTACCGCTGAGAACGAGAAGGAGCATGCAAAGCTGTGGTTCAAGGCTCTGGGTGAGCTGAACAACACTGCTGAAAACCTGGTAGAGGCTGCAAACGGCGAGAACTACGAGTGGACCGATATGTATGATCGTATGGCTAAGGAAGCTGACGAGGAAGGCTTCCATGCTCTGGCTGAGCAGATGCGCGGCGTTGCTGCCATCGAGAAGAGCCACGAGGAGCGCTACCGTGCTCTGCTGAACAACATCGAGACCCAGCAGGTCTTCAAGAAGGCCGGCATCGTCATGTGGGAATGCCGTAACTGCGGCCACCTGGTCATCGGTGAGGAAGCGCCCAAGGTTTGCCCCGTCTGCGCTCATCCCCAGGCATTCTTCGAAGTCCGTAAGGAAAACTACTAAGATATGGGATAAAAGCCCGGTCGAAAGACCGGGCTTTAAAATATGCTTGACAAACTGTACTAATACAGTTACAATGACTGTATTAGTACAGTTGAATTTTTAGGAGGGATGCGTATGGTACACCTGGATTACCGGGATGCCAAACCGATCTACACCCAAATTATGGACAACATTCGCGGTCAGATTACCGCCGGTATTTTGCAGCCGGGGGATAAACTGCCCTCTGTCCGTGAGCTGGCAGCCCAACTTTCCATTAACCCCAACACCATCCAGCGTGCCTACCGGGAGCTGGAGCAGCAGGGTGTGATCGAAACGCTGCCCGGCAAAGGCTGCTTTGTTTGCGGTGCGGAAACGGCACCGGATTGGGGAAAGCTGGATGGAGTGATTTCCCAACTCCTGTCCCAGGGTGTCACCCGGGAGGAAATTCTGAAGCATGTAGGAGGTATGCAGGATGCTTGAAGTAAAAAATGTGACCAAGACCTTTGGCAAGTTCAAGGCTCTTGACGATCTTTCCATGACTGTGCCCAAGGGCAGTGTCTATGGCCTGGTTGGCCCTAACGGCGCCGGCAAGTCTACAGCAATTCGCTTGATAACCGGCATTTACCGCCCCGATTCCGGCAGCATCACCCTGGAAGGTATGCCTGTTTACGAAAACCCTGAGAATAAAATCCGCATGGGTTATATCCCCGACGATATTTTCTATTTTCCCTCCGCATCCATGGATGAAATGAAGACCTTTTATAAAGGTATGTATCCCAATTTTGACGAAGCGCTGTATGAAAAGCTCTTTGAGGTTTTCCAGCTTCCCCGCAAGGGACAGATCCGCCGGTTTTCCAAAGGTATGCAGAAGCAGGCGGCGTTCCACCTTTGCCTTTGCTGCCATCCCGATGTGCTGATCCTGGACGAGCCGGTGGATGGCCTGGATCCGGTGATGCGCCGTCAGGTATGGAGTCTCATCATGTCCGATGTGGCCGGCAACGGCACCACCGTGCTGATCTCCTCCCATAACTTAAGAGAGCTGGAGGATATCTGCGACCATGTGGGTATTATGGATCATGGCAAGATGCTGCTGGAGCGGAGTTTAGCCGATATGCAGGGCCTGACCTATAAGCTGCAGATGGTGGGCGAAGTGCCGGAGGGCCTTGAGATTCTCCATGAAACCCAGGCTGGCCGCCTGAAGACCCTGGTTGTCCGGGGCGATGCGCAGACCATCACTCAAAAGGTCAGTGCTGCCAACCCCGTTTACTTTGATGTGCTGCCCCTTTCTCTGGAAGAGATCTTTATTTATGAGCTGGGAGGTGTGAACTATGAAGTCAAGAACATCCTTCTTTAATGTAACGGTTCTGCGGAAAAACCTCACCCGGTTTGCACCCCTTTGGGCGCTGTTCGCAGTAGCAGAGGTGCTGGGCCTTTTGACATTGGATTTGGGTTCTGCGAGAATTGTTGCCAATGATTTAAACTATATCATGGGGCCTGTGGCAGTATTTCATATGGTCTATGCCATGATTGTGGCGGCCTGCCTGTTTGGCGACCTGTTCGATAGTCGACTGTGTAATGGCTTGCATGCCATGCCAATGAGAAGAGAAGGCTGGCTGCTGACAAACCTTGCCAGCGGATTGGTGTTTGCTCTGATCCCTGCTATTGTTGGCGGTACTGTGGCAGCTATTGCGCTGGGAGAATATTTCTGGATCGCTTTGGTCTGGCAGGCTACAAGCCTTCTGCAGTTTGTGTTCTTCTTCGGCGTGGCGGTGTTCAGTGCCCTGTGCGCAGGCAAGCGGTTGAACATGATAGCGATTTATGCGCTGATCAATTTCCTGTCTATGCTGGTCTTTTGGTTAGCAACTCTTGTTTATCAACCCCTGCTTCCCGGTGTGGTGCTGTCTGAGAAAAGCTTTTCTCAGTTCTGCCCGGTGATCTCTATGATGTCGCACAGATACATGGATTTCTATTATGACAAGATTCTGGGGGGATTCTTCCGGGGCTTTATGACCCAGGACTGGACGTACCTATATATTTGCTGCGGTTTGGGTGTCCTGTTTATGGGTTTTGCCTGGGCGCTTTACCGCAGACGTCATCTGGAAACCGCCGGTGATTTCATCAGCTTCCGGCCAATCAAGATGGTATTCCTGCTGGCCTATACCCTGACCATGGGAACTTTGGTATACGCATTTTCCGGGGTGTTTTTCGGCGTGGTTTCCGGTATATCCAGCGGCTATCTCTTTTTGGCGGTGGGCATTCTAATTGGCTGGTTCACCGGTTGGATGTTACTGGAGAGAACAGTCAAGATTTTCACTAAGAAGGTACTGCTGAGTTTTGGTGTATTTGCAGTTGCCTTTGCCGGAAGTGTTGGCCTGACAATTTTGGATCCTCTGGGGATTACGCAGTATATTCCTCAAACTCAGGATGTAGAGTTTGCTTGCTTGTATCCTTTTAGCAGTTCTTATCATTATACAAGTGACTACGATAATCGAGGTGGGCGCTATATCACCGATCCCGAGGAAATCGCGCTGGTACAGAATTTGCATAGGGATATGATTAACAGTCAGGATGATACTGCTGGGGAGCGGATGTCTGTCAGTGTGATGTACCGGCTGGAAACGGGAAGAATGGTGCTCCGAAGCTATCAGATACCTGTGGAAAGTCAGACAGCAGAAAGCTTAAGACCTTTCTTCAGCGATTTGCGGTCAGTCTTTGATATCAATGACTGGAATGAAGTAAAAGATACGCTGGAAATGGGTATTGTCTACTGGCATAATGATGAGGGTGATAAGAGGACACAGATATTCCTGCCGGAAGAAAAAACAGCGCTGCTGGAAGCCTTGGAGGCGGATTCCGAAGCAGGTCTGCTTGCACAAAGTGATTGGTATCACGGAATGAATGGTTCTATAGCCAGCCTGGATATTACCTGGCGCAGCGCGGATCAGGATGGAATCATTCGTGCCCGCACTGAATTTATTACCATCTATGCTGATAGCGTAAACACTTGTGCTTTCCTGGAAACTTTAGATGAAAATTAAAAAAATATTAGAACACAAATACTATTTTGTATGGTATAATGAGGCAATCGAAGGGAGGCCCCATTGTATGATACGAGTAAAGAGAAAAAAACTGACAGCCGTACCCGTGCTGATCATTTTGGCAGTTGCCTTGTTTGCCATTATTCTAATGGTGGAAAAGCCCTCCCTGGTACCGGCAGGTAAATCCGTGAATGTGTCCGCGGAAGGCGGCGCCGGTGACTATTTCCTGCCCCAGGATCCGGAAGCCCAGCTTGCGGTGTTTACCAAGCTGTTTGAACTCTACGGAGAGGATCATCCTGAAAAACTGGAAGCCTACCCCATGACCTGGGGCTTTGCCCGGGAGGTCAGCGAGGAAGAGAAGGAAGTCCGGCTGCAGGTGGTGGAGAAAGCGAAAAAATGGCTGGGTGTCAAGGAAGCGGACGGCAGCCACCAGGCCATTGTGGATGTGTATAACAGCCAGCCTACCTTGCCCAGAGATTATCCGGCTACCTATGAGGACTCCTGGTGCTCTATCTTTGCCAGCGTGGTCTCCATTCAGTGCGGTCTGACGGATATTATCCCAACCGAATGCGGCTGCGAGCCTCATATTGAACTGTTCAAGGAAATGGGCTGCTGGGAAGAATCCGATACTTATGTGCCTCTGCCCGGCGACCTGATCTTCTATCATTGGGAATGCCAGGACGAAGGCGATTGCGTGGCCTGGTCTGACCATGTGGGCATTGTGGTAGGTACTGCCGGTGATTTTATCAAAGTCATCGAAGGTAACTACGGCGATGCAGTTGGCTACCATACCATTTGGGTGGATCATCAGGAGGTCCGCGGCTACGGCCTGCCCAAGTATTCTTAAAATTTTGAGCGTGTCACAAATCTGTGGCACGCTCTTTTTATATACTTGCAGGATGCTGTCATCCTGAGTGAGCAAAGCGAATCGAAGGATCTTGGCAGTATCGACAGTGCGAAGATTCTTCGACTCGGTATAGCCTCGCTCAGAATGACATAAAAAACGGACAATGTACCGCCGGAAAGGGAAGGCGGCTCCACCGCAAAACAAACAGCGCACCTGTTTGGGTGCGCTGTTATGTTTATTCTGCGTCGGTTTCAGCGGCAGGTTCTTCCTTTACCTCTGCCTTTGCGGCATTCACATAGGCCATCAGCTCGTCGCCGGTAATGGTCTCCTTAGCCAGCAGATATTCGGAGATTTCGTTCAGCAGATTCCGGTTTTCAACCAGCACCCGCTTGGCATCCTCGTAGCACTGATTCAGCAGCTTCTGCACAGCCATATCCACCTGATGGGCAGTTTCCTGAGAACAATCCATATGGGCCTGACCGCTCAGGTACTGGCTCTGAACGGAAGCGGTGGCCATAAGACCCAGTTCATCGCTCATACCATACAGAGAAACCATATGGCGGGCCAGGGAAGTGGCCTGCTGGATATCGTTGGATGCGCCGTTGGTCTGCACACCGAATACCACCTGCTCGGCAGCACGGCCGCCCAGGATGCCCCGCAGCTGAGCCAGCAGCTCGTCCTTGGTGGACAGATACTTCTCTTCGTCAGGCAGGTACATGGTGTAGCCCAGCGCACCTTCGGTGTGGGGTACGATGGTGATCTTGGAAACGGGCATGGAGCGCTTTTCCAAAGTGGAGACCAGGGCATGACCCACCTCGTGGTAAGCTACCAGCCGCTTTTCGGTTTCGGTCAGCACTGCGTTTTTCTTTTCGGCACCGGCAATGACGGTGTCGATAGAGGACATCAGATCGTCCTGGTTTACCAGCTTGCGACCCATGCGGACAGCCCGCAGCGCGGCTTCGTTCACCAGGTTGGCGAGGTCTGCGCCTACACAACCGGCGGTGGCATGGGCCACCTTCTTCAGATCCACATCCTCTGCCAGCTTGATCTTCCGGGTGTGAACCTTCAGAGTGTCCAGTCGCCCCTGGAAGTTGGGGTTGTCCACCACGATCCGGCGGTCAAAACGGCCGGGGCGCAGCAGCGCCTTGTCCAGAATTTCGGGACGGTTGGTAGCAGCCAGGCAGACGATACCCTTGGTGGAGTCAAAACCGTCAATTTCCGCCAGCAGCTGGTTCAGGGTCTGCTCCTGCTCGGTGTTGCTGCCGTAGCGGCTGTCGCGGGAACGGCCAACTGCGTCGATTTCGTCAATGAAGATGATACAGGGAGCCACTTTGGCAGCTTCCTTGAAAAGGTCTCTGACACGGCTGGCACCCATGCCCACAAACATCTCCACAAAGTCAGAACCGGAGATGGAGAAGAAGGGCACATCGGCTTCACCGGCAACTGCTTTGGCAAGCAGTGTCTTACCGGTACCGGGAGAACCTACCAGCAGCGCACCCTTGGGGAGCTTGGCACCGATCTCGGTGTATTTTTGGGGATTGTGCAGAAAGTCGATAATCTCCTGCAGAGACTCCTTGGCTTCATCCTGACCGGCCACATCCTTGAAGGTAACGCCGGTCTGCTTTTCCATATAGACCTTGGCCTTGGACTTGCCGAAGTTACCCATCATGCCTTCGCCGCCCATACGCTTGCTGAGCATCCGGGTGAAGAGGAAAATACCGCCGAACATCAGAAGATAATAGCCGATGGTAAAGATGAAGGTGTTATCCTCTACGATGGGCGCATTTACCTTTACACCCATGGCAACCAAAGCATTGGCCAGGGCCATGGTATCACTGCCGGTGGGGATGCCGGTGAAGCATGCTTTTTGGTCTTCGGCAGGCTTTGCGGCATCTTCCTTGGTCATATAAATGATCCGGTCATAGTGAATTTCCACTTCGCTCAGATTGTTGGCCTCCATGGTGGAAATAAAATCAGAGTAAGTGGTTTTGGTGTATTGGTTGTCGCTGATAAAATTGTAGATGGCGACCACGGCCAGCAAAATGGCGATACTGATCAAGAATGTGGTCAGTAGACTCTTTGGCTTCTTGTCGTCCCCGTCAGGCTTCTTGGGGGGCTCGTTGCGATTGGGATCCATATTTTTCCTCCTTGAGGTGTTCATTGTGCACATCATATCACATTTTTCTTCCGCTAGCAATGAATGATACGGGGCTTTCCTATGAATTTTCTGTAAATATCCGCCAAAAAGGCCACTTTTTCCGTACCTTCCAAAAAATAGCAGTTGAGAAGAAACCGAAAATCTGTTACAATAAGTAAAATATTATGGAGAGTATGACCTTTTCTAAAGAAAGGATGAATGTTTTGAAACCGGAAAGAAATAACAAGGATCATTTCCGCCGCAACGGCAGAGATGGCTACCGCCGTCCCGAACCCCGGGAAGAGGTGGAAGAAAATGAAAATCAGCTGGAGGGCCGCAATGCCCTGACAGAAGCTCTTCGCAGCGGCCGCACCATCGATAAGGTGTTTGTGGCTGACGGCGATACGGACCGTGCGCTGCAGCATCTGGCAGCGGAGGCCAAGAAGGCCGGCGCCGTGGTGGTACCTGTGGACAGAAGAAAGCTGGATGCCATGTCCACCACCCGCTCCCATCAGGGTATCATTGCCTTGGCGGCCGCAAGAGCGTATTTTTCCATCGATGATATTCTGCAGGAAGCTGCGGACAGAGGTGAGGCACCTCTCATTGTGATCTGCGATGAGCTGTCCGATCCCCACAATCTGGGTGCGATCCTGCGAACTGCCGAGTGCGCCGGTGCCCACGGTGTGATCATTCCCAAGCGCCGCAGCGTAGGTCTGACAGCTACCGTTGCCAAGGCTGCTGCCGGTGCGGTGGAGTATATGAAGGTTGCTAAGGTCAGCAATATCAACAATGCCATTGCCGAACTGAAGGAAAAGGGCGTGTGGGTATTCGGTACCGCGGCGGAAGGCTCTGTACCTATGTATAAGGCAGACTTGACCGGCCCCGCGGCAATCGTGGTTGGCAACGAAGGTGACGGCATGAGCCAGCTGGTGCGGAAAAACTGCGATATGCTGGTGCATATCCCTATGAAGGGACAGATCTCTTCTCTCAATGCCTCTGTGGCTGCATCTATTCTGCTCTATGAGGCTGTCCGCCAGCGTATCGGCTGATCAGGAGGTTATATATGGAAGATAAAGAACGCCGGGAAGAGGAAGACTTCTCCCTGGATGATATTTTAAAGGAATTCGGCAAACCCCGTGACCCCGATGAGGAAGAGGTCACTGAACTATTGTCTGAGAGTCTGCAAGAGGAACTGTCTGAGGAAACTGCTGAGGAAGAGATTCCGGAAATGGAGTTTTCCGAAGAACTGTCCGAAGAAGAGCCTGCATTGGAGCCGGATATGGAAGCTGCTCTTTCCGGTGATACGGTTCGCCTGGATTCTCCGGAACTGCTGAAGGGCATTGTTCACGATGCTAAGCCCATTGATGATGAGGACGAGCAGGAAGCGGTTGTTCCTGTCCAGGAGGAAACCCCTGCTTTCACAGAAGGCTGGGAACCTGAATATGAGCAGCCCATGGGCGAGTACGTACCGCCCCAGCCAATTGCCTTCCCCACCCGCGCCGAAAGCCGGGAGATGAAGCGCAAGCTGGTCATCGGACCTGAGAAAAAGTACTATGAGCTGACGGAAAGAGGCTTGGGTAAACTGCAGCTTGGCATGTTCTTCTGCCTACTGGTAGTGATCCTCAGCGCAGTGTCTACCGTGGCATATGCCCAGGGAATGATTCCTGATAACCGGATCCGCCTGATGATTTTCAGCCAGTTCCTGGCTGTGCTGGTATCGGCGCTCCTTGGCAGCTTCCAGCTGATCCAGGGTGTTGCAGATCTGCTGAAGGGCCGCTTTACCTTAAATACGTTTCTTGTGGTGACATTCCTTGTCTGCTGTGTGGACGGTGTGTTCTGCCTGCTGCAGGAGCGAATTCCCTGCTGCGCGGCCTTCTCTTTGGAAGTGCTGATGTCTCTTTGGAGTAGCTACAACCGCCGCCATGCGGAACTGGGCCAGATGGATGTACTGCGTAAGGCCGGTAAGCTCTGCGGTGTCTATGCCAAGGAGAATGCCTGGGAAGGCAAGAAGGTACTGCAGCGGATCCCCGGTCAGGTGGACGATTTTATGACCAACTATGATCAGGTCAGCGAGCCTGAAATGCGTCAGGGCAGATATGCGCTGATTGCCATGTGTATGTGCCTGGCCATCGGTGTATTTGCCGCTGTGGCCAAGGATCTGTATACCGGCATTCAGATACTGGCAATCAGCCTGCTGGCAGCAATGCCTGCAACTTCCTTCATTGCAACAAGCCGTCCCTTTGCGATCCTGCAGCGCAGACTCCACCGCCTGGGTGCGGTGTTGTGCGGCTGGCAGGGTGTAAAGCAGCTTTGCGGCGATGCGGTATTTCCTCTTTATAATGAAGATATCTTCCCCGTGGGTACGACCCGTATGAACGGTGTTAAATTCTTTGGCAGTCGGCCTACGGACATGGTACTTGCCTATGCTGCTGCTGTGGTAATGGCGGAAGGCAGCGGCCTGGCACCTCTGTTCAAGCAGGTGCTGGACAGCCGGAACGGCCGCTATTACGATGCAGAAAACCTGCGCCATTATGAAAACGGCGGCATTGGCGGCAATGTGCTGGATGAACCGGTGCTGGTCGGCCCCTTGTCCTTCCTGGAGGAAATGGGCGTAGAAGTGCCTGAAGGTATTCAGGTAAGCCAGGCAGTATGCGTTGCCATCGATGGCGAGCTGTGCGGCGTTTTTGCCATTTCTTATGAGAAGACCCGTTCTGCGACAGCAGGACTTTCCACCCTTAGCAGCTACCGGAAGCTGAATCCCATGATGATCGCCGGCGAATTCATGATGTCCGAGGAGTTTATCCGCAAAAAGTTCTCCATTAAGAGTAAGCGCCTGCTGTTCCCGGATGAGCAGACCCGCAGAGAATTGCGGATGATCCAGCCTGAGGAAGGCGCAGAAGCTGCGCTGCTGACTACCACTCTGGGTCTGGCACCTATGGCTTACTGCGTGACCGGTGCCCGTGCGCTGAAGCAGTCCTGCAACCTGGGCACAGTGCTGCATATGGTCGGTGGCATTCTGGGCATGGCTGTTGTTTTGGTGCTGATGCTGCTGGGTGCCATGCATCTGCTGTCCCCCGCCAATATGTTCCTGTACCAGCTGGTGTGGATGATTCCCGGCTTTTTGCTCACCGAGTGGACACGCTCTGTCTGATAAGAAAACATATAAAAACCCTGCCGATTGTTCTAACGGCAGGGTTTTTTCTGCGAAAAATGGAATTATTTGCCGACTCAAAAACAAATGTTTTTGACCGAAAGACACGGGGAATTGTTCGAAATAACTACAAAAATCAAATAATTAAGCCGAAAAACTGGTAAAATGCGGAACGTTTCGTAAAATTGACAAAAATAGGCATTGAAATCCTGAAACCTTTCGTGTATAATGTCTTTATTGCGGCGCCAAAAACCCAAAGCCGCAGTATTGGAAGGCGGGGCCTTCCCGAAAGGAGAATGAAACAACCATGTATACTGCAAATTCTATTCGTAATATCGTTCTGCTGGGCCACAGCGGCAGCGGTAAGTCTGCCCTGGCTGAGAGCTTACTTTACATGACCGGTGCCATCGTCCGTATGGGCAAGAATGCTGATGGCAATACCGTTTGTGACTACGATCCCGAAGAGATCCGTAGAAATATTTCTATCTCCACTTCTGTGGTACCTCTGGAGTACAAGAATGTTAAGATCAACCTGCTGGATGCTCCCGGCGGTTTCGACTTCTCCGGCGCTGCCATCGAAGCTCTGCGCGCAGCTGACGCAGCAATTCTGGTCTGCTCCGCTAAGGACGGCATCACTGTCGGCTTTGAGAAGGCATGGAAGTACTGCGAAGAGCGCAATATGCCCCGTTTTGTCTACATCTCCAAGGTAGACGAAGATAACTCCGACTACAATGCTACCTTCGAAGCACTGCGCGAGAAGTATGGCAATAAGATCGCTCCCGTTGTCGTTCCCATTTGGGACGCAGCTCACAAGGTTACCGGCATCATCGACGTGGTTAACAAGCGCGCTTACGAGATGCAGAACCTGAAGAGAGTGGAAATCGAAGTTCCCGAAGGCAAGGACGAAGTCATCGAAGA
>JAFOBK010000285.1 GCA_017381835.1 Oscillospiraceae bacterium | reverse complement strand
GGAAATAATGTGAAATTGCAAGAAAAATGTCGGGGTCGGGGACAGCGATCCCAGATGGGGAAACGATAAATGTATGGGAGCGTCTTGACGCTCCCGCAACTGATCAGTAACCAACGTGGTGCTTCCTATCGCAACGGTTTCGGGAGGGTCAAGACCCTCCCCTACAAGAGAAAACAAAAAACCGCCCCGCAAAGGGACGGAAAATATAATGATACCGACGCACTGTGCATGAACTGGCTGTCGGGGCATCCCGACAAAAAATACCCGATACCGTACAATGAAACGATACCGAGCGGGGAGCGATGGGAGCGCCGCCGGTGGCAGGAGAAGCGACCTGAGCGAGTGGCAGCGGTCGACAGACGACGATGGCATTTCAATGCCAAGGAGAATGTCGGGCACCGCAACAGGTATGGGAAGTAACGAAACGGGATGCACTGTGTACGAACTGGCTGTCGGGGCATCCCGACAAAAAATACCCGATACCGTATAATGAAACGATACCGAGCGGGTATGGGAAGTAACGAAACGGGATGCACTGTGCACGAACTGGCTGTCGGGCCAGCCCGACAAAGAACTAACCCTTGACCAGTGCTTCCTTCATAAGCTTTCCTGATCAAGGGTTAGTTCATTGAATTCTTGATATCTAACATCTTTGGTTAACCTCTCTTTCTGCAGTTTTGAAACGACTTTCTGAGTTGTTAAAGATAAATTACTTTTTTCACCTTTAGGAGTTAGGTTTTTTGTTTTTTGAAAGTTCGTTTCTGTTTTTAGGTTTAACTAGTACATTGGTCTCACCTCTTGTCTATATAATACCAAAGATTTTGCAATTTGCAAGATGGAAACTTGCATAAATGTACAAATAACAACTTGTTTAAAGGGGAGAATTTATAAAGAATGCACGAAAACGAGTTGACAAATTGCAACGAGCTATGATATGATAACGATGTTGGGGCGCAAATTGCCCAAAGAAAAAGTCCTCCGGATTTTCCGGAGGACTTTTTTGTGTGTCGGAAAATTATTCCTTGGTCAGGCTGCCCTTCTTAGCGCGGGTCTTGGAGTACAGGACCAGCAGGATGGTGCCGATGACACCGGCGGAAACAGCGTTGGAAGCGGCGGCTACCAGACCCTGGGTGAATACCAGGTTTACGGGCTCAGAGTAGATCAGAATGTCCAGAACGGGAGCGACTACGATCCATGCAACTGCGTTTGCAATAACCTGGAAAATGTTGTAGGTCAGAATATCCTTACCGGAGAAGATACCCTCTTCAACCTTCAGCTTGGGGAATACGAAACCGGTGATCAGACCGAATACGCCGGAAGCGATGATCCAGCTCCACCATGCGCCGTACTGCAGAGAGTCGGAAATGAAGTGGCCGATGAATGCTACCAGGAAACCAGCCAGAGGGCCAAACATAGCAGCGAAGAAGCCGCCGATGCCGTACGCGGACTGGATCTCAGTGGAGGGGATGCCGGTGGGGATCTTTACATACATGAACAGAACGGTGAACAGTGCTGCGCCCAGGGCGGTACCGACCAGGGTCTTGGTGTTGAAACCAAACAGTTTCTTTTTCATGGGTTTACCTCCTAATAATTCTTCTTTTTCAGCGGCTTTTGCCGCATACTTACAAAAATTGTATCACGAAGTGGTTACTTTGTAAATACGACAGTCCACTCGGGGCCGAAATTCAGATCGTATTTTTTACACATGCTGCCCTGGCTGACAGCCATGGCGACCTTCATCAGCTCGTTGTTGTAAATCATGGGATCGCCCTTCTTGGCAAAGCCGAAGCTCTGATGGAACAGAACCCGATCCTGGAAAGCTTCCACACCGTCGTGGTAAATGGTGACATTCACCATATCGCCGTATTCGAAGCCGGCACCCTTGAAGGCATCCAGGGGAATATTGGTCCACAGGTTGCCGAAGTTGGGGTCATTGATCTCAAAGTAACCCTTGACGCAGCCTTCGCTTACATCGGGCTCATAAATGGGATGCTCCACGATCTCCTCTACAGGATACTCAGGGCCTACACCCTCGAAATCAATGATACCGGAAGCCAGGCGGGCAGCGGTGTAGCCGAACAGGTCGCGGCCGTGGAAGATGGCAGTGCCGCGGGTGCTCTGCAGACGGTTAACAGTCTCATCGATCTCACGGACGGCTTCGATACCCACAAACTTCTTGATGTGGGTCAGAGCACCGTTGTCGGGAGTTACAATGTAATAGCCGTCTACGGTTTTGGCTACGCAGGCTCTGCGCTTGGTGCCGACACCGGGGTCAACCACGGATACATAAATGGTTCCCTTGGGCCAGAACTGCAGGCTCTGATACAGACGGTAGCTGGCGCTCCAGGTGTCATACTGGGGAATCTGATGGGTACCGTCGAAGATCTCCAGCTCCCGGTCTACGGTTTTCACAACGCCGTACATGGAACTGACAGCGCCTTCTGCGTAAGTAAAATCGGTTTGGAACACAAGGATGGGCTTATCAAACATACTCATAATTTATTACCTCTCATATAGTTATACAAAGGGATTCCAGTATCTGCCGCCGTTAAAGCAGACACCTACGATCAAAACAACCGCAAGCACAACCAGGCAGGCACCGATGCAAACATAGTCGACCCAGGTCTTGGGGGTTTTGGTATACCAGGTCCGCTTCTTGTTTTTGCCGAAAGAACGCAGATCCATAGCATTACTGATCACATCGATCCGATCCATAGTGGAAAGAATCAGGGGGAAGAAGATATTCAGCATATTTTTCAGCCGGGTGCCTAATTTTTCTTTCTTGGAAAGATCCAGACCGCGGCTCTGCTGGGCGATAGAGATGTCATTGTAGTTGCGGATGGTATCGGGGAAATAGCGTAACGTCAGAGACAGGGCATAACCGACCTTGTAGCTGACACCGACGCCGTTCAGAGAGGACGCAAACTCCGAGGGGTTGGTGGTCAGAATGAACATCATACCCAGGGGAACAACGGATGCGTACTTGAGGGTCTTGCTGCTTTGGTACAGCAGCTGCTCCCAGGTGACGGTGTAGCGATTGGAGAAACGGAAGATCTCATGGCAGGAACCGTAAAGCTCCACACCATAATCCGGGTCAAACAGATAGGTCAGGCCGAAATTCATCAGAAGGAAAACACCCACATAGTAGGTGAGTACTTTGATTTGGGAGAATTTGATGCCGGAGGCATACAGAACCCAAATACACAGGGCCAGGATAAAGACGATGAGCCGCACATCGAAGGTGTACATCACGGCCACAGTCAGGATGATGAAACAGATCAGCTTGGAAACACCGGACAGGTTGAATACCCAGTTGTCCCGCTCCACATAGTCAAAGAGCTTATCCTTCATGGCGTACCACCTCCCGTTCGTAGTCGATGAAGTGCTGGACAAAGCCCTCCGCATCCGGAATGCCGCAGGCAATGGCCAGGTCGTAAAGGCTGGTCAGCTTCAGATTGGCAGACGCGGCGATCTGGGCGTTGGTCAGAATCTGCACGGCGGTACTGTCGCCGATCTTCTGACCGTCGGAGATGACGATGGCATGGGGCGTATATTCCAGCATCAGATGCATATCATGGGTGATCATGATAATGGTCACGCCATGATCATTGAGAGATTTCAAAAACTCCATGATCTCGGTGTAGTGGTGATAGTCCTGACCGGCAGTAGGTTCGTCCAAAATCAGGATTTGCGGCTCCATGACCAGGATCGAGGCAATGGTCACACGCTTTTTCTGACCGAAGCTCAGGGCAGAAATGGGCCACTTCCGGAAAGGATACAGGCCGCAGATCTTCAGAGCATGCTCCACCTTCTCGGTGACGGTTGCCTCATCCACACCTCTTAAGCGCAGACCCAGTGCTACCTCATCGAAGATCATGGATTTGCAAATCATCTGATTGGGATTCTGCATCACATAGCCGATCTTCTGAGAGCGCTCCTTGATGGTCTGACCCTTGAGTGATTCACCCTTAAAGAGGATCTCACCCTGGGACTCGGTGACAAAGCCGCAGATGACCTTGGCAAGGGTAGACTTACCGGCACCGTTGGTGCCTACGATACTGACCATCTCGCCTTCGCGGATGGTGAAGTTGATATCTTTCAGGATCTTCCGCTTCCGGTTGTATTGGAAGTGAAGATTCCGAACCTCCAAAATAGGGGGCTTTTCTTCTTTCGCGGGAGCGGGTTTCTGGGCCGCGTTCCAGGAAATCAGCTGATCCCGCACCATGGGAAGCTTCAGAGTCTCCATCCGTCCGGCGCCCATTTCTTCCGTGATCTTTACACCGGCATATTTCAGCGCGGTGGCATACAGCGGCTCCCGGATGCCCAGCTTGGGTAGGATGCCTGCGGCGATCAGGGTATCGGGGGTCATGTCTGCTACGATGCGGCCTTCGGATACGACGATGATCCGGTCCACATGGCGGTAGAGCACATCCTCCAGTCGATGCTCAATGATGATCACGGTTTTATTGTACTGCTTTTGAATCTTGTCGATCAGATCAATGGCGGTTTTGCCGGTGGCGGGGTCCAGGTTGGCAAGGGGTTCGTCAAACAGAAGGGCCTGCACATCACCCACCATGACACCGGCGAAGGCGACTCTCTGCTTCTGACCGCCGGACAGCTCATAGGGAGAGGACTTCAGGAGCTTGCCCATATCCACGATATCAGCCACCTGCTGGACGGTCTCCATCATTTCCTTCTGGGGAACGCAGTCATTTTCCAGGGAGAAGGCGATATCCTCGCCAACGGTAAGGCCTACGAACTGGCCATCGGAGTCCTGCAGAACAGTACCGACTTTCTTGGACAGTTCAAAGAGGCTGGCCTTCTGGGTGTCCAGGCCGTCCACCATCACGGTGCCTTCCATCTTACCCTTGTAGGAATAGGGAATCAGGCCGTTGATGCAGTGACCCAGGGTGGATTTGCCGGAACCGGAGGGACCCACGATCAGCACCTTTTCACCCTCATAGATGGTCAGGTTGATATCGTAGAGAGTAGGTTCAGCCTGGGCAAAGTATTGGAAGGTAAAGTTTTTAAATTCAATGACCGGTTTTTTCATACCTCACCTCTTATTCATAAACAACACGGGGCGCTTTGCGGATGCGGATCTTCCAGTTGGTGCCGGTGCCGATGTTGTAGGCACGGGCGAAGCTGCCCTGATTGATGGCAACAGCCATGCAATCCAGGCTGTTTACATACACAAGGGGTTCGCCCACATATACATCGGCGAAGCTCTTGGCGTAGACCAGGATATTCTTATATAAGGTACGGGTGTCGTTTTCAATGCTGATCTCCACTCTGCTGCCGTGATGGATTCCCAGCTTGGCAAAGAGGGAGCGGGGGATATTGGTCCAAAGGCTGCCGAAGCGCACATCCAGCACATCAATGGTGCCGGAGACGGTATCACCGCTGAGCTCGGCTTCCACAACCGGCAGCTCCACAACGCTTTCCACGGGAATTTCCGGGCCTACACCTGCAAAATCGATGATGCCGGCGGCCAGTCTTGCGCCGGTATAGGCGAAGATATCCCGGCCGTGGAAGGTATAGCTTTCGCTGCTGCCCTGAAGACGGTTTACGGTCTCATCGATGGTTCTGGCTTCGGCAATGCCGGTCATCCGCTTGATATGGGTCAGGCTGCCGTTGTCGGGGGTGATGATATACTGGCCGGTGGTAGTCTTTACCGCAATAGAGCGGCGGGAAGAACCAACGCCGGGGTCAACTACGCTGACAAAGACCGTGCCGGCGGGCCAGTAATTGACAGTCTGAATCAGCCGGTAAGAGGCCTCCCAAATGTCAAAGGGGGTGATCTCATGGGTGAGGTTAGAAATATTCAGGCTGGGGTCAACACCGTAGGCCACGCCATACATGGCGCTGACGGCGCCGTCCACATAGCCAAAATCGGATTGAAATACAAGGGGATGCTTCATGGTTCTCTTTCCTCCTGGGATGAGGTTTCATACAACGTCATTATAGCCTTTATAAACAGAAGTTGCAAGAAAAAACCATTTCCAATTGTGATAATTCATGGTATGATTTAGAAAAAGAAAAGGAGTGGTTACCATGAATGAAACTTTAAAAACCCTGAAAGAACGAAGAAGCTGCAGAAAATACCTGGCAAAGCAGGTAGAGCAGGAGGCTCTGGATCTGATCCTGGAGGCCGGTACCTATGCCCCCACCGGCATGAATCGCCAGGCACCTGTGATCGTGGCGGTGCAGGATAAGGAAACCCGCGACAAGATCGCCAAGATGAACGCAGCTGTCATGGGTTCTGATAACGATCCCTTCTACGGCGCTCCCACCGTGCTGGTGGTGCTGGCAGATCCCGCTGTGCGTACCTATGTCTATGACGGTGCGCTGGTCATGGGCAATCTTATGAATGCCGCCCATGCGGTGGGTGTGGACTCCTGCTATATTTTCCGTGCCAAGGAAGTGTTCGCTACGGAAGAGGGCAAGGCAATGCTGAGAAGCTGGGGCATCCCCGACCATTACGAGGGTGTCGGTAACTGCATCCTGGGCTACCGGGATGAGGGCGGTGTGAAGGCAGCTTCCCCCAGAAAAGAGAACTACATTGTGAAGGTGTGAGCTTATGAGAAAGAATTTCGGTGCAAAACCCCTTTGCTATCCCCAGCCGGTGTTTATCCTGGCTTCTTACGATGAAAACGGTGTCCCCAATGCCATGAACGCGGCCTGGGGCGGCATCTCCGACGATGAAGAAATCTCCCTCTGCATCAGCGCCGGTCATAAGACTATGGCCAATATTTTGCTGAAAAAGGCCTTTACCGTTTCTATGGCCACAGCAGAATATGTGGTGGCCTGCGACTATGTGGGTATCGTGTCCGGCAATAAAGAACCCGATAAATTCGAAAAAGCGGGTTTCCATGCCACCAAATCCGAGTTTGTGGATGCACCCATCATCGATGAGCTGCCCATGGCCATGGAGTGCGAGCTTATTTCCTATGATCCTGAGACCTGCCGGCTGGTGGGTAAGATCGTGAATGTGTCCGCCGATGAGTCCGTGCTGAATAAGCGGGGTAAGGTGGATCCCATGAAGCTGCGGCCCATTACCTTCGATCCCATGAACAATGCGTATTTGGTGCTGGGGGAAAAGGTGGGCAATGCCTTCCAGGATGGAAAGATGATGAAGTAACTTATTTTTTGCCGGAGATGCCTCCGGCGGGTGTCTTTCTTGTTTCGGCAAGAAAGACACGAAAGAAGCCGACTTAGGGGAAGGCGCTGAGAAATTGCTCCCGCAATTACATGCGCCCTCCCCCTAAGTACCCCCTCCCGCAGCGCTTGATTGGCAGTGTGCAAAATGTTTCGGTGCGGTATTTGGTGTATCGATAATTGGAAAACGGTAATGAATTCGATTTTTGTGTTTTTTATAACTTTTTGAATTTTACATCTTGACAAAATGCATTTTTCGAGGTATAATGCACGAGCATTCAGTTGATGAACGCAAATGTGGCCCTGTGGTGCAGTCGGTTAGCACGCCAGCCTGTCACGCTGGAGGTCGACGGTTCGAGTCCGTTCGGGGTCGCCATTTGCGGGTGTAGCTCATCCGGTAGAGCGCCACCTTGCCAAGGTGGAGGTAGCGAGTTCGAGCCTCGTC
>JAFOBK010000041.1 GCA_017381835.1 Oscillospiraceae bacterium | reverse complement strand
GGATGCAACCCTGCTTTTAGACGGTGAAAAAATCCACGCGATTGGCACGGATCTGCAGATTCCGGATGGCGCGGAAGTGCTGGATGCGGAAGGCATGTGGGTGGGCCCCGGCTTTGTGGATATCCACCTCCACGGTGACGGCACCGATGCCCGCTGGGAAGACAATCCGGAGCCGGTTGCTGCCCATCACCTGAAGCATGGCTCCACAACTATGGTGGCATACCTGCCTTATACCTTACCCAAGAAGGAACTGTTGGAAGCAACGGAAAATGTCCAAAAGCTTTTGGACCAGGGTAAGATGCCTAATGTCTATGCCATCGGCTATGAGGGACCCTTTATTAATCCTAAGCAGGGCGCCAATTCTGAGGCTGCCGGCCGCACCGGTACGGATCCTGAGGAGTATGTGCCTTTGTATGAAGCCTGCCATGGCAGAATTGCCCAGTGGATGTATGCTCCCGAAATGGATCCCACCGGCCAGTTTGGAGATTTCCTCCGGGAAAAGGGTGTAACAGCAGCCATCGGCCATACCCAGGCATCTCCTGCACAGATCCGGGCGGCAGTGGACAGAGGCGCTACCGTAGTTACCCACCTTTACGATGCCATGGGCTGCCACCTGGGCAACGAATCGGTGAATGTGACCGGTATTATCCAGGAAACCGCCGTAGACGGCTGTATGGTATGTCCGGAGCTGACTTATGAGATCATTCCCGACAGCCTGGGTATCCATGTGAAGCCTACCAATATCAAGCTGGTCTATCAGCTGATGGGCCCCCGCAGAATCTGTATTATTACCGATTGCACCGAGTGTAACTATGATCCTGCGGACTATCCCAAGGATCATTTCCGCAGCACTGTGGATTTGAACTTCAATGAGAACCATGAATTGTCCGGTTCACGTCTGACGATGGATCAGGCATTCCGCAATTTTGGCCGCCATTCCGGTGCGCCTGTGGCAGATTTGTTCCAAATGGCTGCCACAACCCCCGCCGAAAAGATTGGCATCGGCCATCTCACCGGCTCCCTGGTACCCGGCAAGTGGGCCAACATCGTTATTCTCGATCAGGATTTACAGCTGCAGAAAGTCATCTACCGCGGTGAAGTTGTTGCATAAAGAAAGGGAAGGAAAGCTATGAAAATCAATACTGTTAAGGGCATCGAAATTTCTGCCCTGTCTTTGGGCACTGTTCAGCTGGGTCTGAGCTACGGTATCAACAATGCCGATGGCAAGCCCAGCCAGGAAACGGCCAACGCAATTCTGAATGCTGCCATTGACGGCGGCATCAACACCCTGGACACCGCCGGTGCTTACGGCGATTCCGAAGTAGTCATCGGCAATTGGCTGAAGACCATCGCCCCCGAAAAGCGCCCCTTTATTGTTACCAAGGCAGCTCACCTGGAGCACAGTTCTCTGGATGCACTGCGCAAGGATCTGTTTACTAAGGTTAAGACTTCCAAAGAGCGCCTGGGTGTAGAGCAGCTGGATATGCTGATGCTCCACCATTTTGACGATTATCTTTGCGATAAGGACAATGTGCTGAAGGTCATGCATGAACTGAAGGATGCCGGCGAAGTTCGCTTCCTGGGCGCATCTGCCTATTCTCATCATGACTACGGTGAGATTGCAGCCACCGGTTTTGACGCTACCCAGATTCCCATCAATCTGTTTGACTGGAAGCAGATTGAAAACGGCGGCCTGAAAAAGCTGGAGCAGTCCGGCATGATGGTTTTCGTCCGCAGCGTTTACCTGCAGGGTCTGGTGTTCCAGAAGCCGGAGAACCTGGCACCGCATATGGAATTTGCAAGACCTACTCTGGAGAAGTTCCAGTATCTGTGCGGCAAGTATGACCTGGCGCCCGCAACCCTGGCACTGAGCTATGCACTGTCTCTGCCCGGTGTTACCAGCCTGGTGCTGGGCAGCGAAAAGGCTGAGCAGGTGCAGCAGAATCTGGCGCTTATGGAGCAGGCGGTTGATCTGAGTGAAGCACAGATGGCTGAGATCCGGGAACTGTTCCTGGATACCCCCGAGCAGGTTCTGAATCCCGGTCTGTGGCCCAAGCCTTAAAGGAGAAATACACATGGCTAAGATTGCGGAGCAGGTTGTTATCTTTGACGGCGGCAATACGACAGATCGCTGCAGCGCTACCTTCCAGGATGTGTGCGTGCTGCCCTCCGGCAGAATTTTGGTCTCCTGGCGTGGCGGCCCCCAGAAGGGTCCCATCAATAAGGGTGAAAACGGCTACTGCTGCATGTCCGATGACGGCGGTAAGACCTGGACGGAGCCGAAAGCACCTTTTGGTACCTTGAAGATTGATGGGGGAGAGGGCAGAGCCCGCGGTTTCCAGCTGACTTCCCTGGGCGGCAATCAGGTGTTCGGCGTCATGTCCCTGGTGGAGGAGATCGGCGAAGATCTGCCTTACTTTAACGAAAAGACCGAAGCCATTAAAAATACCCAGCTCTACACCTTCTTCTCCGAAGATGGCGGTGAGACCTTCTCCGAACCTCAGCGCATTGAGATGAAGGGTAAGTATAAGGGCCTTTCCTGCGTGCTTACCAGCCCTCCGCTGCTTTTGAAAGATGGCCGTGTCATGGTAAACTTTGAGGTCTATAAGACCTACTATGACGAAGGTCCGTTCTCCCATCACGCAGCTTGCATCTTCTCTTGTGACGGCGGCAAAACCTGGGGTGAGGAAGTCACCATCAGCGAGGCAGGAGATATCTATCCCTGGGATCACCGGGCGGGCGAACTGGAAGCAGGCCACCTGGTGGACTATATCTGGACCTTTGACCGGAGAATCAACGATTATCTGAACATCCACATGACGGAGAGCTTTGACGGCGGTTATACCTGGTCTGAACTTGTGGATGTGGGTCTCCCCGGTCAGGCTGGTAATCCCGTGCAGGTTCCTGACGGACGAGTGGCGCTGCCTTACTTTGACCGTACCGGTGTTCCCACATTGAAACTGGCCTTTTCTTCCGATGGCGGTAAGACCTTCGCAGAGCCTATGGTGATCTACCGCCATGAAGCACCCAAGGCAGAGCATGCCAAGAGCGCCTATGCGGAAGCCTGGGACGAGATGGGCAAGTATACTGCCGGCCACTGCTTCCAAAGCCTGACCAATGACGGTAATCTTCTGATCGTCAACTATGCAGGCCCCCAGACTCATAGAACCAACACCATGATGACAAAAGTCCTGGTGTGATTAATAAGGAAACAACCATAAAACAAAGAAATATGGAGGAATTGATTATGAATTTTCCCTTTGGTGATCAGCCTATCCGCATCGGCATGCTGGGCATGACCGAGGGCAATGCCCATCCCTTCTCCTGGAGCGCTATGATCAACGGTTCTTACGATGATGCTCTGATGAGAGAGTACTGTAAGACCCTGTATCCCACCATTCCCGATTACCTGGCTAAGCAGCCCAAGGAAACTCTGGGAATCCCCGGCGTCAAGGTCACCCATATCTGCTTCACCGGCTACGCAGAGCGTGCGGATGCTGAAATGTGCGCCAAGATCAACGGCATTCCCAATGTGCTGGACAATCCTCTGGATATGATCGGCCAGGTGGACGCTATTATCTGCGCAACCGACATCGGCGCTGAGCATGTGGAGCGCATTCGTCCCTTCGTGGAAGCAGGCCTGCCCATTTTCATTGACAAGCCTCTGACTGACAACGAGGAAGACCTGCGTACCATCGTCAAGTGGTATAAGGAAGGCGCACACTTCATGTCCTCTTCCTCCATGCGCTATGTGAAGTCTCTGGAAGCTTACTATGAGAACCACTACGAGCTGGGCAAGCTGCGTTACATCTGCAGCCCCATGGCAAAGTACTGGGAGACTTACGGTATGCATGCGCTGGAAGCAATCTTCCCCCTGCTGGGCCAGGGTTTCGAGTGGGTGCAGAACAATGGCGACTACAAGAGCGCAATGGTACATCTGTATCACAGCAGCGGCTGCCATGTGGATATGCCTATGGGTTATGGCATGCGTACTACCCCCATTGCCATCATGGGCGAAGGCGGTGCTGTGACCGTCGGCGACGGCGACAGCTACTACGCTTTCAAGAAGCAGCTGGACCGCTTCGTAGAGTTCCTGCGTACCGGCAAGGCTGACCATCCCTTTGAAGATACCATCGAAATGGCAAAAATCATTGCTGCCGGTATCCGCAGCCGTGAAGAGGGCGGCAGAAGAGTTTACCTGTCCGAACTCAATGTTGACTGATTGGAGACTCAGAAAGGCGAAACTATGGATTACAAAAAACTGTTTGATTTAAGTGGTAAGGTGGCAGTGGTCACCGGCGGTACCGGTTACTTAGGCAGTGAGAATGTGAAGATCCTGAAGGACTTCGGTGCTACCGTAGTCAATGCCGATATTGCCGCAGCGGAAACCCGCTGGAATAAGGATGAGGAAGGCGCAGCTGATATGTTTGTGGCCTGCGATGTGTCCTCTGTGGAGTCTATCGCAGCCTGCTTCAAGACCGTTGCGGAGAAGTACGGCAAGATTGATATCCTGGTCAACTGCGCAGCCTACGGTGCCGGTTATGGCAAGGGCAGCCAGCTGGAATATATGGATGATGCCACCTTTATGAGAGGTGTAGACGGTACCATCGGTGTCACATTCCGTGGCGTCCGTGAGGTAGTTCCCTATATGAAGGAACACGGCGGCTCCATCATCAACTACTGCTCCATGTACGGCCTGGTGTCTCCTGATCTGCGGATCTACGGCGACAATCCTCAGAAGCAGCCTCCCAACTACGGCGCGGGCAAAGCTGCTGTGGATCAGCTGACCCGTTACGCAGCCGGCGCTCTGGCAGAGTACGGTATCCGTGTCAACGCAGTTACCCCCGGCCCCTTCCCCAATCCCAACAATCAGAACGATGCCGAGTTCAATGCCAAGCTGGCCGGCAAGACCATGCTGGGCCGCTTCGGTCAGAGCTATGAGATGGCCGGTGCCGTGCTGCTGCTGGCATCCGATGCATCTTCCTTCATGACCGGCACCAATATCGTGGTGGACGGCGGCTGGACTGCTTGGTAAGAATCCAAATCGTGAATAAAGGAGCATAAAATTATGTGTGCAAATAAATTCTCTCTTGAGGGCAAGAATGCTTTGGTCATCTGCCCGGAGAATAACTGGGGTCCTGAAGTGGTGGAAGGCCTGAAGAAGGCCGGCTGCAAAGTATTCCTGGCAGGTCCCAACAAGGAAGCAATGGAAGCAATTGGCGCGGATGGTATCTATGTCTATGACCATGCTACCAAGGCGCAGGCTCTGAGCATGGCAGCTGCCGCCAAGGAAGCATTGGGCAGCATTGATGTGATGGTGGAAAACAGCCTCTATACTGAGGTTCGCGGCTGGGATCAGTCCTATGCTACCATCTATTCTCAGCTGGAATGCACCCACCTGGGCATGATGCTCACCGTCCAGGCTGTGGGTGATGTTATGTGCCAGCAGGGCAAGGGCAGTGTCATTATCATGACCGAGACCGGCGCTCTGTCCGGTTATGACATCTACAACTACAAGGAAGCACCCCAGCAGTTTGACGCTGACTTCTCTCTGGTCAAGGGCTTCATCTACGGCGGTGCCATTAATTACACCCGCCAGGCTGCCGGCCACTTAGGCGAAAACGGCTGCCGCTGCAATTGCCTGGTATGCGCCCCCAAGGGCGGCGAGGAGGCATTTACCGCTGCGTACCTGCGTCACAGCCACCTGAAGACTCCTGCTACCGGCGAGAACATTGCCGATGCGGTTTGCTTCCTGGCATCCGATGCAGCTGCTTATATCACCGGTGTGAGCCTGCCCGTTGACGGCGGCTATACCGCAAAGTAAGGGAGGAAATGGTATGAATACGTTTGATCTGTTCTCCCTGAAGGGAAAGAATGTTCTCATTACCGGCGGCCGTGCCATGTATGGCCAGGGTGCTACCCAGGCTTTGGCTGATGCCGGTGCCAATATCTATGTTGCCAGCCACTCTGTGGAGTCTGCAAAGGACTTCTGCGAGAACCTGAGCAAGGAGAAGGGCGTAAAAGTCCAGGCTGTAGCCTTCGACCAGGGCGATATCGAAAGCATCGAAAAGATGGTGCAGTTTGTGGTGGAAGATGCCGGTTCTCTGGATGTTTTTGTTCACTGCAGCCGTATCATCCCCAAGGGTGAAGGCGGCGTAGGCTGGACGGAAGATGAGTGCGCGCTGGAAGCCAATGTAAAGGTCAACTCTGCGGCTTCTCTGTACCTGCTGGAGATGGTTGGTAAGCAGATGATCAAGCAGCGCAAGGGTTCCATCGTGGTCTTTGGCTCTATGATGGGTCTGATCGGCGTGGAAAAGCACAACTACGACGGCAATCCTCAGATGGCAGTTGGCGCCCACGGCCATTGCTACAGTATCGATAAGTCCGGCCTTTCCGCATGGGTGCGTCATGCAGCCAGCTACTACGGCCAGTACGGCATCCGCATCAATGCTGTTTGTCCCGGCGGCCTGCAGTCTGACCGCACCAACCCCGTGTTTGCAGTGGAGTACTCCAAGCATACTCAGCTGGGCAGACTGGCAGACGGCGATGATATCAAGGGACCTATTCTGTTCCTGGCATCCGATGCATCCAAGTACCTGACTGGTCTCAGCATCCCCGTTGACGGCGGCTATACTTGCATGTAATATCTACAAAAAGGCGGCAGGGTTCTCCCTGCCGCCTTCTGAGAATGATCCGTTGGTGTATTGATTTGTAGAGGAATCAAACAATGAAGAAAGTGGATGCCGGTACCAGAAATATCGGCTTTTACGCAGCAATGGCTGCGACATATACTGCGGCGCTGCCCATGGTTAACGGCGCGCTGATGCAGCTGTTTTTGGCGGACAAGGGTCTTGGCACTGTCCAGATCGGTACCTTTGCCACAGTGGTGCAGATGTCGACGCTGATCGGTACAATTCTGTTTTCAAAAATAGCAGATAAGAGCGGAAATCCCAAAAGAACCACCGGTTTTGTGCTGCTGTGTCAAATCCTTCTGAGTCTATGCTATATGCCACTGATCAAATCCCAGGCATCCAGTAATGTGGTGCTGGTGTTAGCGGCATGTATCGCGGCTTCCATCACATTGCTGGCGGCGCTAAAAAGTATTCTGGAATATAAAATACCGTACCAGATTATTCCGCTGGAACGATACGGCAGTATGATTTTTACGGATTCTGCTATCAGAGGCATTGTTGGCATCGGTTTGAGCTTTTGCTTTTCAAAGATCATCGCAGTAAAACTTGGCGGCCAGCCTTATTTGTGGTGTATGGTGCTGGCTACGGGATTGCTGACGATTTCCTGCTTATGCTGCCGCACTTTAAAACCGCTGGAAGATGCTTCGGTACTTAGAAAGAATTCCATGACCGTAAAGCAGCTGCTGGAAATGTTCCGTTCCCCAAAATTTAAAGCTATTATTCTTCCCACGCTGCTGCGGGGCATCACCTTTGGTATCACCGGTTCCATGGTGCTGATTATGCTGAATCTGGGGTATTCTGATGCGGAAGCTTCCAAGCTGCCGATTATTACCGCCTGCGGCTGTTTGCTGGCAGCGGGAATCCATCATTTTTTAAGTGATAAGATCAAGATGCCCAGCATCGGTACTGTAGGCAGTGTTTTGCTCCTGTCGGTGCTGTTCCTGCCCCGGGGCAATACTTATCTGTTCTACTTCCTGTACCTGCTGGTCTACACCGGTCAGATGCTGATTGACTGCACCATCCCCATCATGGTGATTCATATTGTAGATCCGCAAATTGCCGGCGCCTATAATGCATGGCGCAATACACTGCTGTTCCTGGTTTCTACGATCTCTACCTATGTGACTGCACACCTGCTGGATAAGGGCCTGGTTTGGACGGTTCTGGTGGCTTGTGCGGTAGGCTATACCTTCGGAATGATCCTGCACAAGCGTATGTATTATCGGTTCTCAGAGGCTGACAGATGACATTAGAAAGAAATAAGCGCCGCATCCGGGTGGATGCGGCGCTTTTGCTGTGCAATCAGGCTTCGAAAGCCTTGTCGGAGAAGTGGCAGGCAACCATATGCTCCTTGCCGTTCTCAATGTAGGTCTTGAGCTCGGGTTCCTTTTCCTTACAAATCTGCTGGCAGTGCTGGCAGCGGGTATGGAAACGGCAGCCGGAGGGAACATTGATGGGGGAGGGAACATCGCCTTCCAGCAGGATACGCTCCTTCTGGTGGTCGATATCGGCCACGGGGATAGCGGACAGAAGAGCCTGAGTGTAGGGATGGACAGGCTTCTTATACAGCTCTTCTGCATCGGAGATCTCCATGATCTTACCCAGGTACATAACCACGATTCTGTCGGAGATGTACTCGATAACAGACATATCGTGAGAGATGAAGATGTAAGTCAGGTTGCGATCGCGCTTCAGATCGTTCATCAGGTTCAGAACCTGAGCCTGAATGGAAACGTCCAGAGCGGAAACCGCTTCGTCACAGACGATAACCTTGGGGTCGATGGATAGTGCACGGGCGATACCGATTCTCTGACGCTGACCGCCGGAGAACTCGGAGGGATAGCGATCCATGTACTCACGCTGCATGTTAACTTCTTCCAGCAGGTCGCCGACACGCTGTCTGCGCTCTGCCTTGGTCTTCAGGCCGAACTTCTTCAGAGGATCGGACATGGACTGATAGACAGTGAAGGAGGGGTTTAGGGAGGACTGGGGATCCTGGAAGACAATCTGCATTTCCCGTCTTGCCTTATCCAGCTGACGGTAGTTCATCTTGCACAGATCAGCGGGGCCATCTTCGAATTCATAGATGACCTCTCCGCCGGTGGGGCGGATCAGCTGCAGGATGGTCTTGCCCAGGGTGGTCTTGCCGCAACCGGATTCACCGACAACGCCAACGGTCTCACCTTCGTAGATAACCAGGTCAACGCCGTCAACTGCGCGGACAACCTTCTTGGTACCCTTAACAGGGAAGTGGGTCTTTAAACCTTTAACGGTAATAATCGGCTTTCTTTCGCTCATTTGTCGGCCTCCTCCCAGTTATGGCAGCGCACCATGTGGGTGCCGTCCAGCTTGGTCTCATCGGGCATGCACTCTCTGCACTTATCGCATGCGAAATCACATCTGGGCTCAAACTGGCAACCCTTGGGACGGTTGTAGGGGTTGGGAGTCATGCCGCGGATGGGATTGATCTGCTGATCCTTGCTTCTGCCCAGAATAGGGATAGAAGCCAGCAGTGCCTTGGTGTAGGGGTGCTTGGGATTCTTTAGAACTTCACGGGCGGTACCGGACTCGATAACATTGCCCATGTACATAACCAGAACGTCATCTGCCAGTTCACTGACAACACCCATATCGTGGGTGATCAGCATAATAGCGGTATTATGCTCACGCTTCAGCATATCCATCAGCTCGAAGATCTGAGCCTGGATGGTAACGTCCAGAGCGGTGGTGGGTTCGTCAGCCAGCAGAACCTTGGGATTGCAGCTCATTGCCAGAGCGATGACTGCACGCTGGCGCATACCGCCGGAAAACTCGTGGGGGTACTGATTGATGCGCTTTTCAGGCTCAGGAATACCCATTTGAGTCAGCAGCTCCAGTGCGCGTGCCATAGCTTCCTTCTTGGAAACCTTCTCGTGCTGCATAATGTTTTCTGCGATCTGATCACCGACCTTGAACACGGGGTTCAGTGCGGTCATGGGATCCTGGAAGATCATAGCGATGTCCTTGCCGCGGAGCTGGCGCATTTCTTTGCCGTTACGGGGCAGATTCTGGATCTCAATATCGCCTCTGTCTTCGCTGTGATAAATGATCTGACCTTCTTCAATACGGGCCAGTCTGGGCAGTAACTGCATGATGGAGGAAGCGGTAACGGACTTACCGCAGCCGGATTCACCAACAACGCACAGAGTTCTGCCGCGCTTGACCTCAAAGCTGACACCGTTAACTGCACGGTTGCAGCGGTTTTCAGAATAGAAGTAGGTCTTAATATTCTTTACGGAAATAACGCTTTCGCCACTCATATTCAGACCTCCTTAACCCTGGATAGAGGAGTCGGTGGTATCACGGATACCATCGCCCATAAAGCTGACGCCCATAACGAACAGGGAAATAACGATACCGGCAAACAGCCAGATCCACCATGCATTCTGCAGGGTGTGCAGATCCTGTGCAGCATTCAGAATGTTGCCCCAGGTGGGGATTTCCATAGGAACACCCAGGCCCAGGAAGCTCAGAGAAGCCTCTTCCAGGATCATGGTTGCAAAGTTGATGGTAATGTTAACGATAACAGGGCTCAGTGCGTTGGGCAGCATGTGCTTAAAACAGACGATCATATCGTTCAGACCAAATGCATGCAGTGCCTGCACATATTCTTCCTCGCGGATGGAGAGCATTGCGGCTCTTGCCTGACGGTAGACGCCCGACCAGCCGGTGCAGATGAAGATGATGATGATGTTGACCATGGACTGACCCATGATGGTCAGCATAACCAGAACCAGGATCAGCTGGGGGAAGGACATAAAGATCTCAGATGCACGCATAGTGATCTTGTCGAACCAGCCACCCTTGTAACCAGCGAAGCAGCCCAGGATAACACCGATGACCGCACCGCCCAGAGAACCGGCGCCGGCGATCAAAATGGAAGTACGGCCGCCGTACAGACAGCGGGCAAACAGGTCGCGGCCGATCTTGTCAGTACCGAAAATATGCTCAGCATTGGGAGCCTTGGACATATTCATCAGGTCGATGGCAGCGGGATCATAGGGGGTCAGCAGAGGTGCACAGATACAAGCAAGCAGGATGATGATGAACAAGCAGGTGCCGAATACAGCCAGCTTGTTGCTCAAAAACTTGTTAAACGCACGGCTCTTCTTCTTTTTCTTGGCAAGAACACCGGATTCTTCCAAGCGGCGAATCTTATCTAATTTCTTGTTAAAACGCTTTTCACCAAAAGTCATAACTGATTCGCCTCCTTTTAATTAAACTTAACACGGGGATCCAGGACTCTGGTCATAATATCCAGGAACAGGGAGATGATCAGAACCATGATAACCATGATCAGAGCGATCATCATAACCAGAGGATAGTTGCCCATCCAGACTGCATCCTTAAAGGTCTGACCGATACCGGGCCACTGGAATACATTTTCAATAACCACGCAGGAAGAAATCAGGAAGGGGATACGCAGACCCAGCAAAACAACAACGGGCATCATGGAAACACGGAAGCCGTGCTTCAGATTAACCTTCCATTCGGGAAGGCCCTTGGAGCGAGCGGTCTTAACGAAATCCTTATTCATGGATTCCAGCATGGAGGAACGGGCATAACGCATAACAGATGCGGTCTGGGTGATACCCAGAACCAAACCGGGCAGGATCAGGTACTCCAGATGCTCCCACCAGTAAACCATTTCCATGGTGGTACGTCCACCGGAGGGCAGCAGATGCCATTTCAGCGCGAAGAACAGGATAGCCAGGGAGCCGAAGAAGAACTGAGGAACGGACAGACCTACGATACCGGCGAAAGTCAGAACCTGGTCAACCAGCTGGCCGCGCTTCAGAGCGGAGATGATGCCGAAGATACAACCCAGAATTGCGGAGAGTACGAGACCTGTCAAAGCCAGCTCCATGGTGATGGGCAGCTTCTGTGCAATGATCTCGCGAACAGGAACACCGGAGGCCATGGAGTTGCCCCAGTTGCCCTGGAGGATCTGCCAAACCCACTTGAAGTAGCGGATAACAAAAGGCTGATCCAGACCGTATGCTGCGCGGACGGCAGCGATTTCCTCAGGGGACATGATTGCAATCTGATCCAGGGGGATCATCTTACTGACAAAGTCACCGGGTGCCAGTTCGATGCCGCCGTAAATCAGGAAGCTCATGACCAAAACCATGGGGATAAAGGTAGAGATACGCTTTAAAATATATTTTCCCATATATACACCTCTTTCCAATCCGTTCCGAAAAGAGTTCCGTTCTCTTTTCGGGACGGATCGTCGATTGTGATAAGGGGCGAAGTATCATATGATACTTCGCCCCCATAACTTAGCCTAACTGTTTAGTTTTGGGAGAACTGATGAAGTTAAATTACTTCAGAGTCCACTCGTGCATGCTCATATCCCAGTCGAACTGAGGATTGCCCAGGTTGCTCAGATCCAGGTTGTGGGTAATCTTGTCGGTGGTGACCAGCCAGATGGGCTGATAGTACATGGGCATGATGTACAGGTTTTCTGCCTGCCACTTCTCCAGCTCAGCGTATGCAGCCTTCTGATCCTCTACGTTAGCAGAGTTCATCAGCTTAGCAACCATTGCATCGATTTCGTCGGATCTGGGAGCGGAGTTAGCAACGCCACCCAGTTCGCCGGAAGCAAAACGCTGGTAGTAGTTGTGGTAAGAGGTAGCTGCCAGTGCTGCGTAGCACAGGTCCCACTTAACATTGGAAACGCTGGTGGGATCCAGACGAGCTGCGTCAGTAGCATCGCCGGGCATGGTGTTCAGCAGGGTAGCGGTATCGCCTTCGATCAGCCAGCCTTCGATCTTAACACCAACCTGAGCCAGCATCTGCTGCATGATAGCAACCAGATCCTGGGTGGTCTGATCGGTGTAGTAGTAGCCCATGGTCAGAACGCGGTTGAAGTCATAGCCTGCTTCAGCCAGCAGCTGCTTTGCCATCTCGGGGTTGTAGTCGTAAGCCTCCAGGCCTTCGACCTTCCATGCGGTACCGGTGGGAGTCAGGGTGCCGTCGCCGGGATCAGCTGCGCCACCGAAGACCTGCTCGCAGATCAGCTTACGGTCCAGAGCCATGGTGATAGCCTGGCGGACACGCAGATCGGACAGGGGGTTAACTTCGCCAGCAACCTTGGGGAACTGGTTGAAGTTGATCCAACGGGTGTACAGAACGGAAACGGGAGTAACGGTGACGCCTTCAACGCCTGCCAGAGCCTGTACGTCAGCGTAGGTCTTGGTGTATGCGTAGTCCAGCTTGCCGTCCAGAACCTTGGTAACAAAGTTGGGGTCAGCGTCGATGTGAGAGGGAGTCAGGTAGATGTTGAAGGAGGGTGCGCCATCCCAGTACTCTTCGAAGGGAACCAGGTTAGCATACTCGCCCATAACGCAGGACTCGAGCTTCCAGGGACCGGAGCCGATGGGTGCCTGCCAGAATGCATCCTGCTGCAGAACGGTAGCATCAGAGTTCTCCAGGCAGTGCTTGGGCAGAATGTGGGTCTGGCAGAATGCCTGCAGCTGAGTAACATTCAGGCCCTTGAATACGAAATTAATAGTATTGCCGTCAACAGTGGTCTTCTCAAAGTCAACGTTGGTTGCGCCGCCCTTAACCAGAGCCTGAACGGTATCGGTCAGTTCAGCACAGGTCTGCAGGGACCACAGAACGTCGTCGGTGGTAACGGGGGTGCCGTCGTGCCACTTCAGACCATCACGCAGGGTGACGGTAGCGGACAGGCCGTCGGGTGCAAACTCGTAGGCAGATGCCATACCAGCTTCCAGAGTGGGATCGCCCTTTGCATCGAAGCCGATCAGGGGCTCGAACATTGCCTTAACCCAAGTGTGAGGACCTGCGTTGAACCAGGGAATCTCGAACACTTCGGAAGGACCGGTAATTGCGTACATAGTGGTGGGAGCTGCCTCGGGAGCTGCTTCAGGAGCTGCTTCGGGAGCTGCCTCGGGAGCGGGAGCTGCTTCAGGAGCTGCTTCGGGAGCTGCTTCAGGAGCCTTTGCGCCGCAAGCTGCCAGGCCAATAACCATGACCAGAGCCAACAGCAGAGCTAACAGTTTCTTCATTTGTTTCTTTCCTCCTTAAAATTTTCCCGGCACATTCTTAGAACTTTGCAATTTCAAGAATGTGCAAAGTCGTATACTTTGTTCCGGATGCATTTATTTTACTTTTTCTACTGCATCATGTCAATAATGCGAAAGAAAAGTCAACAAAATTTGTGGATAACATACAAAAGACTTGTGATATTTTTTGCAATTTGCATACTTGACTTTTGATGCCATTTCTGCATGCTGTTGGTTTGCAAACGAAAAGTTTCGAAAACGAAAGATAAACTTGTTAACAACCCGATTTTATATGGTGAAATTAACAAAATGATTGCGATTTTCGGAAGCTTCGTAAGTGCTTACGGCAGGTATTTATTCATGAGCTTATCATAAAAGGGTGTACCTTCCGGTACACCCTTTTACATATAGCATTAAGGCATCTTGGCATCCTTGTCAGTGCAGCCGTCCACAATACCCTTGAAGTAGTTGGACAGAGCCACAACGTCTGCGCCCAGGTTGATGAACTGGTAACCCATAGCGATCAGCTCGTCCTGGTTGCCGGGGCCGCCGACGGTACCGGCGAACTTGCCGTACTTGCGTGCGGTCTTGGCGATCAGCTTCTTGACTTCCAGCAGCTCGGGGTTGCCGAAATCGTTGGGATAACCGGCGCCCTGGGAGAAGTCAGCGGGGCCGAAGAAGATCATGTCGATGCCGGGCAGCTGGCAGATCTCTTCCAGCTCAGCCAGAGGCTCGGGATCTTCAATCTGAACGATGACAAAGCGCTGGTCATTTGCCTGCTGGATGTAATCGTTGGCATCGATCAGACAGAACTTGCCGTCAGCGTTGCCGCCATCAATGGGGCGACGGCCGATGGGGTGGAACTTAGTGTAGTAGACAACCTGCTTGGCATCTTCCAGGCTCATCAGGTGAGGAACCATGATACCGGTGGAGTCAGCTTCCAGGGGAACGGTCATATTGCTGTAGGGGCCTCTTGCAACACGGGTCAGAACGTCGGTGTCATAGATCTTTGCAGCACGGACCATATTTTCGACGGTGGTATAGTCGGTGGGAACATGCTCCATATCGATCCAAATGCAGTCAAAACCGCACATACCTGCCAGCTCTGCGATACGAGGATCCAGCAGATTCAGCTTCATACAGGTAGCGACCTTGCCAGCCCGCAGCTTTCTCAGCACGCGGCTCTCGCGCATTTTCATTGCGCCGGTATTGCCATAATAAGATTCAGCCATTTGATACACTTTCCTTTCTCGTCTTGTCAATGGGAATGTAAACATCAGTGGTGAAATTTCGTATCACTCGCCTAAACAAATAGTACAAAGAAAGGAAGCACTTGTCAACTAAAACATAGCATCTTTCATAAGGAACTTGCGGCTGCTTATTGACGAAGCGGCGTAAGTTTGATAAAGTGATAATACAGTGATGATTTCTTTTATTATATAGTAGTGGATGTATACATATGAGTAAAATCACAAAACCCTGGGAGGCTCCCCTCAGCCGGCTGATCCCATACCTGGCCTGGGGCGGCCTGGCTGCAGCCAACCGCAGCTGCTGGAATACCGCCCGTCACAGCAATACCTGCTATGAACTGCATATTATCCTGGAGGGCACCTGTACCCTGGCCTTTGACGAGAAGACCCACCCCATGGCGCCGGGGCAGGCAGTTCTGATCGCGCCCAATGTATTCCATGCCCCCAGCACGGTCTCGGAACCCTTTTGCAGATTTTCCCTTTCTTTTTCTGTAGATCCCTCCCTTGCGGATGCCCTGGAGAGCATACACCGCACCGGTTACCGCTTTTTTGACCCAGGCAGTCAGGCAGTGGCTGTTTGCCGGGATATCCTTACGGAGATGGATGAGGACACCTTTCTCAGCCAGGAGCTGACAAGCGCCCAGTTTTCCCAGCTGATGATCCTGTGTCTGCGCAGAGTGCAGGCAGGAACGGCGCAGACTTCCCGGAAGGAGAAAGCGCTGACCCAGGAGGATGAGATCGAGCGGATTGATAATTTCTTTGCCCAGTATCCTCCGGAGCGGCAGACCCGTCAGGAACTGGCGGAGTATTTGCACTGCTCTCAGAGGCAGCTGATCCGGAAAATGCAGACACTCTACGGTATCAGCTTCCGTCAGAAGCTGATCAATTCCAGAATGGATTTGGCCCGGTATCTGCTGCGTAGTACCGATGCCAGTGTCAATGAGATCAGCACCAAGGTGGGCTATGCGGACAATGCGGCATTCTTCCGCGCCTTTCGTCAGCATACGGGTATCACCCCTGCCCAGTACCGCCGGGAAAAGCGGGGAGCGTAAGACCGTCTTTTTGCGCCAAAAATTCATAATTTATGACAGTTTGTGCCGTTGCATTTGGATGAAATCAAAGTATAATGATAGTAGCATATCATATTGCGTTTTCGTTTTCTAATGAAGAAAGGATGATTTGACGATGAAGCATGCCAAGGACTTGTTCAGCCTGAAGGGTAAGGTAGCGATTGTCACCGGCGGCCGTGGTCTTTACGGCTCTTCCATTACGGAAGGTCTGTGCGAAATGGATGCAACTGTGGTGATTGCCTCTCGTAACGGTGCTAAGTGTGAAGAATACGCTGCCGAACTGCGGGAGCGTGGCCATGAAGCAATCGGCCTGTCTTTGGATCTGAGCAGTGATGATTCCATCAAGGCGCTTGCCAAGGAAGTTTACGACCGTTACGGAAAGATCGATATCCTTGTGAATAATGCCGTTGACCGCAGAAATATGGTCAGCCTCCAGGATGCTACCCGTGAAAAGCTCCAGGCCTCTGCCGATACCAACCTGCAGGGTCAGCTGCTGCTGAGCCAGGCGGTTTTGGAGTATATGATCCCCGCCGAAAGCGGCAGCATCATCAATATCAGCTCTATGCGTGGCCTGGACTGCCCCCATTTCCCCTTCTATCCTGAAACTTGGGGCGATCAGCCTGTGAACTATACCACGGAAAAGTGGGCAATGATCGGTATGACCAAGTATATGGCCGGCCGTTACGGCAAGCACCATATCCGTGTCAATGCCATCGCACCCGGCGGCTTCAACCCGGGTCTTGCAGATGATCCCGATAAGCAGGCCTTCCAGAAGACTTATATTGACAACTGCCCCTTGGGCTGCTGGGCAAATGAAGACGATATCAAGGGTCCCGTTTGCTTCCTGGCTTCCGAGGCAGCCAACTATGTGACCGGTGAAACCATCGTCATGGATGGCGGCTGGACTATCTGGTAAGGAGGAACTTATGGATTATCGTAAGATCAAGGATTTGGATGTATCGCTCTTTACTTTAGGTACCGTTCAGTTGGGCATCGACTATGGTATGGTGGGTTCTACCAAGAAGCCTACCCAGGATGCAGCCTTTGCGGTGCTGGATGCCGCAGCCAAGCTGGGCGTCAACACCTGGGATACAGCCAATAACTACGGTGATTCCGAGAAGGTCATCGGTAATTGGGTAGCTGCAGACCGTGGCCCCAAGCCCAATATCATTACCAAGATCGGCCCTCTGGATCATAGCTCCAAGGATGCTTTGCGGGATGACATCCTCCGCCAGACGGAAAAGTGCTGTGCGGATCTGCAGGTGGACAAGCTGGATATGCTGATGCTCCATGACTTTGCCGACTATGCGAAGAACCCCGAGGTATGCACCAAGGTGTTTGCGGATCTGAAGGCATCCGGTGTGATCCGTACCAGCGCCATCTCTGCTTACTCCGAGCATGACTACCGGGTGATGGCGGATTCTGAATTCGATGCCATGCAGATCCCTCTGAATGTGTTCGACTGGGGCAAGCAGGAGAGCGGTGAACTGGAAGCGCTGGAGAAGGCAGGCAAATGCGTCTTTACCAGAAGCGTATTCCTGCAGGGCCTGGTGTTTATGGATCCTCAGAAGCTTCCTGAGAAGATGGCGTTCTGCTATCCCACTTTGGAAAAGTTCCAGGCGCTGTGCCGGGAATTTGAAGTCAGCCCCGCTGTGCTGGCGCTGAGCTATGTGCTGAGCGTACCTGCGGTCACCTCTGTGGTGCTGGGCTGCCAGACCCCTGAGCAGGTAGCAAGCAATTGCGATATGATCGCCGGCCGCCTGCAGCTGACTGCTGATCATATGGACGCTCTGCGTAAGGCTTTCCTGGATACCCCCCGCAGAGTGCTGGATCCCAGAATTTGGTAAGAAAACACATCGGGTAACCGATTAAACAGGAAAAAATAAATTGGAGGAAATTATAATGGAAAAGGGTTTTTACACTGCATTAGGCACTCCCCTGGATGAAAACGGCAATTTTATTCCCGGCAGTATGGCAAACCAGATCGAGCAGCAGATCGAAGCCGGCGCGTCCGGATTGCTGGTCATGGGTTCCATGGGTCAGATGACTTATATCAAGCAGGACGAGTATGCCAAGGTAGCGGCTGAGAGCGTTAAGGCTGCCAAGGGCAGAATCCCCGTGCTGGTAGGCGTCACCGATGTATCCATCCACCGCGTTATGGACCGCGTGGAAGCACTGAAGGATATCGACGGCATTGACGGCATCGTCTCCACCGTGCCTTACTATGCAACTGTTACCCAGGATAACATTTACGACTTCTATAACGAGATCGCTAACCGTTCCGGCAGACATACTTATCTGTACGACCTGGCTGTTGTTACCAAGACCGCAACTGCTCCCGCTACCGTTAAGCGTCTGTGGAAGAACCCCCTGATCAAGGGCATCAAGTCCGGCAACCTGGTTACTCAGAGAATTCTGCACCGTGCAGAGGATCGCCCTGAGGACTTCACCATGATGTACTCCAATATCGATGATTTCGATATCGCTTACAAGTGGGGCATCAACAAGAACCTGGACGGCATGTTCGCATGCACTCCCAAGACCGCTCAGAAGATGTACCAGGCTCTGGCTGCTGACGATTACGCAGCTGCAGGCAAGCACCTGGATGACATCCTGGCTCTGCGCAATCTGTTCCTGACCACTCCGTGCCTCATGAAGGCATTCACCCATGCTATGAACCTGCTGGGCTGCGAGGGTAACTTTGCACAGGACTACAACCGTGATATTCCCGATGCTGATAAGGAAAGAGTCACCGCTGCCCTGAAGGCAATGGGCGAAATCTAATGAATCCCATACCTTCCGGGTAGATTCTGCCCGGAAGGTCTTTTCAAATACATTTATATAAGGAGAAAATACGATGATTCTGGATATTATTGAAAACGCTGCTTCCTACGCTGGCCTGCATGCAGGTCTGGACCTGGCTCTGAAGGCTGTTGCTGCTTACACTCCCGAAAACTATGAGACCGGCAGAATTGAGATCGACGGCGACAAGGTTTTCCTGAACCGCAATGCTTACACCACCAATGACCCCGCCAATGCCAAGTTCGAGGCACACCGCGCATATGCCGATGTGATGTACATGGTAGAAGGTGAGGAGACCATCTATGTTAAGCCCGTTTCTCAGCTGAGCAACATCACTTCTGAGTATAATCCCGACGGCGATTACCTGCTGGCTGATTTTGATGCGGATGCTACTCCCATTCATCTGACCGCAGGCAGCTTCATCATCCTGCTGCCCCAGGATGCCCATGCGCCCAACTGCTGGTACGGTGAGGCAAAGAATGTAAAGAAGATCGTAGGCAAGGTTCTGCTGTAAGAGAGGTTACCCTATGAATAAATTGCTGGCCGGCTTTGGCCGTCTGGATGTTACGCCGCCTCTGGGCATCCCTATCGTCGGTTACTACAAACCCCGTTTTGCCGAAGGTGTACTGGACGAACTGGAAGTCAATGCCCTGGCTCTGGCGGTGGAAGATAAGAAGGTCGTGCTGCTGAGCGTTGACAACTGCGGTTTTTCTGAAACTGTTGCCAATTCTTACCGTGACCATATCTGCGAAGTCACCGGACTTCCTGCGGATTGTGTATTTCTGCACGCTACCCATACCCATACCGGCCCCAGCACCTGCCCTACCTATGATAAGGATCTGGTGCTGCTGGCTGACTATGAGAATCACCCCCTGCTGCCGGAGTACTTCTACTATCTGCGCCGGAAGCTGGCAGATGCGGCTCTGCTGGCGCTGAAGGACTTGAAGCCTGCCAAGATGGGTTGGGCTGTGGGCAATGCGCCCAAGGTAGCCTTTGTCCGCCGCTTCCGTATGAAGGACGGCAAGGTCCGTACCAATCCCGGTGTGGGCAATCCCGATATTCTCCATCCCATCGGCGATGTGGATGAGCGTGTCAATGTGCTGCGCTTTGACCGGGAAGGCGATACCATCGTCCTGGCAAACTTCGGCAACCATCCCGATGTGGTTGGCGACAGCCTGATCTCCGGCGACTGGCCCACTCTGTTCCGTCATCGCCTGGAGAAATCCCTGGATAATGTGAAGTCTATCTTCTTTAACGGTGCCCAGGGTGATGTAAACCATGTGAATGTGAATGCCAAGGGCGGCGATTTCAACGATACATTCCATGACTTTGACGATGTGGACCGTGGCTACGGTCATGCCCGCCATATGGGCAATGTGGTGGCGGCTGCGGTTTTGCAGGTGTTCGATAAGGTCAATTACACCGATGTGGACTCCCTGAAAACCCTGGAAAAGACCATCGACATTCCTTCCTCCATGCCTACTCCTGAGGAGGCCAAGCAGGCACATATCCTCAATGATCTGCATATGGCCGGCAAGGACGATGAAATTCCCTTTGAGGGTATGGAGCTGACCACTGTGGTGGCAGAAGCTGCCCGCATGGTGCGCCTGGAGCATGGCCCCAAGAGCTTCCCCATGAATTTCATCGGCGTTGCTGTGGGTAATGTGGCGCTGTTCGGTATTCCCGGCGAGCCTTTCACCGGTGTCGGCAGAGGCCTGAAGGAAGCCGAAGGCTGGGATCTGGTGCTGCCTTGCTGCCTGACCAATGGCTGCAGAGGTTACTTCCCCATGATGGATGCCTATGAAGAGGGTGGCTACGAAGCAAGAAGTTCCAGCTTCAAGGCTGGCTCCGCGGAGTTGATCGTAGAAGAAGGCTGCAAGCTGCTGGACGAGCTGCGCGCATAACCAAATATCAAAGGAAAGGACGCACTAAGGTGCGTCCTTTTTGTTGCCATTTGGTTTTTTCTGCGCTATAATAAGAAAAAACCGATAATTGGAGGAAATATTATGGAATATAGAGTATTAGGTAAGACCGGTCTGAAGATTTCCAGCCTGGGCTTTGGCGGCATTCCCATTCAGAGAATTGACGCAGAGGGTACAAAGCAGCTGATG
>JAFOBK010000284.1 GCA_017381835.1 Oscillospiraceae bacterium | reverse complement strand
GTTCCGTCCATTCGCAATCCCTACTTTACAGAATTGGCTGCCCATATAGATACAATGGCGCTCCAACATGGCTATCGCCCGTTTCTGTGCAATACGGGTTATGACCCGGAAAAAGAAAAAGCCGCAGTACAAATGCTTGTGAGCATGAATGCGGATGCCATTATCATCGCTTCCTGCAGTGAATATGTGCGGGAGATCATCAACAAATGCCCGATTCCTGTAGTTGCTTTGGATGCCATGCTTTATGGTGCGAATGTGGAAGCCTGTGTCTTCTGCGACTATTACGAAGGCGGCCGAATGGCTATGGAGCATCTGATTGAGAACGGATGTAAAAAGATTGTCTGTATCAAAGGCCCTCAATACCGATACAGCGCCCGTGCCCGTTACCAAGGTTACTTGGATGTGTGCAGAGAACGTGATATTCCCGAGCGAACAGTAGAGTGTGACTATGATTTTAATCAGGGTATCGCCATGACAGAGAAACTTTTAAAAGAGTTTCCGGATGTGGATGGCATCATTGCCTGTAATGACATCGTAGCGATTTCTACCTACAAAGTACTTCATAAGCGAAAAATCGCCGTGCCGGATACGGTGCAGTTAATTGGCTTCGATGATATTACTTTTGCATCCCTATTATCGCCGGAGCTCACCACGATTTGTCAGCCAATAAAGGAAATGGTTGAAAAAGCGGTGGAGCTGATCGTGAATAATGAACTGACCGGTATGACTGGCGGCAAGTTTATATTCCCCGTGTCCTTGGTGGCCAGACAAACGACAGCAAAGAAGGAATCGTAATGCTCGATTCCTTCTTTGTTGTCATTTAGGGGGTACTTGTATTTGGATTTATTAATGGATTAACCTATACCCTACAGGTTGACATAATTTCTTAAAAAGCCCCTTGCCGAAATGGCAAGATTATCATCGCTTTATTTCCATACTGTCAGTGTGCTTTTTCATTGTATATGGGACAGCGTGGATCCGCTAACAGGAAAGATGGGGAGAGAGAATTCATATGGTAAAACGAGGTGACAGTGGATGATGAATTTGAAACAGGATATTCTGTGCGTGCTGTTGCAAACCCTTAAAGATGATAATTTGATCACACAGGATGTACATGATAAGGCAAGATGTAATATCCTTGACACATTGGGCTGGCCGGAATTCTTCTGCTACCATGATGCCGACAGAAAGGAGGAAGCAGATGGACATACGCAGAATTCGGGCTGAAATGCGTATGGGAAGGTCATTTTTCGACCTTCCCTTGCGTGTGACATTCTATGCCCGTGTATCTACAGATCAAGACGAACAGTTAAACTCTCTGGAAAACCAAGTGCAATACTACACCGAACTGATCAAGAGTAAACCCAACTGGACATTTGTGCCGGGATACATTGATGAAGGCATCTCCGGTACCAGTACAAAGAAGCGCGATGATTTTAACCGCATGATCCGGGATGCCAAGGCAGGACTTTTTGATTTTATCATTACGAAAGAGATATCACGATTTTCCCGTTCTACCCTGGACAGTATTAAGTACACTCAGGAACTGCTGGAACACAATGTAGGTGTGTTTTTCCAGAACGATAATATCAACACTTTGGATACAGACAGCGAGTTCCGCCTTGTTATCATGGCAGGCGTTGCACAGGACGAAGTGCGTAAGTTGTCTGAGCGTTTGAAATTTGGCTTTCGGCAGGCGATTAAAAACGGCCATGTGTTGGGCAATGACAGGCTCTATGGTTACGATAAAAAGGATTGCGTACTGACGATTAATGAGGAGGAAGCTGAGATCGTGCGGATTATCTTTGATTTGTACGCGAACCACCGATTGGGTACACGCAAGATCTCTCAGAAACTCTTCGAGATGGGCTATACCAGTCGGGAGGGCAATGCCTTCAATGTGTTGACCATTCGGCACATGCTTGAGAATCCTAAATATAAGGGTTGGTACTGCGGAAACAAAACGCAAAACCTGGACTACCGCACCAAGAAAAAGGCTTTTCTGGATGAAAGCGAATGGGTCATGTACCCGGACCCCAGCATCCCTGCCATTGTTAGTGAGGAGCTATGGGATCGGGCAAACGCCCTTTACAAAGAGAGGAGAAAGGAAATGATGTCAAAGAGCAGCGGTGCATCCTATCACAATCGTTATCCGTACAGCACAAAAATTATCTGCGAAGAACACGGTACTACCTTTCATCGGCAGGTGCTGAAAAGTGCAGCAGGGGACAAGGAGGTCTGGCAGTGCAAGGTCTACCGGCAGAAGGGTAGGGCAGCTTGCTCTGCACCGCAGGTTCGCAGTGAGGAACTGGACAGGATCTTAGCGGAAATTTTCACTAAGATGATGAAAGACAAACAGGCGATCATCGATGCGTTGGTGAAGGTATTGACCCGTGTACCCAAAGAAGTGGATTTTGAGAAAATGATCGCGTATGCAGAAGGGGAGATCGCAGCTACGAAGGTCAAGAAAGACCGGCTGCTGGATCTGCATATCGCCGGTGCAATCACCACCCTCGAATTCAAAGAGCACAATGACGCATTGAATGTTCAGCTGAAAAACCAGGAATCGCAGTTGGCAGCGATTCAGCAGGAGCAGATCAAGGCCGGTTCTCAGGATATGGATGTGGATGCCATTCGCCGAAAATTGGACAAGGAGCTGAGCTTCACAGATGGTATCAATACCGCACTGGTGGCGACTATCCTGGATAAGGTCATCGTGAAGAAAGAAAGCACCAAAGAAGAGATCCATTTAGAGATTATTCTCAAATTAGGGCATAGATATGAGTCGATTTACTCGCCTCATAACCCATCTGCAAGCATCAACTCTTCAAGAAGTATTATGCACAGTCGGCCGATCAGGAGGATTTGATTTCCATTGGCACGATCGGATTGATCAAGGGAATTTCGACCTTTGATGCCTCAAAAGGAGCCAGGCTGGCTACCTATGCGGCCAGATGCGCAGAAAATGAAATCCTAATGTACTTCCGCAGCCAGCGGAAAAGTGCCCAGGATGTATCGTTGTCCGACTATATTGAAACAGGAGCCGATGGCGCAGCCTTGTCGCTGATGGATGTGGTGGCAGAGGATATGGATCTGCTGGAGCGGATCAGTACCCGGGAGCAGATTCATCAGCTGAGAGAGGCGCTACAGAGGGTGCTGACAGATCAGGAGCGGGAAGTGGTGCAGCTGCGCTATGGCTTGCGTGGCAATCCACCCATGCGCCAGCGGGAGGTATCTGAAGTCACCGGCATCAGCCGCAGCTATATTTCCCGCATTGAAAAGCGGGCGCTGCAGAAATTGCGGAAAGCCATAGAGGGCGAAGAATGATAAACTCAGGGGTTTATACCCCTGAAAAATAATACTTTCCCTGGAATATGCCAAAAATATGCCTTGACAGAACGTTATTAGGATGCTATAATAATCCAGCGTTGGTGCTCAGGCACTTGTGTGACTAATGGGCCCTTAGCTCAGTTGGTTAGAGCCTCCGGCTCATAACCGGATAGTCCCGGGTTCGAATCCCTGAGGGCCCACCACCAAAAATACGGGCGTAAACGCGCCCTTTATATTTACATAGGGGTATAGCTCAATTGGTAGAGCGGCGGTCTCCAAAACCGTAGGCTCTGGGTTCAAGTCCTAGTGCCCCTGCCAGAAAAGTCTGTCGATTTTTGTCGACAGACTTTTTTGATATGCGGCGCTGGACTTGAAAGGGCGGCACCAGTGCGCCCACTGGTGCAAAAATTGAGAGCTAGCGAGCAATTTTTAGCCCGTGGGAAAGTCCATGGGTCACTGGCGGCAGTCGGTACGACTGTTGACAGTGACCCATTTAATTTATGGTGCGATATTCGTGGGTAGGATATCTAAAGTATACAAGGGATACAAAAAAGTCCAACACCATTCGGTGTTGGACTTTTTTGTTGGACACCGGACTTGAAAGACCGGCCGCAAAGCGGGTAAGAAACATGTCGGAGGCATGTTTCTTAGGCCGAGGGAAAGTCCATAGACAGATGACGGCAGCTGGTACGGCTGTTGGCATCTGTCTATTATTTATTGCAGATAGTTTATAGGGAGCGATATCTAAAGTGCTACTGGGATGTTTTCAGCGTCCATTCTGATGATATAGAATGATTGTAAGATTTGTGGTTCGTTTTTCATATGCTCCTGCATGGTGATTAACCGCCGTTTGCCAACTCTGCGATCCAAAATAGCAAATATGCGAACAAGAAGATCATCGCTGAAAAGGCTTTCCTCAATGGATTGATTATCAAATATGGAAAAAGAATGATAGAAGCTATATTCATCAAAAATACCATGATTCAGTGCGACTTCATCCATGGCATGCCATTTTCGATTTGGATCATCTGGAATGAGATGATCTTTAAAGTAGTAGTTAAAGTAGTTTCCTCTCAGAATTTCTTTGTCGTCAAGAAGAATAGCTGCTCTGCCAACTTGATCATGGCTTTCTCTGTAGGTTGTGACAAAGTAACGAATTCTTCCGCGCAATGATTCTGCAAGATATTCTGATTCAAGTTTATGTCGTATGCCACTCCATGTTGCCATTGAAAGCCCTCCTTTTTTGGTTAGTTTATCAAAATTAGAGATGATATACAAGTAGCTTCATCAAATATAGAATATCTAAAGTGTACACGAACAGAGCAAATGACCAAAGGTGAGGCCATGCAAAAACTCCGGCACCGATACCCGCATTGTTGCCATTTGTTTTTTTGTGTGGTATGATATTTTTTGATAAGATTTTGGAGGAAATGGTATGAATATCCACTATCATGCGTTTATTTCCTATCGGCATCATCCGGATGACATCCGGGTGGCAACGCAAATTCATAGAGGCCTGGAACGGTTCAAGATTCCCCGCGCCATTAAAAAGCGCAGTAACGTTCCAATGCGGCTGTTTCGGGATAAGGAAGAACTGCCCATTACCAGCCATTTGACCGATGATATCACCCGTGCTTTGGAGAATTCCGATTTTCTCATCGTGATCTGTTCGCCCCATACCAAAGAGTCTGTTTGGGTGCAGCGGGAGATCGAAACCTTTTTGAAGACCCATGGTCGGGACAAGGTGCTGACGGTGCTGGCTGATGGTGAACCCTATGATGTCATTCCGGAGATTTTGCTCCATGAGGATATAGTGAATCCTATCACGGGGGAAGTTGAGCGGAAGGATATCGAACCGCTGTCCTGCGATTGGCGCATGAAAATGCGAAAAGCGGTGAAGGAAGAACTGCCCCGCTTGGCAGCACCGCTGCTTCAATGCGGCTATGATGAACTGAAGCAGCGCCAGCGGCAGTACAGGATGCGCAGAACCATCGCAGCCTTTTCCGTGGCCCTGACGGCTGCGCTGTGCCTGATGGCATACTTTATCCACACCAGTATTCGCATTCAGAAGGCCAATGACGATCTGCATGCGGCGAATGTTCAAATTCAGGAGGCCAATGTGCGGATTCAGGAAAACCTGGATCAGGCGCTGCGGAATCAATCAGAATATTTGGCAGCGGCAGCGGCTGAGCAGAGCAATGCCGGTGATCGGCTGACAGCCATAGCCCTGGCGCTGGAAGCGCTGCCTGCAGAAAATAACCAACGGCCCTATGTGCCGGAGGCGGAGCGGGCTCTCAGTGCCGCTGTGCATGCGTACCAGTCTGAAGACAGAATTACGGCCCAAGGAGCTTTTAGTGTGGACGGCTTGGTGCAGCAGTACCGGGTATCGGAGGATGGAACCCGAATTTTTATCCGGGATGCCCGCGAAATCATGACGGTTTGGGATACCATGACCTTCCGTAAACTGGCAACCGTTGATCTGAGCAGCTATATGATAGAGGACATGTTTGTAACAGCAGGCGGAAATCTGCTGCTTACAACCACAAGTACTTATGATGTGCTGCTGTGCTACAGCCCCGATGGAGCGCTTCTGTGGCAGTTGGAACATTGCGTGGACATGGCATTTCTGGATGGTAAAACCAAAATTCTGGCTATGTGCAATGACTATAGTGGCCTGCAGGAGTTTGTGATTTTGAATGCGGAAACCGGTGAAGCGGTGCAACCGCCGATTCCCTATGCCCAGCAGGAAAACGGCAGTATGGCATCCTTGTTTTTCCAAAGAGAAAATCGGGGAGATCTGCCGATCCCGGTGAAGTTCTTTGCCGGAAATATGAATTATGTGTATTTGCTGGACCTGCAGACCGGAAGCCTTCGGGAAGTGATGGGTCTGGATACCAGCTTCGCCGCGGGAGGTTACTCTATTGACCATGCAGCTGTTACAGATGCCGGCAATCTGATCGTTATGCGCGGTGATAGCAGCGGCATTTATAACGGTAATTATAAGACTTTCCAAATCACAAGTCCCGACCGTACAGATATTCTGTGTTACGATACAGGATCCCTGGCGCTGCTGTGGGAATCTCAGATTACCAACTATATTTTCAGCCGCAGCCGGACCATCGAATCCGTACCGGATAGCGATCGGATCCTGATTCAAAGCGGCGATGTGATTCAGATCCATGACGCAGCTACCGGCGAGAAACTGCTGCAGTGTCAGCTGCCTGCGATCCCGCTGTTTTTGAAGGTGGAGACGGAAGAAGTTTGGGGAATTACCCAGGACGGCGCCAGCTTCGATTATTACTATGAAACGGATCAGTGTCGGGTTGCGTCCTTTGTAGATGGCGCACTGAATCTGGCAGAGGTCAACAGAGGCTACTATACCCACACCCCTCTGAGCTATCATGTAACGGTATATCGGCCAATGCGGGATCAGGAGGCCAAGGCTTATCAGGGGAAACTGGGCGGTACGATTTCCAGCAGCCTGATCCATCAGAATCGTATGATGGTCTGGTCGGGTATGGAACTGAGTATGGTGGATCTGACCGGACAGAGTGTGATGTGGCAGCAGGAATTTGAACATACCCTGGATCCTTTGGGCTTTTCTAAGGATGGAACCAAGCTGTGGCAATGGGATAATTGGGGCGAACGCATTCTTGTGTTTGATGTGGAGTCCGGTCGGCTGGACGAGATTCCGGTTGATTTTTCCATTGAAGAAAATATAACCACCTGCGACTGCGCTATGTTCCTGGCTGAGGACATTGCCTACTGCATCCTGGAGTGTGACGGCAGAGCGCAGCTGTGGCGGATGGATCTGAATACCGGCACAGAACTGGAACCGGTGGAACTGAAATCCTTTGCATCGGAAATTGTTGATTTCAAGAAAAGCAGCCGGTTGCTGATGGTGCAGGATTCCTATTTGTGGATCTTGAGAGAAGACCGGCTGTGCGTGGTTGATTTGAGAAACGGCAATATGCGCACTGCCTTGCCGGATGCGTCCCAGCCGACATGGACGCTGACAGAGGAAGGCCTATTGATCCTTGGTGACGGAAACCGGATCCTGCAGGCAACCCAAGACGGCAGAGTCATGAAAACCATGGATCTGGGCGAGAAAAAGGTTGTGAGCCTCTGTTGGCTGGATGGTCAGGTGCTGGCGCTTTGTGATGACGGCGCGGTCTATCGCTATGACCTGCAGGGAAATCTCTTGTCACGGACGGTACTGGAACTGTATGACACGTTCTATAGCAATGTGTCCTACGGAACAAATCAGTCCGGAAAGTTGGGCTGGTGGCAGACCGCCGACGGCGATGTAATTTTGAATGCCTATGGTGCCGGCAATATCATTGACGGAACACTTTGGCAAAGTAAGGCCTTTGTTCCCCATATCAGTACTTATGAGGCAGAAGAAGATCAAATCGTCTGTTATTGGGACGGCGTGTTCTATGCATATTCCCGCTACAGTACTGACCGGCAAATGCAGAGAGCCCGGGAGGCACTGGGAGATTTCCGCCTGACGGAAGAGCAGAAAAAATACTACGGTTTGAACTGAGCAGCTGCGCAGTTTATCGGAGGATGAATATGGAATTTTTATATGTTATTTTGGCAACCCTGGTTTGCTTTTTGGCGCTGATCATGGTGATGGCCGCAAAGCCGAAATTTACCGCGAAGGTGACCCGGATCATTTTTGTGATCGTGGGTGTGACCGGCCTGTTCTTTTACGGCTACGGCTTTATGGTCACCACTGGCAATTTCTGCTTGTCCGTTATTCGCTCGTTGCTGGCGGTTTGCGGCATGTACATGGGTGCCAAGGATTGGGGTTCTATCAGTGCGGCGCCGCTGATGCAGTTTGGCTGGATGCAGGTGCTGTTCTGGGTGGTGCATCTGTTTGCGCTGTATGCAACGGCCAGCGCGGCTATTACTACCGTAGGCGGAGAAGCATTGCGGAAGCTGCGGCTTTGGTTGGCAAGAAGAGGTGCACTGCATCTGATTTACGGTGCCAATGACGATACCATTGCCCTGGCAAAGCAGCTGCTGCAGGAAAAGAACGGAGCGGTGGTGTTTGTGGACGAGAGTGCCGGCGTTTCGGAAACCGCAGCGGTGGCTAAAGCCGGTTGTGTGCTGCGCTGGGATGCTGAGGCGGCTCAGGGTGGGGAAACGTTTTTGAAAAGCATTGGTGCGACCCGCAGCGGCCGTAAAATTACCCTTTATGCCATGAAAGGCACAGCATCTGATAATCTGCGGTATGCTCAAAAGCTCTTGCGGGGTTTGGAAGCAGGAAACATTGCGCCGGAGCAGACCGGCCTGGTGATCCGCAGCCGGGAAAATGCCGCGGCTGTCAGCTTACAGGTGCTGGGAGATACTTACGGCTATGGTACGGTAACGGTGGTGCAGGAGACCGATTTGGTAGCCCGTACATTGGTGCGCCATTATCCGCCCTGCAACCATTTGACCTTTGATGAAAACGGAAAGGCAACGGAAGACTTTGAAGCAGTGATCATTGGCTTCGGCCAGGTGGGACAGACCGTTTTGCGCCACCTTGTCATGAACGGCCAGTTTGAGGGAAGTACATTCCGTGCGGCTGTGTTTTCACCTGACTGCAACAGCGTGAAGGGCTACTTTACCAAAAGTTATGCCCAGGTGCTGCGGCAGTATGATATTTCTTTCCATGCCTGTGATGCCCGCTGTGAAGCCGTCTATGATTATCTCCAGGAGCGGGGCAGCCGAATCAAGTATCTGGCCATCTGCACCGGCTCTGACCGCCTGAATCAGGAGATTGCCGAGGATCTGACGGAGTATTTAAGCCAGCGTAATATTCCCATGGGTGCGTATCTGTGCAGCCATCGGGGTGTGAAGTGCTTTGATCCGGCCACCGGAACGGTCAAGTCCCATAGCTTGTACCGGCCGGATATGCTGTCCATGGAGAAAATGGATGCATTGGCTATGTGTATCAACAGCCATTATCAGCAGAATCCGGAGAAGACTCCGCTGCAGCACTGGCTGCACTGTGACTATTTCAGCCGTATGAGCTGCCGGGCAATGGCGGACTTTATTCCTGCCATGCTGAAGATGGTGCATAAGACCCGGGAGCAGGTGCTGGAATCCGGTTGGGATCTGACACCGATGCAGCTGGAAACCCTTAGCAAAACAGAGCATTTGCGCTGGTGCGCCTTCCATTATGCCATGGGATTTTCTCCTATGACCCGGGAAGAATATGATTGCCGGGTAGAAACCTACCGCCGTCAGTTGGCAGCAGGTGAGAAGCCTCTGCGTATCGGCAAGAATATGGCAGACAGAACCCATGCCTGCCTGATCGGCTGGGAAGCGCTGGCAGAACTGTCTAACAGAGAAAACCGGATCACCGGAAAAACTGTGGACTATCAGGCAATGGATACGGAAAATGTTTTGATCGTGCCGGAGTTGCTCCGGGCCGATGAAAAGACAAAAGCGTGATTGGAGGACCTTTTATGTTGTTTGTGGAATATCCCCCCTGCAGCACCTGCCAAAAGGCAAAAAAGTGGCTGGATGCCAATGGGATTTCTTATGAAGACCGTCATATCAAGGAAAATAAGCCCACCTATGAGGAGCTGAAGACCTGGTATGAAAAAAGCGGCCTGCCTCTGAAGAAATTCTTCAACACCAGCGGCCTGCTGTATAAGTCTATGAATCTGAAAGAAAAACTCCCGACAATGAGTGAGGAAGAACAGCTGCGTTTGCTGGCGACCGACGGTATGCTGGTGAAGCGGCCTATCGCTGTGAAGGGCGATATCGTTCTTACCGGCTTCAAGGAAACTGATTGGGAGAAACTGAAGTGAGCAGAACCGAAAGCGTGGAGTTAACCACCCTGTGCATGATCCATAGGGGCGAAGAACTGCTGCTGCAGAATCGGGTAAAGACCGATTGGCGTGGCTATTGCTTTCCCGGTGGACATGTGGAACCGGGGGAATCCATTGTAGACTCCGTTATTCGGGAAATGCGGGAGGAAACCGGTTTGACGGTTTTGCATCCTCGCTTATGCGGCATCAAGCAGTTCCCCATTGATGGTGGCAGATATTTGGTGTTTTTCTTTAAAACAGATGTATTTGAAGGAAACCTCATTTCTTCCGAGGAAGGGAAAATGGAGTGGATTCCAAGAAAAGAACTGCCGAATATCCATACAGTCAGCGATTTTATGGATATGCTGAAAGTTTTTGATCAGGATGACCTGACGGAGTTTCAGTATGTGGTTGACGGCAGTGATTGGAATGTGGTTCTGAAATAATGAAACCGGCTGGTATTCCCAGCCGGTTTTTCTTATTCTTTTGCGGATAGTTCCGGACCAAAAAAGTCACGAAGTGCCTGTAGATAGCCTTCCGGATCTACCGGATAGCTCAATCCGTGTCCGGCACCGTCAATGGTCACCAGCTCTTTTTTGGCGGCGCAGGCATCAAAGTTTTCCTGGCTCATTTCCGCGGGAACAAAATCATCGTCAGCACCGTGGAAGAAAATCGTAGGCAAAGTGGCGTGTTTCACGGCTTCTACGGCGGAGTAACACTCCGGGTCAAAACCGCCGTAAAGAATAGCACCCAGGCGAATAAAGGGATAGACCAGCTTGGGGGGCAGCTTTAACTGCCGGATCACTTTATGGATGATTGCCTTGGCAGAGGAAAAACCGCAGTCAGCCAGCACACCCTTTACCTGCGCAGGAAGGGGTTCACCCGCGGCCATCAGCACCGTGGAAGCGCCCATGGAGATACCGGTGAGAATGATCTTTACATCAGGGCCGAACTTTTTTACAGCGAAATCCACCCATGCCCGGCAATCCCGATGCTCTTTGATACCGAAGGTGATCACATTGCCGTCACTGCCGGCGCTGGCCCGCTGGTCTACCACCAGGGCACTGCGCTTTAAGGCAAAACAGCGCTGCACACCGCCGCACAGATCCCGGTCCGCGTTACCCCGATAACCGTGGAACATCAGTTCCATAGGTGCGCCGGGGGCATATTCGTAGTAGCGGCCATGGAGTTTCAATCCGTCAAAGGATGTGATATACACATCTTCATGGGGCATAGCCCGGACTTCCTTCATCCAGCCAACCATCTGATCCCGAAAGACTTCGTAGATCTCACCTTCGGGGATTGAATAGTCGTCGATGGCGATAGGGCCGTGCTTGGGTACAAAGAAAGCCAGATAAAAACAAATAAAAGCAGCAAGCAGAATCAGTACAAGAATTGCTGCGATTGTCCAAAGTAGAATCAAATTTCTCACTCCTGAAAAGGTTTTCCATATTGTACCACTGATTCCAAAACTTTAGCAAGGGAAAAAACAGGAAAATTCTTGCCTTTTTCTCAAATATCCTTTACAATCTTTCCGAGAAAGAGAGGCTGATCCTATGAATATTGATGTAAATTACCGCAATAAGCGGCGCTATAAAACCGCCAGATACCCTATGCACCAGGGTAAATTCTGGACCTGGCTGATTCTGTTTTTATCCAAAATTGCTTTGATCGGCAAAAAATACAAAGTGGAGAAAATTGATATGGAGGGCGTTCGTGCGCCCTATATGCTGCTGAGCAACCACATGCACTTCATCGACTTTGAACTGACAGCCACAGCTACCTGGCCGGATCCGGTCAGCAATGTGGTCAGTATCGACGGCTATGTGGTCAAGTTCTTCCTGCTGGAATGGATCGGCGCCATTGCCACCCGGAAATTCACCACCGATACCCACCTGGTGAAATCTATCCGCAAAGTTCTGCAGCGGGGCGATATCCTGGCTATGTATCCGGAGGCTCGCTACTCTCCCTGCGGAACCACTGCATTCCTGCCGGATTCCCTGGGCAAGCTGATCAAGATGAACAAGGTGCCGGTGGTGGCGGTGGTTCACCATGGTAACCATCTGTACGCACCCTTCTGGAATTTCCGGAAAAAGCGCAAGGTGCCGCTGTATACCACCGTCAAGAAAATCCTGACACCGGAGCAAATTGCCCAGATGTCCGTAGCTGAGATCAATGCCCTGCTGAAGAAAGAACTGACCTACGATGATTACCGTTATCAGAAGGAGGCAGGCATCCGCATCACCGAATCTTATCGTGCTGAGGGTCTGCACAAGGTGCTCTACCAATGTCCCCATTGTATGGCAGAGTCTAAAATGGACTCCAAGGGCACAGAACTGTTCTGTACTGCCTGCGGCAAACGCTGGAACTGGGAGGAAACCGGTGAACTGAGAGCGTTAAGCGGAGAGACAGAGTTCGACCATATCCCTGACTGGTTCGAATGGGAGCGGCAGCAGGTGAGAAAGCAGATTGAGGAAGGAACCTACTCCTTTGAAGATGAAGTAGAAGTATTCTCCCTGCCCAGAGTATACCGCTATATCCCCCTGGGCAAGGCCAAGCTGACCCATGATGCGGAAAACGGCTTCCGGCTGGAAGGCTTCTACCGGGGTGAGCGCTATTATATCCAACGAGAACCCGCGCAAAGCAACAGTCTCCATGTGGAGTATGACTTTGGCCCCATTGATAAGTGCGACTATGTGGATATTTCTACGGAAAACGATTCTTTCTATTGCCGTCCCACAAAGTCCAATGTGATCACCAAACTCTCCTTTGCTACAGAGGAAATCTATCAGCGCACCATGGCCCAGAAGAAAGAAAAAATGAAAATTACCTGATAAAAAACACCCGGCTGTTTCCAGCCGGGTGTTTTGCGTTTAAAAGACCAGTTGTACCAGCAGCATATAGCATACTGTGCCGCCGCCGATGCTCAAAAGGGAATTGCGCTTCCAAATATGGAGTGCGGCCACAACGATACAGGAGATGATCTCCGGGATACCGAAGGGGGATGCCAGGAAAGAAATATCCTTCAGGCAGTATACCACCAGCATGCCCATAATGGCGCAGGGGAGAACCGTACCCAAATATTCGATGATGGCAGGTGTTTTCCGCTTTTCACCGAAAATCAGAAAGGGGATAAAACGGGTGGACATGGTGACCAAAACCGCTGCGGTGATCAGAAGAATATCATGCATTTACCTCATCCTCCTTCCGCTTGCCGGTTTTCCGGGTGGTGGTGATAAGAACAGCGATCAGCACCATGGAGGGGATCAGGAAAATATCCTTGCCGAAGATCACCAGGCACAGCACTGTGGAAACAACACCCACCACAGCAGGAAAATGATTTTTATTAGAAAGCCACTGCTCGGTGAACAAGGTTACAAACAGAGCGGTCAGCACAAATTCAATGCCCTCAAAGCTGATGGGAATAAAGTTACCGGCGACAGATCCAATCACACAGCCGGCCACCCAATAGATATGGTCAAAGAGAGAAACCAGGAAGCAATAGGTGTGGCGCTTCATACCTTCGGGAGGCTGGTTTTGGGTGACCAAAGAGTAAGTCTCGTCGGTGAGGGCGAAAATCAGATAAGGCTTCTTCTTGCCTGTGTCCTTGTAGGCGTCAATCAGGGAAATGCCGTAGAAGATGTGACGGGCATTCAGAAGAAACACCGCAATGGCAGAGGAGAGAATGGAAGCGTGGTTTGCCAGCAGACTTACGGACAAAAACTGGGCAGAGCCAGCGTACATAAACAGCGCCATGGAGAATGCCCAGGGCAGGCCGTAACCGGCTTCCTGCAGCAGGATACCGAAGCTGATACCCAGGAACAGATATCCGGTCATTACGGGAACCGTATCCAGGAAAACGGTTTTCAGAGCTTTTTTATGCATGTGTTCTCTCCTTTTTGGGAAATTGAAACCGCTGGACAAGACCTACGATTTTACTGGAAATCATCACGGTTACCAGGGAATAGAGAATCCGCCCAATGGGGATATAAGTCAGCGATAGGGTGAGAATGGTAAAATCGAAGAAGAAATACACATACTCGATTTTGATATTCAGCTTATCACTGATGCTCATGGCAAGTCCGTCGTCACCGCAGGCAGCGCCGCCGACTCTTACGCAAAGGCCGCAGCCCAGACCGACAAAGCAAGCGCCCAGCACCGCCGCAGCCAAAGGATAATTAGCGAGATTAGGCCAAAGCGGGGGAAACTGCTGACAGATCCAATAGATCAGGGAAAAACCGCCGGTGGCCACAGCGGAGTGGGCAATAAAAGATTTACCCAGGGCTTTCCAGCCGATCCAGTAGCAGATCACATTGATGACAGCGGTGGAAAATGCGGGAGAAATATGAAACCAGTGGTCAAGCAGCAGGGTCAGTCCCAATTGACCGCCTTCTGTCACCCCGGAGAATGCGTGGACATTATAAAGGCCGAATGCCAGGATGGCGCTGCCCAGCAGCGACAGGCATACTGTCTTGAAGGTTAAACTGCGAAACACGAAAAATACCTCGAAATACAGAATTTCCCTAACAGTTTAGGCAAAAATTTACACTTTGTCAATAGAATCCGGTATCTTCTTCGGCAAAAGCCGCTTGCAAATTTTACCGTTTCGGAGTATGATGGTACAAAATTCTGAATTCCGGAGGGAATGCTTATGAAGAAGTACATCAATCTGTGGGAATATGCCGGTCAGATTCTGGAGCAGGTGGGAACTGCCGCTCTGGTGACGACCAAGGCAGATGGAGAAGTAAATACCATGACCATCGGCTGGGGCACACTGGGTGTAGAGTGGAAGAAACCGCTGTTTACTGTGTTTGTGCGTCAGAGCCGCCATACCAAGGCATTGCTTGATAAAAACGGTGAATTTACCATCAATGTCCCTCTGAAGGACATGGACAGAAAGCAGATCCTGGGTTTCTGCGGCAGCAAGTCCGGCCGGGATGTGGATAAGATCAAGGAACTGGATCTGCATCTGGAAGAGCCGGATGTGATTTCTGTTCCCGGTATCAAGGAACTGCCCCTGACACTGGAGTGTCGGGTGGTCTATCAGCAGGATCAGGATCTGAGTAAGCTGGACGAAGATAAGCGCCTGCGCTATTATAAGCCCGGTACCCACGATGACGGTGATTTCCACACCGCCTATTACGGTGAGGTCCTGGCAGCATATATTATCGAAGAGTAAGGAAGTTTGCTATGACAAAAATCGGTGTTTTAGGTGCCGGTACCTGGGGCATGGCCCTGGCAAGAATGCTGTGCATCAGCGGCAACGAAGTGACGGTTTGGTCGGCGCTGCCCCGCGAGGTGGAGGAATTCTCCGCAACCCGTCGCCATCCCAACCTGCCGGGTATGGAGATTCCGGGGCAGCTGCTGTTTACCAAGCAAATCGAGGAAGTGTGTCGGGATAAGGATATTCTGCTGTTTGCGGTACCCTCTCCCTTTGTTCGGACCACCGCAAGAAATGCGGCTGCTTACATTCCGGACGGCCAAATTATTGTGGATGTGGCCAAGGGTATTGAGGCAGACACTCTGTTTACCATGACGGAGATCATTGCCGATGAACTGAAGAACCCTACCGTTAAACTGGTGGCACTGTCCGGCCCCACCCATGCAGAAGAGGTGGCTAAGGATCTGCCCACCACTATCGTATCTGCCTGCGCGGATATGGAAGCGGCAAAGTTTGTGCAGGAAGTCTTCGGCAATACCTGCATGCGCGTCTATACCAATGACGATGTCCGGGGTGTGGAGCTGTGCGGCGCTATGAAGAATATCATGGCCCTGGCTTCCGGTATCGCGCTGGGACTGGGTTACGGTGACAATACCAAGGCTGCTTTGATCACCCGCGGTATGGCGGAGATCACTCGCCTGGGTACTGCTATGGGCTGTAAGCCCCAGACCTTCTACGGTCTTGCCGGCATCGGTGACCTGATCGTTACCGCTACCAGTATCCACAGCCGTAATAACCGCTGCGGCCTTCTGATTGGCCAGGGTGTAGCACCTGCTGATGCTATCAAGCAGGTGGGCATGGTGGTGGAAGGCGTCAATGTGCTGCCTGCTGCTATGAAGCTGGCGAAGGAATATCAGGTAGAAATGCCCCTGGCAGCTGCGGTTAATGCGGTTGTCAACCAGGGCGCAGATCCCCAGGCTGCGGTTGCCAAGCTGATGGCCCGGGATCAGACCACGGAGATCATTCACTGAATATTTACAAACTCCCACTGTAAAAGTGGGAGTTTTTGTTTGCAAATGGATAGCTGCCATGGTAAAATAATGTCAAAATTCAAAAGAAAGAGGTGTTGGAAATGGGATATGATTACGGGTTTGAGTATACATTTCCTGAGTTTGCAGAAGGTGCGGTTGTTGGCTTAGCCGGTTTGATGGCTACAGTGATTTTGCTGGTGATGCTTGTTTGCATGGCCTTCTGCTTGGTGTGCTATGTGCTGAATGCGGTAGGTGTGTATCGGATCGCAAAGCGCCGGGGCATTCACCATGCCTGGCTGGCATGGATCCCTGTGGGCAGTGACTGGCTGCTGGGAAGCATTTCCGATCATTACCAGTATGTAGTGAAGCAGAAGGATACCGGACGCCGGAAGGTTCTGCTGATTCTGAGCGCTGTGCTGGCAGCATTGGGTGGCGGTCTGCTGGGCAGCTTTATCGGAGCAATCGTGAGTTCTATTCAGACAGGTCCGGAGAGTGCGATTGCGGCAATCCTGCTGCTGGCGCTGTTTAACATCTGCACAACGGGTATCTTTATCGCTGTGGCTGTATTCCGCTACATTGCCTGCTTTGATCTGTACCGTTCCTGCAAGCCCAAGAATGATGTGCTGTTTTTGGTGCTGAGCATCCTTTTCAATGTAACTACGGCCTTCTTCGTATTTGCTTGCAGCAATGCGGATGAAGGTATGCCCGCAAAGCGGGCTCCGGCAGCGGAGCAGCAGATTCCTTATGATATGCCTTCGGAAGAACCGGAAGCCAGTGAGGAAGAGATTCCCGTGGTGGAAGCTGAAATTGTGGAAGATCTTGAATAAAAAGAAATCCGGGTGTCAACCGACACCCGGATATTTTTGCTTTTAGACATTGCGGCCGAACAGAGGACGGGCCACCTTTTTATAAAGAAGCATGGTCAGCGTGGAGATCATGGTGCCCTTGATCAGATTCAGGGGAGCAACTGCCAGCATCACAAAGGAATAGACATTGGTAATGCCGCCGTTGATGGCAGCGCCCATAGCAATAATGGCATCCATGGGAATACCGTAGAGCTGGGAGAACTTGGGCAGCAGGTAAACAGCATTAAAGAGGCTGCCGATAAAGGTCAGTACCAGTGTGCCGACAATGCTGCCAAACAGGGCGCTGTTGCGGCTCTTTCTGGTATG
>JAFOBK010000283.1 GCA_017381835.1 Oscillospiraceae bacterium | reverse complement strand
GTAGGCGATATTTACAGCCGTTTCCCTGAAAACTGGGCAATCGCCCAGGATGTCATGTTCGCTGACTCTACCACTTTCATGGCTTATAATGCCAATATGCGCAATCTCGTCATGGACAAGCTGGTGGGCGGTCAGATGGTAGTCTTCAATCGGCTCACTCCCGGTCAGGACACTCTGCCTTTCCACAAGATCGTCCGTGCTGCCAACCGCCGCATTGATATTCTCTATGATTATACTGACGGCACCACCGAATTCGACGAGCTGGAAGATCCGCTGCCCTTTGATATCAACGCACCCGTGATCGTTGTAAACGATGAGGACTATGCGCTTTGGTATCGGGATGTGACGGAAGAGCCTCAGAAGTATGACGGCAAGACCGTGTCCTTCAAGGCTCAGGTGGCAATGCTGCGACGGGATAAGAAGTCCATGTTTGCCCCCGGCCGGTTTGTTATGACCTGCTGCGAGGATGATATCCAGTTCTGCGGTGTGCCTTGCCGGTATGATAAGCCTCAGACCCTGCAGCCCCGCTCCTGGGTGGCTGTGACTGCCACCATCAAGGCGGAAAACCATCAGCTCTACCAGGGCGAGCTTGGCCCCGTTCTCACCGCAATCAAGGTAGAACCCGCCGAACCCGCCGAGCAGGACGTAGCGACATTTTGATATGGGGAGGGCTTAAGCCCTCCCTAAATTATTCAAACAAAATTTCGAAAATAGCAAAATAACTAGTGCATTTTCTGCTGCGCTGTGCTATACTTAAGAAAATCATGAAAGGAGGCGGCTTATGTACCAGCCTTTGGCAGACTTGCTTCGTCCCACCAATCTGGACGAAGTTTTTGGACAAGAGCATATTTTGGGAAAGGGCGCGGTGCTGCGCCGCCTGATCGACTCCGGAAATATCCCCAATATGATCTTCTATGGCCCCAGCGGTACCGGCAAGACCACCGTTGCCAATATTATCGCCAAGCAGACCAACCGGACCCTCTATACTCTCAATGCTACCACCGCTTCCACCGCGGATATCAAGAATATCGTGGCACAGCTGGATACCTTCATGGCGCCCAACGGTGTCTTGCTCTACCTGGACGAGATCCAATCTTTCAATAAAAAGCAACAGCAATCCCTGCTGGAGCATATCGAAAACGGTAAGATCACCCTGATCGCCTCCACCACAGAAAATCCCTATTTCTATGTGTTCAACGCGATCTTAAGTCGTTCCACGGTCTTTGAGTTTAAGCAGATTTCCGCTTCCGCAGCGCTGCAGGCAGTGAAGCGTGCGGTCAGCCATTTGGAAACCCGCACCGGACTGACAGCCAAACCTGAAACCGGCGCTTTGGAGTATATTGCAGCCTGCTGCGGCGGTGACCTGCGAAAAGCGCTGAACGCAATTGAAGTGTTGTTCTCTGCTGGTATCCCTGAGGGAGATATCCTGCCCCTTACTATGGCGGATGCCAAAGCCGTCACCCAAAAGAGCGCCATGCGGGCAGACCGGGACGGAGATGCCCATTATGATCTTCTGTCTGCGTTGCAAAAGTCTATCCGAGGTTCCGATCCCGATGCCGCAGTTCACTACCTTGCCCGTCTTTTGGAAATCGGACAGATGCAGTCTGCCTGCCGCCGCCTGATGGTCATTGCGGCGGAAGATGTGGGCCTTGCTTACCCCATGATTATTCCCATTGTTAACGCCTGTGTGGATATGGCATTGAAACTGGGTATGCCGGAAGCACGAATTCCCCTGGGCGATGCGGCAGTTCTCATGGCCACTTCTCCCAAATCCAACACCGGCCATGTGGCTTTGGACGCTGCTATGGCCGATATTAAAAAGGGCAAAGCCTACGATTTCCCCCGGCATCTGCAAAATATGCATGCCGATACCTACACCATGGAGCGGGAGCAGGGCTATAAATACCCCCATGATTATCCCGGTAGCTGGGTGAAGCAGCAGTACCTGCCCGATGAACTGGTGGGTACCCATTATTACCAGTACGGCAGCAATAAGCTGGAGCAGGCTGCCAAGCAGTACTGGCAGGCAATCAAGAAAGAGGGTTGAGTATGGACATTCAGTTAGGCGATATCCTGGAAATGAAGAAGGCTCACCCCTGCGGCGAAAAGAAGTGGCTGGTGCTGCGAACCGGCGCGGATTTTCGGTTAAAATGCATGGGATGCGGCCATGAGGTCATGACACCCCGATTCAAGGCGGAGAAAAATATCCGCCAGGTACACAAAAAGAATTCCTCGACCTAATCAAACGGCAGCTGATTCAATCAGCTGCCGTATTTTTGTTAAGGACTTCTGCTTCTGCTGAAACACCTTTGCAGACCGCCGATTCTTAGCCCAAACCCAATCACCCCAACCGACGGGATTTTTTGAGCGCCTGTCCTATACTTGCGTTACTTCTTCGGGAGGAGGGCTTGGATGATTGGTGTGATGCTGGTGACCGCGGTGGTGGATAGCCTGCTGCTTTTGGCGGCAGGGCTTTTGCAGGGAGGAGAGATCCGTTATGGAAGGGCAATTTTGGGAGGCCTTATCAGCGGCGTGCTTGCCCAAGGGGCAATTATGGGTAAGCTGCTTTGGCGGATTGCAGGAATGTGGATGGGTGTGATTGTTGCATCGGGGTTGTCTTGGGATACAATCGGGAAGGGATTTATTTTCATGGGACTGCAGATTTTTGTTTTGGCATTGACGGGAGGCTATTGGATGATAACGCTTTTAGGATTTGCCGGTATCCTGATCCTATGGATTCTTTCCGGCAGGGGAGCGGACCTCATTCCGGTGGAGCTTAGCTACATGGGCAAGACTTTGCATATCACCGCACTTCGGGATACGGGAAATCAACTGCGGGATCCCATTACCGGACGGCAGGTGCTGATCGTTGGGGCAGATATTGCGGGAAAACTGACGGGGTTATCTCCTGCTGCATTGGAAGACCCGGTGAATACCATGGGAGCCATCCCAGGTCTGCGGCTGATTCCCTATAGAACCGTTGGAAATACCGGCTTTTTACTGGCGTTGAAGCTATCGGATGTGAAGATAGGAAACCGGCAGGGACAGACCGTGGTGGCATTTTCCCCGCTGGTGCTGGGAAGTAAGTATCAGGCATTGACGGGAGGTTTGGTATGATGGAAAAACTGCTGGCTTTTTTGAGAAAACTGGGGATCATATCCCAAAACACCGTCTATTACATTGGCGGCACCGATGTTTTGCCGCCACCGCTGAAAGGCCAGGAGGAAAACGAGGCACTGATCAGCCTGGAGCAGGGGAGTGTGGATGCCAAACAGAAGCTGATCGAGCATAACCTGCGGCTTGTGGTATTCCTTGCCCGCCGATTTGAAAATACCGGAGTGAATTTGGAGGATTTGATCTCTATCGGTACCATCGGCCTGATCAAAGGGGTCAATACTTACCGCCGGGACAAGAATATCAAACTGGCCACCTATGCATCCCGATGCATTGAAAACGAGATTCTAATGTATATCCGGAAAATCAGTAATCAGAAAACGGAAGTTTCTCTGGACGAGCCAATTAATATGGACTACGATGGCAATGAACTGTTGCTGGCAGATATTTTGGGCACGGATGAGGACATGATTTTGCGTCCATTGGAAGACGAAGTAGACTTATGCATCCTGCGCCAGGCAGTGAAGGAATTACCTCCCCGTGAGCGGGAGATCATCTATATGCGCTTTGGCCTTGGCGGCAGAAAGGAGCAGACCCAAAAAGAAGTTGCGGCGCAAATGGGCATCTCTCAGTCCTACATTTCCAGACTGGAGAAGCGGATCATGTCCCGGCTTCGAAAAGAACTGGTCAGACAGACCAATTGTGTGTGATAATATGGACCTGTAATTTTCAGAATTGAATGCGGCAGGAGAGGACTTGAAAAAGCGCGGGATATATGCTACAATCGATAAAGAAATATATCGATAAGAAACATATCGAAAGAGAGTGATCCTATGGAACGCAAAGATATTTCCAAAGCTGTATTAAAGCGTCTGCCCGGCTATCTGTCTTATTTGAAGAGCTTGCCGGAAGGCACTGCTACTTATATTTCCGCAACTGCCCTGGCCAATGCCCTTGGTATGGGCGAAGTCCAGGTTCGTAAGGATCTGGCTATGGTTTCCGATGGCGGCCGCCCCAAGATCGGTTATCTCCGTGAGCGGCTTATGGAGGATATCAGCCAGTTTCTGGGTTATGACAATACCACTGATGCCATCTTAGTGGGTGCCGGTAAGCTGGGCCAGGCCCTGATGGGTTACAGCGGCTTTGACGAATACGGTCTGAATATCCTGGCCGGTTTCGATGCCAAGCCTGCTGTAGAGAAAACAGAAGAGGGCAAGCCTATTTATCCCATGGATAAGATGGAAGCATTCTGTGCAGCCAATCAGGTGCTGATGGGTATCATTACCGTACCCTCCGAACATGCCCAGTCTGTCTGTGATCAGATGATTAAGAGCGGTATCAAGGCCATCTGGAACTTTGCCCCCGTCCATCTGGATGTGCCTCAGGGTATTCTGGTGCAGAACCAGAATATGGCTACTTCTCTGGCAGTTCTCTCTGTCCACCTGCAGGCTCAGATGAAAGAGAAGAAGTAATAGAAGTGCCATTGCGAGCCAGTCCTCAGACTGGCGTGGCAATCCCCGAAAAAAGAACGAAACGACCCCGTACCATCCGGTACGGGGTTTTATCATCGCTCACTTGCCAGCAATCCATAATAGCAGGCATCGCAAATACCCTGATTATTCCGGTCAGCTTGTCTTAGCGTGCCTTCATATTTCATTCCGCACTTTTTCATCACATCACCGGAGTGGGGGTTGTTACTGTCGTGCATGGCTTCTACCCGGTGGTAGCCAACCTCGTCAAAGAGAAAATCCATAACAGCCTTCAATGTTTCTGTCATGATTCCCTGATGCCACCAGCGTTTGCCGATGCAGTAGCCGATGTGGGCAGACTGCGCTCTGCCTACAGTGCTTGCCATGATAGAACCAATGGGTTCGTCGATCTCTTTCAGAACAATCATCCATTGATAATAATCATCCTTTTGATAGCTTTCCACCCAGTTTGCTAATAGATTCCTCGTT
>JAFOBK010000282.1 GCA_017381835.1 Oscillospiraceae bacterium | reverse complement strand
TTACGAATTCGTAAGGTAAACGTAAGATAAAAGTAAGATTCGCCTGTTACGATAGACACATAAGGAGGTAATTACCATGGAAATTTTGAAAGCAACCAACCTCAGCAAGATCTATCAGACGGGCGAATCTGCCGTTTATGCCCTGAATGATGTAACTCTTGGCATTGAAGAAGGTAGCTTCGTTGCCATTACTGGCCCCAGCGGCAGCGGTAAGTCTACTTTGCTTCACCTTCTCAGTGGTCTGGACAAGCCTACCCACGGCACCGTGACCTACCGGGAAAAGGATCTGTACAAGTATAACGACAATCAGCTTTCCGTTCTGCGGCGCCGCCGCTTCGGTTTCGTATTCCAGAGCTATAACCTTGTTAAGGAGCTGACCGGCTATGAGAATATGCTCCTTCCGGTGATGCTGGACGGCAAGAAGCCGGACGAAGCTTACATTAACCGCATCGTGGATATGCTCGGCATTGGTGATCGTCTGTCCCATCTGCCCGGTGCCATGTCCGGCGGTCAGCAGCAGCGGTTCTCCATTGCAAGAGCACTGGCCAATAAGCCTGCGGTGCTGTTCGCTGACGAACCCACCGGCAATTTGGACGGCAAGGCGGGTCGGGAAGTAATGACTCTGCTTCGTACAGTGGCCCATGAGCTGGGTATCACTCTGGTGCTGGTTACCCATGACATGAAGGTGGCAGAGCAGGCAGACCGGATCATCCAGCTTTCCGATGGACAGATCGCTGCTGACAGCGGGGTGCGCGTATGAAGAAGCTGACCTTTTCCACCATGGCTGCCGCCCGTCTCCGGGCCAATAAGCGGCAGTACATGAGTCTGGTGCTGGGCATTTTCTTGTCCATCTTCCTGATCAGCACACTGGTTCTGAGTGTTTACGGAATCTATCAGGCGGAGCTTCAGAAGCGCTATGACAAGGTGGGTTATCTGGATTTTGTCATGCTGGATAACGGCGTTGTTACCGAGGAGGACATTCATTCCTTTGACGAATTTGACCGCTTCGGCCATGCCTATATCTCCGGAATCGTGACGGACAAGAATGTGTATGTGGGCTACTACGACGAAGTCGGTCTTGACCTGATGAATTTGAAGCCCGTAAAGGGCCGACTGCCGGAATCCGCGGGAGAAATCACTATTGAAGCATCCGCAATGGATATTCTGGATGTATCCTGGCAGATCGGGGAAACAGTGGAGCTTGCCATTACCCCGGTAGACGGCACCGAGGAAACCCGTTCGTTCACTTTAGTTGGTATTCTGCCGGAACGATCCATCTATCTCTCTATCTCCGACCACAACGGTCTGAGCCAATTCCCAGCCATTGTCACAAGTCCTGATGAACCTGCTTTTACTGTAGGCAGATTGGGAACTCATTGGTTAATGGGACTGGCTAAAAATGAAAACCTTGATAAGACAATCAAAGCATTCTGGGATAAATTTGATGGTTATGGTGTTCTGGGCGATTTCTATGGTCTGAGTGTTACAGGAGAGCAGCGTCAGTACGCAAGCCTTGGAGGCTTTATTGAAGCTGACTACGATATGCTTTCACTGATTATGATGATCAGTGTGTTGACAGGCTCTCTGATCCTAAGCTGCTGTGTGGGAATATCCGGCGCAATGGAGGGAGTTCTGTCCAAACGCAGAGAAGAAATCGGTGTGCTCCGTGCATTGGGCGCAACCCGGCGGCAGATCAGAAGGATGTTTGGCCGGGAAAACCTGATCCTTGCTCTTATCGTTTCTCCTTTGTCTATTGCAGTCAGTATGGGAGCGGTGTGGGTGCTATCCTTGCTTCTGCCGAATAATCTGAAATTTGCTGTAAATCTTTGGCTGATTATTCCCATTGTTCTGTTCAGTATAGTAGTCATCTTGATTTCAGGCTATTTACCCCTTGCTCGTGCATCCAAACAGATGCCAATGAGTGTTATTCGGGATACTGCGATGCTTCGGCGTTGCAAGGGCATAAAATCGAAAAAGGAATTTTCTGCAACAAAGCTCATTGCTATCCGGCAGGTGCGGTTTAACCCAACCCGCCAGATTGGCGCTTCTCTGCTTGTAGGGTTGATGTTGCTGTGTTCTGGTTTGCTTTCCGGTTCTATCCTGACCTATTCGGATTATGCCCTCGGAGACCACCATGCATTTGAGATCCGTGCCAGTTCGAGCTGGTATTTTAATGCTCACATCGGAACGGCCCTTTATACTTCCCTGAATAAGCAGAGCCTTTCGCAGATTCGGAATCTGCCCAATGTAGAATCAATCGAAATTGACCGGCATATGACAGTTACGACCTTTTTGGACGATGTGCCCAGTTATGTACTCGTCGGAATGCGCGATACGCAATTTGGTATGCTGGACGATAAGCAGTTTGAGCAGGCCATGGAATATCAGGGCAACAATGCTGATTTTTATAGAAATCTGCGTGACGCAGAGCGGGAGAATTATCAGCAATTTCTGAAGGATTACAATATTTCCGGCGAGGCTTTCCGGATGGTGATTGTATCATTGGATTTGAACACCGAAAATCTTGATGCCCTGAAACCATATATTGAATCCGGTAAGATCAATGTTGACGCCATCAATGCAGGTGAAGAAGTTCTGGTTGTTGCACCGGAGATGTGGGTCAAAGTTGACGAGAGCGGTTATGGGCTTCAGGCATGGCATTCCGAAGAAGCAGTTAACAATGATCCCAATGGAGAGGGTGCTGTGCTTGCGGCATGGAACGATTCTTTCTTCGCCGGAGAAACTCTTCCTTTAATCCAGCTTTACCGTACAGAGATGGAAGGTCCGGTTACCAGAGTGGATGCTGCTCCGGTCATTGGTGCAGTGCTATCGTGGAATGGAAATTCAATTTCTGGTGTAATGTCTGATACTTACATCATCACCACGGAACAAGGCCTTGAAAATATGGGCTTCCCGATGGAGGGTTTGATGGATGTGAAGGTGTACCTGGAGGGTGACATTTCTTTGGAAGAAGAGGAAACACTGGAACGACAGCTCAATGCCATCGCCCGGCGTAATGAGGGATATACCGTCTTTAATTATCTTGAAAACTACCGCGAACGGGAGGCTGCTAATCAACGGCAAATTATGCTGTTTGCGGCCATTGCAATTGTATTTTTCTCCGTATCCGTAGGTATGATCGTTTCCTCCGTCACACGACAGCTTAACAGCGAGGGCCGCACCATCGGTATGCTTCGTGCTGTGGGAGCGGATGAAAAGGCGATCCTGGAATGTTATAGCGGAAGAATCAATGCAAGCATATTTGGCGGTATGGGAATTACTCTGGCATTGTACTTTGTGTATTGCTTGATTTATTTTGCATC
>JAFOBK010000281.1 GCA_017381835.1 Oscillospiraceae bacterium | reverse complement strand
CTTGGTATTCTGAGTGATGCTATTTCAGAGACCGTTCGTGCGCTGTTGGGCTTATTTGTATAAGGAGGTTTCGGCGTGAGATTAATCGTTCCCATATTGCTTAACTGTATGTTGGTTCTGGCGGTATATCTTGTGGACAAGTATACTCCAGCAAAAAAAATACCGAATATAGCGAAGCAAATTATAATTGGCATTTTGTTTGGCGGTGTATCGGCTTTTGCATCAAGCTATGGCGTGCAGTGGCTGGGGACCACAGTAAATGTCCGTGATGCGGCTCCGTTGTCTGCCGGTCTTATTTTTGGCGCGCCTGCAGGCATCATATCCGGTTTGATCGGAGGTCTGTATCGTTGGTTCTCTGTGTATTGGGGCGGCGGTATGTATACACGGCTTGCCTGCAGTATCGCAACGATTCTTGCCGGCTTTATGGCTGCAGGTCTGCGAAAGCTGATGTTTGACAACAAAAAGCCCACCTGGAGTTATGGCATCTGTATTGCTGTTGTGTGCGAAGTCATCCATATGATCCTGATCTTTCTGACCAATATGGATAATTCTTCCCAGGCTTTTGAATTTGTCAAAGGCGCAACAGGTCCTATGATGTTGGGCAACTCGATAGCTGTTGGAGTGTCTATCATTCTGGTTTCCCTCTTTAGCCATGAGCGTTTTTTCAGAAAGAAAACTTCTGAGGGAATCGCCCATACATTTCAGCGAAGACTGCTTAGCTGTATCGTCATTGCCTATCTCGTCACCAGTACCTTTACCCTCATCCTCCAGAATGGAATGGCGCAGATTGAAACGCAGGAAGTGTTTACGGTTGCAATCAACGATGTGGAGGCAGCTGTAAGGGGGAAATCCAATCACCAGCTGCTGGAAATTGCAGAGCAGGTCAAACAGGAATACGAAAAAGACCCGATGGTTTCCCTGTCCGGTCTTACAGAAAAATACGGCATCAAGGAAATCAATGTTGTTGACGCCGGTGGCATCATCACAAATTCCACAGAGGCGGATGTTATAGGCAACTATGACATGAACAGCAAAGCGCAATCCAAGGAATTTGTGGATACACTGAAAGTTCAGGATTCTTTTGTGCAGGAGTATTCCCCCAGAGGCAAGGATGAATCTGTTTGGAGAAAATATGCAGCGGTGAATCTTGCAGGTGGCGGATTCATTCAGGTTGGCTATGATGCCGAGCAATTCCATGCGATGCTCAATGGGTTTGTGGTTGATGTTACAAAAGACCGCCATGTGGGCACCAATGGCTTTGTGGCGGTGCTGGATGAACAGCTTTGCATGGTTATTGATAATGCCTACGCAGGCAAGCACGTTTCTGCAATCGGCATTGTTCCCCCTGAGGAGATGGAGCAGGGTCGAACTGCTACGGCACTCTACTATGCAGATGTTGTGGACGGTATCAGTGATTTGAGCGCCGAGTATATGTATGTATTCAAGTTCGTCGAGGGTTATTGCCTACTCGCAGCGATGCCTGTTGACGAGGCTATGTTTATGCGCGATGCTTCCATGCTCACAAGCATTTTTATGCAGGTGCTTATTTTTGCGGCGCTATTTGTGTTTATTTACATTCTCATTAAGCGTGTCATCATCAATAATCTGAAGAAGATCAATGACACCTTAGGGCGAATCACAGAGGGCGACTTAAATGTCACGGTGGATGTGCGCTCTAACGAAGAATTCTCTTCTTTGTCGGATGATATCAATTCGACGGTGGCTACCTTGAAACGGTATATTGCAGAAGCTGCTGCTCGTATTGATAAGGAACTGGAATATGCTAAGCAGATTCAGCTTTCTGCGCTCCCCACAAATTTCCCCACAGGAGAGGATTACAGCATCTATGCGCAGATGATCGCAGCAAAAGAAGTCGGCGGCGATTTTTACGATTTCTATAAGCTGGGCGATACAACGGTTGCATTCCTTGCTGCGGATGTTTCCGGCAAGGGAATTCCGGCAGCAATGTTTATGATGACCGCGAAAACAATCATCAAGGACCTTGCGGAAAGCGGTATGGCTGTAAATGACATCTTTACTAGAGCCAATGAAAAACTCTGTGAAAACAATGAAGCAGATATGTTTGTGACGGCATGGATGGGTATATTAGACCTTCAGACCGGAAATATGAAGTATGCCAACGCAGGTCATAATCCGCCGCTACTGAAACATGCAGATGGCTCCTTTGAATATTTACGTTCCCGGGCAGGCTTTGTCTTGGCAGGTATTGAGGGCTTCAATTATCGCATCAATGAACTGCAGCTAAAAGCCGGTGATCGACTGTTCCTTTACACAGATGGTGTCCCGGAGGCAACGAATGCAGAGTCGGAACTTTATGGTGAGGATAGACTCCTAAACTTTATGAATCAGAATACTGTAGCGCCTGCAACAGAGCTTTTACCGGCCTTGAAGGCTGACATTGATGCCTTTGTAGGCGAGGCACCGCAGTTTGATGATATTACTATGCTGATGTTTGATTACAAACCGCAAGAAGGTGGTGCGCGTATGACGAGCAAAACATTTCCTGCCAAAACAGATGCGCTGTCGGAAGTTTTAGGCTTTGTGGAAGAAACGCTGGAAAACTATGAATGTTCAATGAAGAATCAAACTGCAATCTGCGTAGCCATTGAAGAAGTGTTTGTAAATGTGGCCAGTTATGCCTACGGAGAGGGAAGCGGCGATGTCACTTTAGACATCGGCTTTGATGAAGCAAACCGTGATGTAACCTTCCGTCTGATTGATCAAGGTGTACCCTTTGATCCGCTGAAAAAACCGGATCCGGATATTACTCTCGCCATTGAGGAACGACAGGTTGGTGGACTGGGCATCTTTATCGTTAAGAAAACTATGGACACTGTGCATTATGCCTATGAAGATGGCAAAAACATCTTGACAATGATCAAAAAAATCTGAGAAGGAGCGTATTGCAATGATGATCGAAATCAAAAAAATGGGTGCAGATGCAGTAATTGAAATATGCGGAAGATTGGATACAACTACCGCCCCCGTTTTAGACAAAACCATTAGTGAGAATATCTCTGAAAACACCAATCTGACATTGGATTTGAAGGGACTGGAATATATCTCCAGTGCTGGACTTCGTGTCCTTCTCAGCGCACAAAAGCGGATGCAGACGAGCGGTTCTATGAAACTGAGAAATGTATGTGAAGAAGTTATGGATGTGTTTGAGATGACGGGCTTTGCCGATATTTTGGAGTTTGTATGATGGAACTTGTAAGTGAAGCAATTGTTTTTGCGGTAAAGGCGCATGATGGAATGCGTCGTAGAAAAGGGGATGCCCCTTATGTGCTGCATCCTATGGAAGCTGCGGTAATCGTTGGATCTATGTCAGATGACCAGAATTTGATTGCTGCGGCAGTGCTGCACGATGTTGTGGAGGATGCGGGAATCACCATTGACGAGGTAGAACAACGCTTCGGAAAGCGTGTGCGTCAGCTGGTGGAATGCGAAACGGAAAATAAGCGGGAAGACCTGCCTCCGGAAGATACCTGGCGAATTCGCAAGGAAGAGTCCTTGCAGGTTCTGAAGAATGCGGAAGACCCTGCTGTTTTGATGGTCTGGCTTGGAGATAAGTTGGCGAATATGCGGGCGATCTACCGGGATTGGAAGGTGGAGGGCGATGCCATGTGGCAAAGGTTCCATCAATCAGATCCGTCGGTTCAAGCTTGGTATTACACCACCATTGCAGAGTTTACAAAGCCACTGGCCCATACTGCTGCATGGGAAGAATACAAAACGCTTACAGATTTGGTTTTTAAGAAAGGATAACGAAAAATGGATGTTACATATCGTATTGATAAAGATATTTTGTATATTGCAGTGGAAGGCAGAGTAGATGCGTCCAATGCTGCAGATGCAGAAAAAAAGATTTTTGAGATCAAAAATACCAACTCCGATAAGCATGTGGTGCTGGACGCTGATAAGCTGGAGTATGTTTCCTCTGCTGGCCTGCGTGTGATTCTGAAGCTGCGCAAGGAAGCACCGAAGCTTGCAATTATCAATGTCATCCCTGAGGTTTACGAAGTCTTTGATATGACCGGCTTTACGGATATGGTTACGGTTGAAAAGGCTTATCGAAGAATGAGCGTTGAGGGCTGTGAGTTTATCGCCAAGGGCGCAAACGGCGCTGTTTACCGTTATGACAATGAAACGATCCTTAAGACCTATTTTGCAAAGGATGCGCTTCCTGAAATCAAGCAGGAGCGGGAAAATGCAAGGCGCGCCTTTGTTCTCGGCATCAATACAGCGATTCCTTATGGAATCGTTCGCGTGGGTGACAGCTATGGTACTGTCACAGAACTGCTGAATGCAGAAAATGTTACCCAACTGATTCGTAAGGATCCGGAGAATCTTGAGCAGCCGGTGAAGTACTACATCGATATGCTTAAGAACATTCATGCCACCGAGGTCGAGCCCGGTCAGGTGCCGGATATGAAG
>JAFOBK010000280.1 GCA_017381835.1 Oscillospiraceae bacterium | reverse complement strand
TTCAGCTTACCACCGTAGCTTTCACGGATAAGGTTGCTGATGTCTTTGGAATAATTTGTTCTGCTGTCCACCATCGTCAGAAGAATACCTTCGATTTTCAGCTTGGGATTGATTTGTCTTTTGACCTTGTTGACGGTTTCGAGCAACTGTTCCAAGCCCTTTGCGGGAAGATACGCCGCCTGAACGGGTATCAGCACATTGTCGGCAGCTGCCAACGCATTGACGGTCAGCATACCCAGGGAGGGCATACAGTCCAGAAGGATGAAATCATAATTCTGTTTAACCGTATCCAGATACTGACGGAGAATTGTTTCTCGGCTCATGGCATTTACCAGAGAAACTTCCAAACCTGAAAGTTCGATATTGGCAGGCATATAGTCCACACCTTCGGGATGTCGCAGGATTCCTTCTCCTGGAGCAATCGGTTTTTCCGTAATGATCTTTCCCATCATGTCCGAAAGGGTGGGGGACAACTCATCAGGATATGGGTTCCCAAGACTGACGGTTAAGGATGCCTGGGGATCTGTGTCTACCAACAGAACCCTTTTGCCCTCCATAGCCAATCCGACACCCAAGTTTTCACAGGTCGTCGTCTTTCCTGTACCGCCTTTCTGGTTGACTACTGCGATGACGGTTGCTTTTTTCGACAATTCTCGTCACCTCGCTTTCTTCTTTTGATTTGCTTCAACATTTACCACCTCCCTCCAAGTTTTCCCGAAGCCATATCGTGCCTTACTTGTGCATCGTAATGAGCATCTATGGTGTACGGGGCATTGTATATCGAAGCAAGTAGATACTGCTTGATATTGCGAACTTCAGTTGTGTTTTCTTTGAATCGGTCTACAACAAACCTGATATGCTCTGAATCCAGTTTCATAAAGGTACTTCGGACGATTTCTACCGGCTTATCATCGCTGGCTATTCTTATCTGTTTACGGTTGCTGCACATCACTTCAACGATAAGTCTGAGAATCAGTTCAAGAATTTCTTCATCATGCCGGAAGTCCTGCTTCAGATATTCCATCTCAAGCTGATCGTAAAAATACTCATAATATCGGGTGAACTCTCCGGTCCCGTCGGCTTCCTGTCCGTGAAAAACGGAAGAAAGGAAAGGATCAGTATCACTAAATTCAGTATTTTTAATATCAGTATTATTACATTGTGATTTTGGAAGTTCTTGAGTTGTGATTTTCATTGTTCCAGAATTGTGATTTTCACAATTCAAGAGTTGTGAATCCATAGCAGAAATAAAGTTCTTCACATAGATCAGATTGGGTTTTCCCAACCCCTGACGTTTTCGCTCGATCAATCCTGCTTTCTTCTCAAGTTCGCTGAGCAGCTTTATAGCCTTTTGTTCAGCGCAGTTCAAAGCCGACTTTGCTTCGTCGATTGTGAAGATGATATATACACGACCGTTTTCATCTATCCATCCATTCCTGGCAGATAAACTCATGCGATCAAGCAATATACCATACAACATCTTGGCATCGGCAGAGATGTTCCAAAATCTCTCGTTCGTGAATAACACCTTCGGAACTCGATAAAATGTGAACAGTTCGGATTGCTGACCGTAGAAGTAATCATACGTCACTCATTTTCACCACCTCTTTCTGCGGGAAATTTTCTTTTTCCAGAGGGGAGCTGCGGAATGTCGTGTCTCTTAATCCATACGGACAACGGACGAAATAACAGGAACGATACCTCCAGCGAGGTTGATGATACTCACAATCTCGACAGCCTTTGGGCTTTTGGCAACGGACACGCTCATACTCATACATATCAACGCACCCCCACTTCCTTCAAAATCTTCTTGGTACACCAACCGATGCAGGGATGATCTCGACCATAAGGGCAACCATCACATTCGGACTTCGGTTTTTGGGGTACAGAGATTAAGTAGTAGCATTTATCTTCACCCAGACAGCAGCCCTTTTTGTTATTTCTCCAGAAATGGCAGTAACGGCAGTCGTTTGGCTTGTCGGGGGAATAGGCAGTCTTACTCAAAAATCAAACCTCCAATCTTTTTAGATTTACCCGTGGATTTGGGCATAAAAAAAGAGCATCTATCCATCCCCAATGCGGGGCAAATAGACGCTCTATGTACGAGGTAATATTCAATTTTATCTGCTATAACGGGGTGATACTTAAAACATCCGCCTTTTTTGATTAGCAGGTTTTTTAGCACGAATTTGGGGCTGATTAGCAGGAAGGGCATTTTCATTAGCAAAAAGACCCCATTTTCAGCTAAAAATTAGCAGGCGATTTTGTCTTATGACAGTGGTTCGATATTTTTTGGCGAGTCAAAAGAGGATATTTCAGGTAGACTATAGACCAACTACCAATCTGGCGAACCTCCTGTGTTTTGGTAAGAAAAAAGCCGAAAACCCTTGAAAACAAAGGCTTTCGGCGTTGTTAGCTGGCGTCGCAAAAGGGACTTGAACCCCCGACCCCACGCTTAGGAGGCGTGTGCTCTATCCAACTGAGCTATTGCGACGTATTTAATTGTTCCAGACAACCCCTAAGGTTATCGAACTTGAGTCATTATTGAGCTTTTTTCAAGGCGGCTGTTGTAACATTACCTTAGGAGGCGCACGCTCTATCCAGGTGAGCTACGGAGGCATACTGGGATATTATAGTTGATATTTCCGGCGGTGTCAAGGGTGGGGGAGGGTGAAAAAAGCGCAAAATGCCCCTTTACAGAATGGATTTTTTTCGCTATAATAAATTGATTTGTTATGGATACCACACTATTCTATGGAGATTTTGATATGAACATTGAATTTGATTCCTATAAGGTGAAACTCAACGACATTCGTCCTGCTCTGGACGGTCTGGCGGATTCTCTGAATCTAACTGGCCTTAAGAATGAGCTGGAGCGTCTGCAGGCCATGCAGGAGGCTCCCGGCTTCTGGGACAACCCCGACAAGAGCCAGAAGATCGTGGTCCAGGCCAAGCAGACCGAGAGCAAGATCGAGAAGTACGAGGCCATGTGCGCAAGCTGGGACGATCTGATGACCATCTGCGAGATGGCCGCCGAGGAGGACGACGACTCCATGCTCGAGGAACTGAAGGAAGGCTACGAGAAGCTGACCAAGGACATGGAGACCTGCCGCCTGCAGACCCTGCTGACCGGCAAGTACGACAAGAACAACGCCCTGATGAGCTTCCAGGCCGGTGCCGGCGGCACCGAGGCCCAGGACTGGTGCCAGATGCTCTACCGCATGTACACCCGCTGGACCGAGCGCAGCGGCTTTGACTACCAGATCATGGACTACCAGGAGGGCGACGAGGCCGGCCTGAAGTCTGCCACCATCATGGTCACCGGCGAGAACGCCTACGGCTTCCTGAAGGGCGAGAACGGCGTCCACCGTCTGGTCCGCGTGTCCCCCTTCGACGCCAACGCCCGCCGTCAGACCTCCTTCTCCGCCATTGAGGTCATCCCCGAGATCGCCGATGAGTCTGAGGACTTCGAGATCCGTCCCGAGGATTACGAGATGCAGGTCTACCGTTCCTCCGGCGCAGGCGGCCAGAAGGTCAACAAGACCTCCTCTGCCGTCCGTCTGATCCACAAGAGCGGCATTGTCGTCTCCTGCCAGACTGAGCGTTCCCA
>JAFOBK010000040.1 GCA_017381835.1 Oscillospiraceae bacterium | reverse complement strand
CCGGTTTCTTTAACGCTGCATATAGCTCTACAGGCTTATTTTACTGTATTTTGGCACCTCTAGTCAAGCCACTTTAGACCTCTCAAATATATAAGCGAATGGTAGACTTCCAATGTTACACAGAAGAAAAGAAAACTGCAAAAGTGATCCGCAACCATCGGAAACTACAATGAGAAAAGGCCAGCGTCTATTAAAGACGCTGGCCAAAAGCTTTTTTGGGATGTGCTCCCAATTAGGACACAAAACTCAGAGGGGAATTATTTCTGGATTAGTAACAGCATTATTTTGAAACGCCACAATCGTTACTTATTCCTTATAGCATTAAGTTTTTGCTTCATGCAAAGATCAATATCAGAAGGATGAGTCATCGGAGGCAAACCGAACAACTCATTTTGAAAATGCATGTCCACTAAAGTATGATCTTCTCGAGGAAGAAAATCCATAAGGTATTGAGTACGCATAATTTTTCTAAATTGACCGCCTGTGAATGTAATTAGAACTTGGTTGTTAGATAACTTTTCGGCTTTATACCAGAGTGCTGTTCCAAGGTTGCATTCATATTGCTGAGGCTCTTTTGTAATTTGAAGGATGCACTCATGTAAATTATACTTAGTCTTATAATACAAATGTTGACTCATTTTAGCTACTCCTACGATAATGACAAAATCCACTCAAATATATTAAACTGTTTTGTAAGTGCTGTTGTTCTAGAATATCCTCCATGAAATTCTGCACCAACTGCGGTTGCCGTTCCTATGCCCAAACTTCCATCAATCCCCCAGTAACCATCACTAGTTTTTCCAACATTTCCGCCAACTCCTACAGCTACAGCAGGACAAGTTGGATTTAGAACCGCCACACTTCCCCCTGTGTAATACGTGTCTCCAGCATAGTATGATGTATCTGGCATTGCGTAAAGAGATGCAGTAGCTCCACCAATAACAGATACGCTACCAGCAGTTGTGACATCAAAACTTCCGGATCCGATAATTTGAATATTTCCCTTCAAGTCAGCAGCAATCTCAATCGATCCAGTAATATTAAACACTCCTAAATTTGCGGATCCATATAGACCAACTGACCCATTAAGAGTAAGACCATTATCGTAGTAGTCAATTAGCTTATCTTTTATCGTTTGCCCACCACAATTTTCGCAGTCATTCAAGAAATCCCAACGGTGGAAACATGTCCCACAAGGATCGCAACCATTGACAGGGTTGTTTAAACAGTACGCAAACATATTATTGCCAAGGATGCTCTGTCCTGTAGATGCGAGGGAGTCCGCATTGATGAAGCGGCCGATGGCGGGATCGTAATAACGGCTCTGGAGGTAATAGAATCCGGTTTCTTGATCGTATACATATCCACGATAGCGCAGGGGGTTCTTCGCAAGAATGGAGTGGCTGGACTGGAAAATAATGTTACCGTAGGCATCATACTGGTAAACACCGTATCTCGAGCCCGCGGCACTGGTGATGCCGATGACATCGCCCTGCAGGTTCAGAAGATAATAACAGGTGTTACCATCATACTTCAATGCGTAGGGTGCGCCCTTTTCATCATAGAAGAAGTCCATGACGTGGGCAGTGCCACTCTCCGTCCAGGTCTGACGCAGCAGCTTGCCGCTGGCATAGATGTAGTTATAGGTAATGCCATCTACGGTCTTACTGGTGCGGATACCATCGCCGTCGTAGGTGTAGCTAATAGAAGTGCCGGATTTCGATGCGCTTGTCAGTTCCCGGCCATTCTGCCAGGCAAAGGTCCAGCTGGTACCGTTATAGTAGCTTGTAGGATTGCCGCTGTTGTCATAGGTGATGGTTTCTCCATCAAAAGAGGTCAGCAGATCCACCCAGCCGTTGGTATCACCATAGACATAGGTATGGTCACCGGTCTTGTTCTTGGCGGTGAGAAGATTTCCTGCCGTATCGTAGGTATACGCATACGCAACATTGTTTATGGTTGCATTGGTCAGCTGACCCTGCGCATCATAGGTGTATGCCTGATTATAGAACACACTTCCGGCAGTCACCGATGTAATGTTGCCATAATCGTCATAAGTGTACTCCAAATCAAACGGTGTGAAACTGCTTCCACCGGTATAGGAGATCTTATTTACCAGATTGGTATTCGGCTGGTAAGTATCGGTACGGGTACGAACGGTATTCTCACTGGTAGTCAGGCGCTGAAGACCGTCATAGTCATAAGTCAGATCGGGAAGAGAACTATAGCTGGTATTTGTGAGCAATCCCTTGTTATTATAAGTATATCTGACCTCGTACTGGCTGTCAACCAGATTGATGTTCTGTTTGGACAGGCGGTTACTGTCATCATACTGCTGCCGGGTCTCCAGTTTCAGGGTACTGCCGTTGTGAGTACTGCTGCGGATCAGACGGCCCAGGCTGTCGTAGAGATAATCATAACGCAGGTTGCCGCTGGTGGTGGAAGCAAGCTGGCCATCCGAATTGTAGGCATAGTCAACGGTTTTTCCCGTTTCTGTGGTAGTCTTCCTCACTCTGCCCAGTTCATCATATTCATAGTCCACATAGTCGCCGTTGCCAAAGGCCTGCCTTGTCAGATTACCAGTGCTATTGTAAGTATTGGTGGTCAGAGTCCTGTTTCCAACCCCTATGGTGGTTACCTGGTCAAACACATCATAACCGAAGGTGTAGGTCTGAGTTCTAGAGCTGGAAGTATTCGTCTCATTACCGGAGGTTCTGGTGATTCCGGTCAGGCGTTTCGTGCCGTCATATGCGTTTGTAAGCCGAATATACTCTACCTTCGATTCTTTGTCTCTGAGGTACTGGAGATTGGTTCTGCCATCATTATGGTAGGAGAACACTGTCTGTACATTATTTTGGTCCCAGGTAGAACTGGGCAATCCGTACATCTGGTTGAGGGGATTTGTATAGGCTGTAGAATACACCATGTTGAGCATATCGGTGTATGTGCTCATGTGGTTTCCGTCTGTCGTGTAGGATGCGGTTGTGGTAATGGTTTCCGATGTTCCAGTACCGGACAACTCTGTCTCCGTGGCATTGCCCATGGTGTTATAGGTGTTGGTCTGGGTAATGACACCATTGGTTGCAGTCTTCAGATTATGGTTCTCGTAAGTATAGTCGAATGTTCCGCTGCCTTGGGTAACTGTCTGAATCAGATTGCCGCCATCATAGGTATTCACGTCCTCGCTGATACCATCCGTAGCCACGCTGACCAAATAACCGTTATCATCATACTTCATGGTCTGGGCGGGCTCGCGGACTAAGGAGATATTGTCAAACAGCGCGGTTCCCACATTGTAGTGATAAACGCAGTACAACCGAATCTTCGTAACGTCGGAGTCTTCCTTGGGGACGATTACGCTGCTTGCAAACTGCCACTCACCATCAATCTCCGCGGAGAAGGGCAGATAGACATCTTGTTTGGTTCCGTTTGCGTAATAAAGTTCAGCCCTCAGTGCAAATCGCTTGACATCCGGGTGCATGGGCTGGTTGCTGGGAAGCGCGTCCGCATTCGCCCAACCGGAGAGAACGTAGGTCTGAGTATAGGGCAGGTTTAGGGGAATGTCCTGATACAGATAGCCCTGCACCAGAGGTGTGGAGGCAATTGCCGCAGCCTTAGTGATGCCAATGCCTTCGTTGGTATTGATCGTTACATTGTTTGTCCCCGCTGTCCAGCCGGTAACGGTACTGCCGGAGCCGTTCATTTCGCTGTTGGTGACTAGATTGACATTACTGGGCGCATCGTCCTTTTCCAGCTGCATATCATCAATGTAGGCAGTACCCACAAAATTCTTGCCATATACATTTACAACGGCAGTGCTTGCTGTTGCCTTAAAAGTCAGGCTGAGCCTGGTCCAACCACCGTCCACAGTTGATACCGTAGTATAATCCAGCGTATCACCGGTACCGGAACCACCACTAGTTACTTTTAAGTAAATACCACCGTCGCTGCCAAAAGATGTAATACCCGAAGTGTTTACATACGCCGAGAACGTATAAGTCTGGCCGGAAGTAAGCCCCGTCACACTTTGCGCTGCGCGAAGTACTCCTGTGTCAGACGAAGTGCGAGAGAACTTAAGTGCTTTGCTGCCTGTACGGTGACTATCTGCGCTTCGAACCGGACTTGTACCCGTACCAGAGTTGTCGGCTACTTTCAACTCCCAGCCTGAAGATTTTTCAAATCCGCTATCGGTCAGAAGATTAACAGCTACGGTACCAATGCTGGCGGAGTTCATCAAGTGATTATTGAGCGCCGGAGTGGTAGTAGAAGTCGTTGCATAAGCGCCAGTAGAAGCGCCATATACAATTGTCTTGTCCACATTGGTGGTATTGCTGTTGATCGTTCGACCTTCGTCATCGAAAAGGTATGTAGTCAAAAGATCATCACTATTTGTATCACTACTTGAAATGATTCCGTCAGGACCAGGGGAACGGTATGTGGTCTTGTCCCTGGATCCATCAACAGTAATCTTTGTTCGTGCTGTCCAGTTTGTTCCGTCGGAGGAAGCGCTTTCCGTAAAAGAACTAATTCGATTGTTGTTGTATTCATAAACAATCTTGTATCTGGAAGTCTTATCGATTGCTTCCAGAAGCCTACCGGAAGAGTACTTGTATTGTACCGTCTCGTCTTTATCTTCATTTATCGCCCAGGTACACACTTGACCAGAATATGTGAACTTCGTGGTATTTTCCATTCTGTCGGTAACTGTATCCAGTCTGCCATCGGAATCGTATGCTATCGTTGCCAGGACAATATCCGTGGAACTTCCCTTATTCCGCTGAATTACTTTAACCAGTTTGTCTCCGGAACCGTTGGGAAGCCATTCTGCGCCGCTTGTGCCGGCATTTGTATCATTATAAATGTAGAATATCTTGTTCCCGTTGGAATCAATCTGCTGGACCAAAAGGCCTTTGTAGAAACAGAGCTTGTCGCCCTGACCACTGGCAATCTGATATCCGCTTCCTCGTGAGGTGCCGGAGGAATCCTTAATTGTTACAGAAGAGATCGTCAGATCAAGGCCATCTTCGTCCTTCCATACACTTCCGTCTTTCAGAAAATAGTGATATGTACCATCGCCGTCAATATATAACTTGTAGTTTGACAGATCACCGGTACAGTCGGTTAGTGTCTGCACTGCATCCAGCTTCCATCCGTTACCGAACACCATTCCCGTACCGGATACTTCCTTGAACTGAGCACTCTTATAGTAAGAGTTATGGACCATATTCAAGGAGAATGGCATGATTGTACTTGCGTGAGATACCAAGTTCTTCAAAATAACAAGTTTACCGGTATAATCGCTGACATACGCAGTACCAGCTGCACCTATATTTTGATTTTGGTAAGTGTAATAACTTTCCAGGCCAATTGCACTGCGGTACTTTACCACCAAAGCAGGGGGTCTGCTCGTTCCGTAACTATCCAAAACCGCAATTGCGCAATGGCTTGCACTATAATTGGGCGATTCGTATCCAACCAGAGCAAGTGTTCTGTTGGTAATGGAGCTGTTGGCATACCATTCCTCGACCTGCTCTGTCACATCCCACTGGATGTAGCTGCCTTCCGTACTTTCGGATGCCACGGCAAAATCAATCAAATTTGACGTATTGAATTCAGGGCGGGTATTCCATGTCAGCCCATCAATCCAGGTTTTGTATTTGCCATTGGAATTATCTTCTGTAACAGGATATGCGGCGATTTCCAGCGTTGGGCAGCCGATATGAGAGTATGCGCTGTCATCGCCATACATATAATACTGGAGTGTAGCCTCCACCATCTCGCAGCCTTCCGGGACATCCGGCAGTCTTGCAACGTGCGTATAGATCTGGCATTCCTTAATCGTAGTGCTTTGATTTGAATTCCAACCCATTCCGTAGCCAATATACTGTACGTCAGTACCATCGTGGGCCAGGTTGGGATCACCTTGGACCACATGGGTTGTGTACAACGTACCATTATTGACATACTCACATTTCAGAGAAATGGTAGGGTCAATGGAAACAGGAAAACTACGGCTCTCGTCCTCGATCCATTCAGCATCTGCTGTAACGGTCAGGATATAGTCTCCTTCCATTTCTTCCAGAGAATACTCCACTGCATAGGAAGTTTCACCGGCAGCATCAAACATGTAAGGCACAGGGATTTCGTAGATGACTTCACCTTCGGAATCGGTCAGGGTTATGCTACCACGCTCATTCAAAGATGCGGTCAGCCCCTCTGCTGCCAGAAGGAAACGGTAGGCATAAGATTCCTGCAGCTCATTGACCAGGATGGTTTCCTTAATGTCGTAGCCGTAGTTCTCGTACATCAGATCGATGCCCGGGAACACGCTCTCGTAAATAACATGGGAGCCCATTTTCTCAGGCAAAAACTGCTCAGATAGAGGCATATCCTCTCTCGTACTGTAGGTGCTGGTCTCTCCGGGGTTGAGTACAATGGCCGAAACACTGGAAGGAATCACGTTCCCAGTTTCCGGTTCTTCCGGCTCTGCCGGCGGGGTAGTCTCAGGGATGACCGGTTCTTCCGGGATAGTTACCTCCGGAACCGTCTCCTCAGGTTCTGTCGGCTCAGGGATAGTTTCCGTGGGAATTGTGGTCTCAGGTTCTGTCTCAGCAGGCTCGGTGGCCTGAGGTTCTGTTTCTTCAGGGATTGTTCCCTCAGGAACAGTCTCAGCAGGCTCTGTTGCCTCGGGGACGGGTTCTGTGGGAATCGTTATTTCGGGTTCCGTCTCGGTGGGCTCCGTAACCTGAGGTCCTGTTTCCTCCGGAACAGTCACCGCAGGAGCTGTCTCCTCAGGCTCAGTAGCATCGGGAATAGGTTCTGCGGGTTCCGTAGTTTGGGGCTCTGTTTCTTCAGGGATTGTCACTTCGGGAAAAGATTCATCCGGCACAGTAGTCTCGGGCACCGTTTCTTCAGGTGCAGTAGCTTCGGTAACGGGTTCTGTAACTTCAGGCTCAGGTTCCTCGGTTGCTTCCGGTATAGGCTCAGGTACAACAGAATCATCTGTCGCTGTTTCATAGGTCAGGGGAAGCAGAGACATTTCTACATTGTATTCCCCATACTGAGACACCAACACCGGCTGTCCGTTTGTTAAGATATCGGCAAATCCACGCTGCTCGTCACCGTTGACAGACAGATACTGTCCGGCACTGTTAGAGTACGTTAAGGTATTGTCCACATCCACCCAATTATTGTTATCATCCAAGTAGTGGACAGGGATGCCGTAGTTGACAGCGGCAAAACTGCCGTCACTTAGGCGAAACTGTTTGCTGGTGTGGTCTCGCAGTTCTTCTACCTCGCCAACCACATCCGGTTCTTCCTGCTCGGGCATTTCCCAATTCGTTTCCTCTGTTGAGGTATCCGTCAGGACTTCCGCCGCAAATGCGTTCAGAGGCAGAAGCTGGAACACCAACGCCAGTGTGAGCACCAGCGAAAGTAACCGTTTCAGTATTTTACTCATCATTCTTTTCATCCTTTCTTTTAGAAAATGTAATTGTTTTCTTCGCGTTGCTATTTTCTGATAGACGGTATATAGTTTAGCTATCCAGCAGGGTCTTACATATATCCCGTCTATAAAAGATAAAGCGACAGAAATACCGGTTTTGTTACAAAATACAGCGGCATCTACCACAGAATGTCAACCGGAGATCCTTTTGCGCCGCGGGGCCGGAACCACATTGGCATTCTCAAATTGTGACCAGGACAGGTGTTGCCCGCAGCGATCGCAGAAACACATATATTCCCGGTCGATTGTCATATCACACCGGGGACATATTGGATAACAGTTTCCGCTAGAAAATTGGAGTACTTCCCGCACTGGTAACGGCATTCTGTACCGGAATGCTTCCAGCATCAAAGGGTTACGCGGCCTGGCTGTTTTCTCTTTCAAAGGCATCACGCAATTCCTCCAGAAATCCCAGCGGATCAGCACAAATATATATCAGAAACAGCGCCAAAGTCAGTGCGCTGCAGCATGTCTTTCCGTGATCCAGGTCTACATACGTACGACTTGCCATGGCGAGTTTATATGCCATCTCCTCTTGCGTGATCCCAAGATCCACCCTCGCGCGAAACAGTTTTTGATGAAATACTGTTTTCAGCACTTTTGTGTATTGCTTTCTCATAATTTGTCTCCTTTTGTCAGAATTTGGCAGAATTCTAACAACCATTGGAGGCATACACCATGAGGTATATCTCAGGAATATCTGGAGGTATTTATTCTGTTGAATAACAGCGTGCAAATACGTTTTTTTGTTACATCGGCACAAAAAAAGAAGTCTCCCCGAAGGGAGACTTTCTCTTCTATTAATAGGTTACCTGGTTGCTATAACAAGTTCCGTTCTCAATCACTTTTCCATCGGCATCAAATACGGCACAAGTTGCTCTTAGACAATAGGTGTAACCACTGTACACCGCATAATTCTTGCTGATAGAAGCATAATTCGTACCTGTCGCAGTCCATGTCTTTACAGTTGTCCACGTTGAACCATTGTACTGCTGCAATTTAGCCGTCAGCACAATATGGTCAGCATTCTGAATATAGCAATTTGCTTGGCAGGCAGACAATCCTAATGTACCAATTTGAAGACCGGAGCACATTTCCACAATGTAGGAATATCTGGGCATAACCACCGATTCACCTTCTGCTGCCAGTACCGGTGTTACAGATACTGTCACAAGCAGAATAGCCAAAACGAGACAAAATATACGTTTCATTATTTCTCCTCCTTTAAGTATGTCTCGTTGAGAGAAACTAAAGAGGAAAAAAAATGCAACCATATCAGTCAAAATACTGAGCAAATTCCTCTGCAATATATGTGACAGTTTCTTCTGAAACATTCTTCGCACAAATACCAAAAGCACGGGATACATTTTCATCTAGCCATACCAAGCGAATAGAATCTCCCTCCACATACAATTGTCCAGCGTGATCAGCAACTTTTGTATCGGTGATTATCGAATCTTCTCCATCAATCTGCGTGTTGCTAAATGAGAAGTTCACAAGCAAAGTAAGCTCTACGTTATCTCCATAATTGTATATTGCCAGCAAGTCACCAGATTCCACAGACCCACTCAGGCTTGTTAATTCAAATATATCAGCAATAATGCCATCCAGTGGATTCTCTGTGTCATACCTCACCGGAATGGTATCTTCTTTGGGATTAGCCGTCATCTGCCAATAGCGGTCTGTTTTCTCGATGAAGAAATTCATAACGGGAACGCGAAACGCATCCACAGAAACAAACAAAACACTGCACAGGCTGAGCATCACAAGTGCCACGACGGCAGCACTGCGAAGTACACGCAGCGCGCTTTTTCTGCGTTTTTTATTCTGAGCCTTTCTGCTTGCCTGCGCAATCAGTGCCCGGCAGCGTTTGTCCAGTTCTTCGGGAAAAACTTCTTCTGCGCAGTCTTCCATTCTTTTATTGATTCCCGCATTCAGCGCCTTTGCATACTGCTCCATAATAACAAAAGCCGCAGCATCCTCCAGCTTTTCGCGGGATGTTTCACTAATATTAGGATTATCCATATATATCCTCCAACTCATCCATATTGATTGTACTGTTCACATGTTATAGCAGAAAATCTTCAAAGCGTAAGCCAAGGGATGTAAACAATTCAAACGCCCGTTTATTGGCCCGATGCAGCTTAACTCTGACTGTACCGGGTTTGCAGTCCAAAATCTGTGCCAATTCATTAGAATCCAGCCCAATTATGTGCTTGCCTATCAATAGAGTCTGATCTTCTGTGGGCATTTTGCGAATTACTTCGTAAAACTCTACTGTCTGAAATGGCATTTCAGATGTACTCAGCACCTCCCGGGAGTTTGCGATCAGATACATCAGCACATCGTCAGAAACATCCACAAGATTCATTCTGCGTTCTTTACGCAGATAATCGATGCTGGCATGACGTACTGCCAAAAGAAGGTAAGCTTTCAGCTTGGGCGGCGGAAGCTGCATTACCCGTTCCTGATTGCGAATAACGGAAATAAAGGCATTATGAAAAACATCTTCACTCACTTGTGCATCATCAATATAGGACCTGGCAATGCTAAGCATATAGTTCCGATGCTCCAAATATATCGTATCCAATGTTACCTGTTACTCTTGTTCTTTCTCTCTTATTGTCATTTATTTATACCTCTATATTTTGCCAAACTCAACACCTTAATGACAAAAACAAACGAATTTGAAAACTGCAACCAATTATTTTGATAATCCATCCAACCAAATAATTTTTACTTATGTATCGCAGAAAAGCCGAAGCGTCTCTTCGGTTTTTGCCGGTCAACCACGTTATTACTTCGGTTTCGTAAATCAAGGCGAAAGATGTAGTACAATAACGTAAACTAAGGCAAGAAGGGGCGAGAATTGTGAACGGTTTTTCAAAGAGACTGACACAGCTTAGAGAAAGCAGGGAATTGACAAAGAAGCAACTGGCTAATATCTTACACGTGTCAGATTCCTGTATCTCTCAATATGAAAACGGAAGTTCTATGCCCGGTTATGACACCCTGTTATCAATTTCCCATTATTTTGGTGTAAGTATTGACTTTCTGCTGGATAATGTTGGAAATGGCAAGGCTTTTCCAATTGATAGTGAGTTCTGCAATAATGTTAACTACTACACACTAATGACTCGCTGCAGCAAGCTCAGCCCCACAAAACGTGAGATGCTGCTTTCTTTGATCGACGCTTTCTTAGAAGAATAAGTTTAAAAGGTTTTATCTATGCTTCCTATCATGACCAGTGCAATTGACGGCCCGGAAGACAATGTCATTATTTCTGAATTCTTCCAAAAACACAAACTGTTTATGTACGCTGAAGCTTGGCGATACCTTTCTTTACATGAAGATGTTGAAGATATCGTCTATGAAGCATTGGTACGAATCATAGATCGCATGGATAAATTCCGTACCCTTCTGCCACACGAACGAGTCCAATACGCAAAAGCAGTCATAAGAAATCTTTCCTATACATATACAAAAAGGCAATCGCTTTATACAATGGTACCCTTTGAGGATGTAGACACATACCTTACCATTGAAGAAAGTCAATTGCCTGAAAGTGTAGCTTTGAGGCACATAAAACTAGAACACTTACGCAATATGTGGGCTAAACTGCCTGTTGAAGATCGGCTGCTTCTAGAGCAGAAATATGTTTTGGACTGGTCTGATGCGGAATTGGCCGCATCTTTAGGTATTAAACCTCAAAGTGTAAGAATGCGCTTAACACGGGCAAAGCGCAATGCCATTCATCACCTGAAGGAGCAAGGCTTCCAAATTTCAGATTGGCTGTAAAACCGGTAAGTATTGATCTTACCGGTTTTTCCACGCTAGAAATAAGTTTATCATTTTCGAATATTGTTGTAAAGGAAAAGGTATCCGAAGGAATATTATTTCCTGCAAAAACCTTTACTAAAGGGACATCACCCTTACAGACAAAATCTACTACAGTACCTTTTCAAACTAATGGAGAAATCCTCCACCAAATTAACATGTCACCCATCAGTCAGAATAATATCTCCTGTTATTATCTGTTCCTGCAATAACGGGTGTGCAAAGTGTATTCCGCAAGCAAACCGAGCACCGCTGCAAACTCAACCTTTCTGGGATGAGCTTGCAGCGGTTTATCACACAACAGACACATAAATGAGTACAGATCATTTATTCATGCCTTATCCAGTTTTGTGGCAAAAAAGAGTAATAATTGCATTTTTAGGATCAATGTGATATACTTTTAGAAACAACATTTTTCTGGCTTTTTTGGACTTTTGGATCAGTTGAAATGCACATTATACCGGGTTAAGAAGTGCAGTAGAAGGAGAGAATATATGAACAATACCATCCAATTGGAGCATTTTTCTCAGGACGAATTGAAGAACTTTCTTATCAATATTCATGAAAAATATTGGGTAGAATTGAAAAAATCATCCGATCTTCCTGCCTCGTTCTGGGAAACTTACTCATCATTCAGCAACACTTCCGGTGGTATTATTATTCTTGGTGTCGAAGAAGGGTATCCATGCAACACGATCAAAGGTGTGAATAATCCGGATAAGGTGCTAACCGATCTATGGAACAATGTATCCAACCCCAGCAAGGTAAATTATAGGAATATCGACAATCAGGATGTGCATACATATATTATTGATGGAAAATCCGTCATCATCGTATGTATGAAAGAGGCACCTGAAAGTATGAAGCCAATTTACACTGCTGGAAAATATGAGAACACCTGGATCAGAACCGGAGACGGTGATAGAAGAGCCACAAGGGAAGAGCTGGCGGCCCTGATGCGTAATGCCCAACCAGGACAAGATTCCTTAGATGCAGATGGCTTCTCTACAGAGGATCTGGATCAGAATTCCGTCCTTTCCTTTAAGGAACGGGTGAATCTTCGCTTCCCGAAGAAACGCTATCTTGAAATGGACAATACCGAGTTTCTGATCGAAATAGGTGCTTGTACGCGGGTACGTTCAACGGGTGAGCTCAAAATCAAACGCGGTACACTTCTTTTCCTTGGAAAGGTTAATTCTATTAAAGAGCTGTTTCCGCACTATCATGTCGATTTTTTCAATCACCGTGGCAACAATCCAAGATGGTCGGATCGTGTATCTGATGATGATCCCAGCGATGACGAAATGAATCTTTTTAATTTCTACCGTATTGTCTATGAGAAGATGCGGCTGTTGCTACAGGAAGGCTTCCAGCTTGATGGACAGCAACTCAGAATTCCAACATCTGCTTTTGACGAAACTATTCGTGAGTGTTTGGTCAACTGTCTTGCACACGCAGATTATATTCTCGGCTATCCTTCTACTAAAATTGATGTGTATGATGGGTGGTTCCGATTCACCAACCCTGGTAAGATGTTAGTATCTCCGCAGCAGTTCTGGGTCGGTGGCGATTCAAGGCCCCGCAACGAAGTAATCATGAAGCTGTTCCGTCTGTTGGGTATGTCTGAGCGGCAAGGTTTTGGTGGTCCCCTAATTTATAAAACTGCAATGCAGCATGACTACCGGCGTCCAGAAGTCATATCGGATCTTGAGCATACTGAGATCAGAGTTTGGAATATTGACCTAGCCGATTCTTATCCAGGCTTGACAACAGACGAAAAAAGCATTCTTCGTTTTATCGCAAAGGGGAATAGAACCCCATCGATAAAGAATATCAAGGATGCACTGGGAATCACGGATTACGCAACCAGAAAAGCTGTCCAATCTTTGGAGGAATCCCACTTGATTCGAAAGATCGGTAGTGGACCGTCAACAGCATATACTTTGCAGGTCGACAGCATCGAATTTCTTACAAAGCTACAAGTAGTAATGGAACAATTGAAGAAGCAAATGCAATAATTGTGAACTTGTTAATCCTTATCTTTTGGTTATCTTTTGATCATCTTTTGACGACCTTAAAAATGAGGGCAGAATTGTTCCTAGATTGCAGAAATCACCCAATACTATTAAACAAATATTGCGAAAATAGTTGTCATGTATCTTTTGATCATCTTTTGACGACTACGAAAAACCTTCACTAAGGTGACATCACCCTTAGGTTCCACTGCGAGAGCGTGCAGGTTCGAGTCCTGTTGCCCGCACCAAAAACCTCCCGACCCCATTGGGGTCGGGAGGTTTTTTGCGCAGGCAGGACTCGAACCCATTTCTATGCAAGTGTCCGGTGGACACTTGCTGCCACCAGTTCAAAAACTGGTGGCTACATCTATTTTCTTCCCTCGCTTAAGAGGGAAGAAAATGCAAATCGAGTCCTGTTGCCCGCTTTCTGTGGAGCAGAAAATGCAGGCGAGTCCTGTTGCCCGCTTTCTGCGGAGCAAAATGCAATCAGGGGCTGCCATCCGCTCTCTTATCCCAACATCACATCCAGCAGCATCATAACCGCAAAGCCAAGGACAATGCCCATGGTGGCAAGATAGGGCTGCGCGCCTTGGTTCCTCTGGCATTCCGGGATCAACTCATGCACCGCCACCAGGATCATTGCCCCAGCGGCAAAGGATAAGGCATAGGGCAACATCGTTTCCACATACACAACCAGCCACGCGCCCAAAACCCCGGCAAAGGGTTCCACCATGCCGGAGGCCTGGCCCAGCAGAAAACTCTTTTTCCTGGAATAGCCCTCTCTTCTTAAGGGGATCGAAACCGCCGCACCCTCGGGAAAGTTCTGCAGACCGATCCCTACCGCTACCGAGATTGCTCCCATTAAGCTTTCCGTCCCGTAGCCGCTGCGCTGCAATGCACCAAAAGCAACCCCCACCGCCAACCCTTCCGGTATATTGTGAAGTGTGATAGAGAGAATCAGCATAATAATGCGGTGGAGCCGCTCATTGGTTCTCCCACCGGCGATCTCCGCTTTTCTCCGGGCAAAAGAAACGATTTTATCCGATGCCCACATAAACACGGCACCCGACAAAAAGCCCAATGTGGCCACAAAATATGCCGGCAGGACAGAAAATGCCTCTGCACGGGCAATGGCTGGCTGCAGCAGTGACCAGAAACTGGCCGCGATCATAACACCGGAGGCAAATCCCAGCATGATGTTCAGACACTGGGGATTTGGGGATGTAAAAAAGACCACCGTAGCCGCCCCCAGGGCAGTTACAAGCCAGGTCCCCAATGTGGCGATCAGCGCCATTATGACAAAGTGATTCATATTACACCTCCTATATCCATTGTATTGTTGAGAGTCTTTGAGGTGCGTAAATTACGGGGGCTTTGCCGCCCTCATTTTCTTCCCCCAAATATGGTTGTTTTTTCTTTTTTGCATTGACTGCAGGGACTCAGGTGAGTAGAATAGTGGCGAAGCAACCTAAAAACTTCCAATATGTTTTTCTTTTTATTATAAAGAGGTGCATTATGGCTAAGAACGCAGGTACAAAAAATATTATCTACATGGCCACAAAGGACGGCGCTTTGACCGCCGCCATGCCCATGGTCAACGGCAGTCTGATCCAGCTGTTTCTGACAAACCGTGACGTCAGCGCCTATTATGTCGGTCTTTTCAGCACTTTGGTGTCCATCATCACTGTGGTGGGCATGATGCTCTGCTCCTATCTTTCCGAAAAGCTTCCGAAGCCTTTGAAGCAGTATCAGTGGCTGTACTTCCTGCAGATGGCAGTATACCTTGCCATGATCCCCATCGGCTACTTTACCATGCCCCCCATGGTGCTGTTTTTGGTGCTGTCCCTGGTGGCCTGCGGCATTACCTTTCTGTCCTCCTGGAGCGGCATTTTGGGCTATAAGATTCCCTACATGACCATCCCCTTTGAATCCTACGGCACCTATACCGCAGCCAGCGGTGCCGTCACCGGCATTGTGGGTGTGGCTTCCAGCTTTGCTTTCTCCGCCATCATCAACCGCAACGCCGGCGGCAACCCTTACCTGGTCTGTATTTTCATTTCCTGCGCATTGATGCTGGCTGCATGGTTCTGCACCTACCGGATGAAGCCGGTGAACGATGTCTACGATGCGCCTTCTCACAACACCATGAGCGTCAAGAAGCTGCTGGAAGTGTTCCGGATGCCTCTGTTTAAAAAGTTCCTGGTTCCCAATACCCTGCGGGGCATCACCATCGGCATCACCAACTCCATCGCATTGATCGCCCTGTACATGGGGCTGACAGAAGGCCAGGCATCCATGCTGCCCATCATCTGCGCCCTGGGCTATGTGCTGGCCAGTTTCCTGTTCCATTTCCTTTCCAAGTACATGCCCCTACCTGTGGTGGCCATCATCGGCAGTGTTTTAGTGTTTGTAATGATCTCCCTGCCCCATGATATGCCCAATGTCTTCCTGACCGTTTTCCTGATTGCCTATGTGGGCCGTGTGCTGGTAGACTATGCTATCCCCGTTATGCTGATCCGGGTGGTCCCGGCAGATATCGCAGGCATCTATAATGCCGGCCGCAATATCCTGCTGAATCTTTCCTCTACGGTGAGCGTCTTCGCTGTGGGCGCGCTGCTGGGTAAGATCTCCGCTCTGTGGCTGCTGAGCGCCTGCGCTCTGGCCTATATCATCGGCATGATCTGGTATATGGTTCTCTATAAGAAATATATGAAATAAGCTTTTACCGGAGGGATTTTCCCTCCGGTTTTCTTTTAACTTGCTTTTCTGCGGGTTCTTCTGTATAGTGGGAGAAAACGGAAAAGGAGAGGCATTTATGGGATACAAAAACTCCATCAAAGATACCTTTCGGAAAGAAAGCAACTTTAAATATCTGCTGTTAGCGGTGCTGGTCACCGGCCTGTCCTATGGTCTTTACAAGGGCATGCTGGATAATTACCTGGCGGAAGTGGTTGCCATGGGCGAAATGGATCGGGGCATCACCGAGTTTTTCCGGGAACTGCCCGGCATTGCGCTGGTGTTCATCCTGGCGGTGTTCTATATGCTCTCGGCAGAGACCCTCTTCAAGGTGGGCGCGGTGATCATGCTGGCCGGTATGGGCATGCATGCGGTGCTGCCCGCCACCAAAGTCCTCACCACCCTGGCCATCTGCATTTACTCTTTGGGCGAGCACATCCAGCTGGGTATGAAGAGCACCCTCTCTTTGGAATATGCCAAACCCGGCAAGGGCGGCGCTGCCCAGGGTGTCCAAAGCTCCGTCAACCAGGTGGGCACATTGGCCGGCTACCTGGTGATCGTACTGGCCTTCTCCCTCATTACAAAGAACCCGCCCTATAAACTGTTCTTCGCCCTGGCGGCGATTCTTGCCGGTGTCAGCGCCCTGTGCTCCATGAAGATCACCGGCAAAAGCCAGACCGACAAAAACAAGCGCCGGTTCTATTTCCACAAGAAGTATACCAAGTACTATATGCTGGAGATGTTCTACGGCGCAAGAAAGCAGGTCTTCCTCACCTTCGGCCCCTATGTGCTGATTCTGTTTTACGGTGCCAGCGCCGCCACCATCAGTCTGCTTTTCGCTATCTCCGCGGTGGCCTGCTTCTTTGCCGCTCCTCTGGTGGGCAGGATCATCGACAAGATCGGTTACAAAACCGTCATGGTATCCGACACCTTGATTCTGGTGGTAGTCTGCTTCTTCTACGGCTTCTCCCATCATCTGTTCCCCAAGGACATCGCCTTTATTGTCTGCTGTGTGAACTATGTGCTGGACGCGGTGATCTCCCTGGCTTCCATGGCCTCCAACAACTACGTCCAGGAGCTGTCCGACTCCCAGGATGAGGTGAAGGCCACCATCTCCACCGGTGTGTCCATCAACCATGTGATCACCATTTTCATCGCCCTCTTCGGCGGCTGGATCTGGCAGACATTGGGCATCGAAACCCTCTTTATCGCCTCCGCGATTTTGGGTCTTCTCAACAGTGCCTATGCCGCCAGCATCAAAACCCGGAAATAAGGAAATCCCCGAAGCACCAGGTGCTTCGGGGTCTTTTTATTGCTTTGCCTCAATGCGGGAGTACCAAAGAACACCGCCCAGGATCAGCCCGCCGCCAATGGCCTGCAGCCAGCCGGGAAGTTCCCCAAAGAGGAATCCTGCCATGATCGCCGCCACCACCGGCTCGCAGAGCTTGGATGCCGACACAAAGGCCGGTGAGAAATACTTAAGGCACCAGCTGAAAATACTGTGGCCCAAAATAGTGGAAAACACCGCCAGAAGCAGGCCCACGATCACCGCGCTCCAGCCATAGGCAAACAAGCTGCTTCCCTGGGTAGCACATGTGATCACCAGTACCGCTGCGCAGGCAGTATAGACCATATAGGTATACACCGTTGTGGAGAGTTTTTCCCGTACCACCCGGCCGATCAGAGTATACACCGCCACGGCAATGGCCGCCAGCAGCGCCAGAATATCACCGTAGAGCTGACCTCCGCTGCCGGAGTCGGAGAAGGCAATCAAAACGCTGCCGAAGAGTGTCACGCCAATAGCTGCGATGGCCTTCCAGGAGAGCCTACCCTTCAAAAACAGGCAGAAACCCAGGCAGACCCACACCACCTCTGTGCAGACAATGGTGGTAGAACTGGCAACAGAAGTATGCTGCAGCGATTCAAACCACAGCACAAAATGGATGGCCAAAAACAGACCGCTAAAGATACTCAGCAACATCAGTTTTTTAGGTGTCTGCACCAGTTCCTGCCGCACCGGCTTCTTTCCCAGTACCACCGGGGTCAGCAGCAATACCGTCCAAAGCAGCCGCCAGGCTGCCGTCACCGCGGAGGGCGCCTGAGAATATTTCACGAAAATTGAGGACATGGAAATGCCCAATACGCCCACCACGATCATAATCATGGGATGCTTTTCCAAAAATTTCATAGCTTCCCTCCTTTTTGCCTTTCAGTTTATCACACCAAGCTGCAACTTACAAGAATTTTCACTTTACAAAAAGGCTTGACTTTATTTCGATAAAGTGATAAACTACTAATCGATCTTAGATTGTCCTGGGCACAGAGTTCCCGGAATACCGGGAGCAAGGCATTGTGTCGCAGGGCGGGAATGATTTTTTGGCAATTTCATTTTCCCTTTCGGAAAGCGCCCCCTGCCATTGGTGCAGAGGGCGCTTTTCTTCGCTTTTATTTTGATCCGGCCAGAGCTTCCTGCTCAATTTCGTAGAGGCTCTTAATCATATTGATGAATTTCATAACGGGCCTTCCGTCCCTGAAGACACAGCGGTAGATCTCCTCACCATGCTGCACTTCCAGGTGTTTGCCTGGTGAGAAGGGCAAGGCAGGAATGCCCACAATCGGCACTTCCAGCCGGGTCTCCTGGCCCCGAATGCTGCCATCCAGAATGATACTGCCCCGCTTCAGCGTGATGGTGCCGCTGCCCACATCCACCAGCTTATGCTTTTCGCTATCCACCATCCGGAACAGGGTTTCTGCTTTCAGCTCCATGGAACCGTCTGCTTCCAGCTGTTTTTTCATACCCCGGTAGATCATCCGGCTCCAATCGGACACATAGCGCACTTCTTTTTCAGCCACTGCATTATGGAAGAAGCCCAGTTCATCCATCTCCTGCCGGAAGCCGCAGGCAGTGCAGGTAATACCAGACTTTCCTTCCACTACCGTGGTGAACTCTTTTCCGCAGTCGGGGCAGACATACAGCACATTTTCCAGACCCCGGATATCCGCGCAGCCTGCATAGCGGACACGGTTTTCTTCCTGGTCCCGATAGGCATCGTAAAGCAGCACTTCATTGGTGCGCTCCCGGATTTCCTCCAGGCTCAGCTTTGCCAGCTCCTCTTTGGAAAACAGCAGGGATATTTCCATCGTTGTTCTGCCGGGACGCAACTTTTTGCTCCACTTGGGCATAACAAAATAGGAACCCTCTGTTCTGGCCATATACACATCCACATTCATCCACTTCAGGAACTTATAGGTAGCCTTGGGAATCGGAGTGGACAGACCGTCCTCGCACATAAGTCCGGCCGGATAGATGACCAGAGGTTCCCCGGCATCCACTACCGCCTTCATGTTCTTCATGTCTGCCACAGAGGTTTGAAACTGCTGCTTCGGAATCACCCCCAGCCCCTTCAAAATAAAGGTAATGGGCAGGGAGTTATAAAAGGATTTGCTCAGCACAAAGGACATGGGCCGCTTGGTAGCGCCGATCAGATTCACATAGTCCAGGGCGCACTGGTGGTTTGCAATCACCAGGAATGGGCCTTCCTTATCTTTGATATCATTACGAATGACTTTCAGGCGGAACATCAGCGTCGATGCCAGCCAGCTAATGGCCTTGGCAATCCCATAAACCCAGCGTTTCGGTCTTCTGTATCGCATACGCACACCTCTTCTTCAACAAAAATTTATCTTATTTTACTAAATTTCGACAAAGATTGCAAGCAGGCTATTTTTCTCCCCCAAGTAACCCCTGCTTTTTCCCACAAAATCCCAGTGAAAATGCGCAAATGCTTGATTTTCCCCTATCTTTGTGGTATAGTCCTAATGATTATAATAAGCAAGGAATCGTCTGTTCTGCAGCCTGATTCTGAAATCAAGGAGAATTTTTTATGGAACTGACACCCAACGAAGGCAAGAAGTGTATCATTGAAGTTGACGGCGCCCGTTATGAGCGTCTGCCCATCAAGACCCATCTGATCACCGACAAGGATGACATCGTAGAGGTTGCCCAGCAGTACGGCACTCCCGTTCTGTCCCAGCCCGGCGATGTGCTGTTTATTACCGAGAAGATCGTTGCCTGCACCCAGGGCCGTGCAATCCCCCTGAAGGACATCCACCCCCGCAAGCTGGCTTACTGGCTCAGCGACAAGGTCACCAAGACCCCCCACGGCATCGGCCTGGGCATGCCCGAGACTATGGAGTACGCACTGCGTGAAGTAGGCGTCCTGCGGATTCTGTTCGCAGCTGCCGTTTCCGTCATCGGCAAGAAGATCTTCAAGAAGAAGGGCTGGTTCTACGATGTAGCCGGCTATAAGGCACGCTCCATCGATGGCCCCTGCCACAACACCATTCCTCCCTACAACCAGTGCGTTGTTCTGGGACCCCTGGAGCCCGATAAGGTTGCTTGCCAGATCAAGGAAAAGATCGGCTATGATGTTCTGATTGCCGATATCAATGACCTGGAAGGCCAGATCCTGGGCGCTTCCTCCAAGGAACTGGATAAGAAGCTGTACGCCCGTATCCTGAAGGACAACCCCCTGGGTCAGGACCGTCAGCAGACCCCCATGGGCATCATCCGCAAGGTAGTCGACTAATATTTTTACTCCGCCCTTCTTTCAAGGGCGGAGTTTTTTGCGTTTTTCCGGTGTTTTGGGGAGTCCTTGAAATAAATATTGAAATTTTCTCAAAATATGCTATAATATATGGCGTTAAAATTCCAGGAAGGGGGTTTTCTCTTTGCGAAAGATGACCCAGCGGACAGAAGCCGTTGTCCGGCTTCATGCTCTGCGGCATAATGTTGAAAATGTCAAATCCCGTCTCCATACCGGCTGCCGGATGATGGCAGTTCTGAAGGGCGACGGTTACGGTCATGGCATTCAGAAAATCTATCCCACCCTCCAGGAGGCCGGAATCAAGGATTTCGCTGTGGCCATTTGGGAAGAAGGCGTTATGCTCCGGGAAGCCGGCTGCACCGACCCCATTCTGATCCTGGGTGACACCTGCGACGATTGTCTGGAGCAGGTAGTGCGCCACCGGCTGACGCCCACCATCTTCTGCGAGGAAACTGCCCGGAAGTTAAATGACCTGGCTGCTGCCCAGGGTTACATCCAGCCCATCCATCTGAAGATCGACACCGGCATGAGCCGCATCGGCTTCCCTGCCGACGATCGCGCCCTGGAACCCATCCAGGCCATCAGCCGGATGAAGAACCTGCGCATTGCCGGTGCCTTTACCCACTTTGCAAGAGCAGACGAGCCCGACGGCGAGATCGCCATGGGGCAGTTTCACCGGTATATGGCGCTGATTACCAAGCTGGAAGAAATGGGCATTCCCATTCCCTTCAAGCACGTATCCAACTCCCCCGCCATTGTGCTGCATCCTCAGGTGCAGCTGGACGCTGTTCGGGCCGGTGATATTCTCTACGGTCTGAATCCTGTGGATGACGATCTGTGGGAAAAAGAGGATTTTCAGCAGGTGATGCACTGGTACACCCAGGTAGCTTTGGTAAAAGAAGTGCCTGCAGGTACGCAGGTAGGTTACGGCGGCACCTACACCACCACCCGGCCCACCAAAATCGCCACCATTCCCATTGGCTTTGCTGACGGCTACAACCGAAAGCTGTCGAACCGGGGTAAAGTCCGCATCCATGATATGGATGCCCCCATCATCGGCCGTGTCTGCATGGATCAGTTCATGGTGGATGTTACTGAAATTCCGAATGTACAGCGGGGCGACACCGTCGCGCTGCTGGATGACCACGTAAGCATCCT
>JAFOBK010000279.1 GCA_017381835.1 Oscillospiraceae bacterium | reverse complement strand
TTCATGAACTTTGCCATGCCTGCGGACTTGGGAATGATCACACCCAGCTGGACGGGCTTGCCAAACTCCTTGGCGCGCTCCATGAAGCTGATGAACTTCTCGGAATCGAAAACAGCCTGGGTCTGGAAGTACTCAGCACCGGCCATGACCTTGCGCTCCATCTTTGCCAGCTGTGCGTCAACGGAGTCAGAGCAGGGAGAGACAACAGCGCCCTTTGCGAACTTGGGAGGCTCACCAACCAGAGGCTGGCCGCCCAGGTCAACACCCTTCTCCAGCTGGCATGCGGTATGCAGCAGAGAAACGGAGTCCAGGTCGAAAACGGGCTTTGCACCTGCATGGTCACCCATCTTGGTGTGGTCACCGGTCAGGCACAGAATGTTCTCGATGCCCAGCATAGCAGCACCCAGCAGTTCGGACTGCAGAGCGATACGGTTACGGTCGCGGCAGGTCAGCTGCAGAATGGGGGTCAGGCCTGCATTCTTCAGAGCCACGCATGCGGGCAGGCTGCCCATACGCATAACGGAGGACTGGTTATCGGTAACGTTAACGGCAGTAATACCGCTCAGGTATTCCTTTGCTTCCTCGACCATATGGTCAACATGGATACCCTTGGGAGGGCCAACTTCTGCGGTGACAACAAACTGACCGTTATCAAACAATTCAGTAATTCTCATTATCTATTACTCCTTATTAAACTTCAGAATCTGTTGCATAGTTGCGGATCTGGACGGGGCACTTCATGGCATCCAAGCGGCCCAGAGCCTTCAGCTTCTGGTAGATCCGCTCCCAGCCGCATTCCATATTGGGATCGACTTCGCACTTGCCGTCCTTAGCGCCGCCGCACTGGCCGTTGACCAGGCTCTTGGAGCAGGCAGTCAGGGGGCAGATGCCGCCGGTCAGGTTCAGGAAGCACTCGCCGCACTGCTTGCAGTCATGCTCCAGGGGGGTAACGCCCTGGAAGCCGGGCAGACGGTAAGTGTCGCAGGCTGCGCAGACGCGCTTGCCGCAGTAAATTTCCGCTACGGTCTGTACGCCAACACCGCAGGAGAACACCAGAACGGTGTCCGCTGCTTCGATGGCAGCAGCATGCTTCTGCAGACGCAGCTTCAGGTTTTCGGGATTGCAGATGTAGTCGGTAACAAAGCTGCCGGTGACGATGCCTTCGGCAGTCAGCTCCTTGATCAGTTCGTCAGCCTCGTGTTCGGGGAAACGGGTCTCCTTGCAGCCGTGGCAGACCAGAGCGAAAACCTTGCCCTTTACCAGGGACTTGATAACATCTTTATTCTTCAGTTCGGTAATCAGCATCTTACTTCAGCCCCCTTACTCCGTTTTTGCCCTGCTTGATCATAGTGACCAGAGGCAGCTTGGAAGAGCAGATATATTCGCAGCAGCGGCATTCCATGCAGTCCATGATGTTCATGTCCTTGCAGCCCTGCCAATCCTGTGCGCCCACCAGCTTGAAGTAGTGCAGAGGCTTCAGCTCCATGGGACATACATCCACGCAGCGGCCGCACTTGATGCATTCCTGAGGTTCGGTCTCGTCCTTGTCGATAGCGATGATACCGTTGGAACCCTTCATAATGGGAGTGTACAGAGTGGTCTGGGGGAAGCCCATCATGGGGCCGCCGGCCTTGACCAGCACATCCTCAGCGCTGATACCGCCGCAAGCTTCCACCAGGTCAGCTGCCTGGGTACCGATGCGGACGATAAAGTTCTGGGGATTGGGGATGTACTTACCGGTAACGGTGGTGACGCGCTCGATCAGAGGCATGCCGGTCTTGATGGCATCGGCAATTGCCTTGACGGTGGACACGTTGCTGACGCAGGCGCCCACATCGGCGGGCAGCTTGCCGCTGGGAACACTGCGGCCCAGAGCACGCTTGATCAGCATCTTTTCACCGCCCTGGGGGTACTGAGTCGCAACTTCCAGGACTTCGATGCCCTCGATGTCAGCGGTCTTCTCACGCAGCAGAGCGATGGCATCGGGCTTGTTCTCTTCGATGACAATGATACCCTTGGGAGCAGCCACGGTCTTCATCTCTGCCTGCAGGCCGAAGATGATGTCGTCAGCGTACTCCAGCAGCACTCTGTGGTCAGCAGTCAGCATAGGCTCGCATTCGCAAGCATTGATGAGCACTGCCTCGATGGGCTTGCCGGGATTCAGCTTTACGTAAGTGGGGAAGCCTGCGCCGCCCATACCAACGATACCGGCATTCTTGACGATCTCGATGATCTCAGCGGGGGTCAGCTCCTCCAGGGGCTTGTTGGGCTTGATGGACTCATCCAGGGTATCCTTGCCGTCGTTTTCAATGACGATAGCGGTGCAAGTGCCGCGGGTTGCATGGGGCAGATCCTGGATGGCGATGACCTTACCGCTGACAGAGGAGTGAACGGGAGCGGAAATGAAGCCGGCAGCTTCGCCGATCTTCTGGCCCATCTTCACGTAATCACCCACTTCGACGCATGCGGTAGCGGGAGCGCCCAGGTGCATGGACAGAGGGATGGTGACAGTCTCGGGAACGGGGAACTTAATAAGAGCCTTATGCTCGGTAGGCTCCTTGCCTTCCACGGGATGAATGCCGCCGTACCAGCCTTCCAGACGCATAGCACGGATATTCTTCACATACTCATTGATGACCTTAAAGTTGACCTTGGAGTAGTCACGGAGCTGAACGGACTGAGCAGTCAGTTCTTCCACACGACCCTGAGCAGCCAGGCGCTGCTGGATCTTCTCCCATGCGCAGTCCTTATCGGGGCTGACTTCGCACTTGCCGTCCTTAGCGCCGCCGCACTGACCGTTCAGCAGGCTCTTGGAGCAGTCCACCACGGGGCAGATACCGCCGGTGATGTTCAGATAGCACTGTGCACAGGCATCACAGGTCTTCTTGGTCAGGGCCATGCCGTGATGGCCGGTGTAGTTGATAGAGTTGGTAGCGGTATATACGGGAACCTCCGCAATCGCTGCCACAGTCTGAACACCAAGACCGCAGGCAATGACCACCACATGCTCTGCATTTGCAGGGATCATGTCGGGCAGACCCTTCTTAGCCTTGGTGCTGTTGCACAGGAAATCAGCCTTTGCGGTGCCGACTACGGTTTTGCCCAATCCTTCAGCCAGCTCCAGGAACTGATCCAGCTCCGGCTCCTGCACCGTGTTGAATTCCTTGAAGCACTTGTTACAAGCCACAACGAACAGATTGTCCTTACCTTCCAGCAGGCCGGTCAGTTCGCCGTCGGCTTTCAGTGCATACTTGGTATAATTTTCCAATTCCTCACCTTCCTTACAGAATTCATAAAAAAACATGTTATTTCCTAATAAGGCAGATACAGTATAACACATGGCATGTTATAAATCCAGTGGTTATTTGCTCTTTTTCACATTTTTCTCCCTTTTTAAACGAAAAACCACCCCAAGAAAATCTTGGGGTGGTAATGGGTTTGGATTACTCCAGGATTTCGCCGTTCATGACCTGGTTGATCTTCTCAATGGCGGTATCCACTGTTTCCTGATTGGGGATCATAACATAAGCATTGGTGCTCATGGAGTAGGGCTTGCGGGTATCGCCGGAACCGTTGACGCTGTAGGTCACAATATTCCAGCTGCCGCCCTTATCCAGCATATCGCGAACCAGCTCCGCGATCACATCGTAAGGCATACTGGTTTCAAAGCTGCCGGATACGCTCTCCATGATGTCTGCATAGCTGCTGAGAATAGCAGGGCTCATGGCCTTGTTGATAACAGCCTTAATGACAGCCATCTGGTTCTTACCGCGCTGGCGGTCGCCCTCGCTGAAGGACTTACGCTCACGGGCAAAGGACAGCGCCTGTTCACCGTTCAAGTAGTTTTCACCCTTCTGGAAGTTGCCCTTGCTGGTGGAGAAGGCATAATCAGAATGGACCGTAATACCGCCCAATGCGTCGATAATCTTCTCAAAGCCGACGAAGTTGACGCGGAAGTAATAGTCGATATCTACACCGTAGAGCATTTCCAAAGTACCGATACTGACATCCACGCCGTAAATGCCTGCATGGGTCAGTTTATCGGGCTGACCGTTAGAGATCGGCAGGGGCACATAGAAATCACGGGGAGTGGAGATCAGCAGCACCTGACGGGTATCCACATTGACGGTAGCCAGGATATTGACATCGCTGCGGCTCTTGGCGATCAGACCGCCGCGGTTGTCAATACCGCTGATGTACATGGTAAAGACCCGGTCGTTCCGCTTCTGCTCTTCCTCGTCTTCATTGCCAAACAGATCCAGGATATTCCACTTATCCTTGGTTTCATCTTCCACATTTTCGATGAGGGTCTCGGTTTTCTGGGTGTGGATTTCACGGATCTCATCCAGAATATTCTCATAACCCTCGGTCTCGGTCAGCAGATCCAGGAATGCGTTATTCAGCACGATCGCATCCACTTCACCGCTCAACAGGCCATCCGCCAGTTCGCTGATGCCGGCATACTCCGCAGTTGCCACAGCCAGCTGCATCTCCTCCAGAGCCTTGTCGGTGTTGGCCCGGTCCAGAACGCTCATGATACCCATGGTCTTGCCGGAGAGTTCATTGACTTCCTGAACGGAAGAGTCATTCTTTACATATACGCCCACATCCGCCATTTCCACATTGACGTTGGTCATGCTGCCCAGGGTGTTGACAGCCTTGGTCAGGTAGGGAGTGCCTACCATCAAAGTGATCAGCAGCACCATGGTCATCACACTGCCAGTGATCAGAGCGCCCGTCCGTCTGGCATCCTTTGTCAGCAGAAAAACGCTCAGCACAAACAGCAGGAAAATACCGCCGGCCAACAGCAGCAGCTTGGCAGGAAGCAATTTGGTCTGAATCAGAATCGCCATGAACAAGGTCACGGCAATGGTCAGCAGAACCGTGATCATAAGACCCGGGATTCTGCCGGAAAAAAGTTTTTTCATACAATACCTCCACTATGATCTGCAAAAACCCTTTGCAGCCTCAGCTATGTTTCAAAGCCACCGTTCCCGCGGCATAGGGGATTCGGGGCAAAATAACCAGTTCTTTTGCGTCTTTTTCCAGTTTTTGTCACATTTCCCGGAAAAATCTGCGTTCTTTTTACCGATACCATCCTCAGGACAATATCTTTTTGCATTATACTACAAAAAGTTTCAAATTGCAATACTTTCTGCCTGTGGAAACCGGCTCCAATCTTTAACATTTCTTTAATTTTTCTTCCTTTCTTGCAAAAGCTACCGGCCTTTGCTATACTGAAAGAAACCAAAACACCCAGGTTCAAAGGAGGTAACAGCCATGAAGGTTCTTGTGGTTGTGGATATGCAGAAGGACTTTATCGACGGCGCTTTGGGAACTGCGGAAGCCGCAGCCATCGTGCCTTATGTAAAGCAAGTCATCGAGACCTTTGACGGCAAAGTGCTTTTCACCCGGGATACCCACTTTGAGGATTATATGCAGACCCAGGAGGGCAAGAACCTGCCGGTTATGCACTGCGTCAAAGGCACCCCCGGCTGGGAGATCCACCCGGAGTTGGAGGCTCTGCGGAAAACTGCCGTCATCGACAAACTGACCTTCGGCTCTTCCGAACTGCCGAAGATCCTCGCTCGGGAAGAACACATCGAAAGCATCACCTTCCTGGGTCTTTGCACCGATATCTGCGTGATCTCCAATGTGATGATCACCAAAGCCTTCTTCCCGGAAGTGCCGGTGATCGTGGACGCCAGGGGCTGCGCCGGCGTCACCCCCGACAGTCATAAAAATGCCCTGGCCGCCATGAAGATGTGCCAGGTTGCGGTTATCAATGAATAAGGAGGATATTATGGACTACATTCTGGAAAACGAGTATCTGAAAGTTACTGTCACCACCCGGGGCGCTCAGCTGAAAAGCGTAGTGCGCAAATGTGACGGTGTGGAGCATATGTGGCAGGCGGACAAATCCCACTGGGGTTATCACGCACCCATCCTCTTCCCCTTCTGCGGCAAGGTCAAAGACGGCATGATCGAAGCAAGAGGTCAGCATTTTGAAAATGTGCCCCAGCACGGTTTTGCCCGCATCGGCGAGCATACCCCGGTCAGCCACAACGAAACCTCCGTGGCGCTGGAGCTGCGCGACAGCGAGGCAACCATGGCTATGTGGCCCTATGCCTTCCGGCTGCTCACCACCTACACCCTGGACGGGGATACAGTTCACCACACGCTCACCGTTCTCAATGCAGATGACGAGCCAATTTCCTTCGGTATCGGCTACCACCCCGGTTTTGCCATTCCCTTTGATGAAAACCATGCGGCTACCGACTATGAGTTCCGCTTCGATACCCCTCAGTCCCCTCTGTGCTTAAACTGTATGCCCACCGGTCTTTTCCAGGGCAATACTTACTACCTGGCCAAGAACACCCGCGCCATTCCCATCGACGAGCATCTTTTCGACAATGACAGCCATTGCATGGTGGGCCTTTCCGCCAAGACCCTGGGTGTCTACGAAAAGGGCACCGGCAGAGGTGTTGTGTGCGATATCTCCCAGTTCCCCTACACCCTCATCTGGAGCAAGCCCGGCATGCCCCGTTTTGTGTGCATCGAACCCTGGCACTCCATCCCCAGCGCCGAAAACGGCGATCACAAGTGGGAGAACAAGGCAGCGGCAGCCACCATCGCCCCCGGCGAAAGCTGGTCCACTACCCTGTCCATGACCTTCCAGAGATAACAAAAAACGTGTCATTCCGAGCCAGTGCGCACACTGGCGTGGGAATCCCCCTCTATTAAGAAGGAGATTGCCACACCAGTGACGTCGGTCACTGGTTCGCAATGACACGTAATTTTTATACTTTTTTAGCCCTCGGTGATCTCAGCGTTGGCTTCCAGAACGGCAATTGCCTTCTTCAGCAGCACATCCTTGCGCAGCTTCTCGTCGTTGTCCTGGCCGTAAGCGTCCTTGACCTCCTGAACGCTGACACGGTACATGGCAGCCACATCGGCATAAGCCTGGTCCACCTCTTCCTGGGTGACGGTGATGCCTTCCAGGCGGCAGACTTCATTCAGCGCCATGCGGGCCTTGATGGTATCCTCTGCCTGGGGACGCAGCTCTGCATCCATCTCCTCACGAGTGCGGCCGCAAGCCTGCAGATAAGCTTCCAGGCTCATACCACGCTGCTCCAGCTGACGGGCAAAACCCTCCACAGCGATATCGATCTCAGCCTTAACCTCTGCTTCGTCGAAGGTCACATCCTCAACCTGCTTGACCAGCTCCTTCAGCAGCTCATCACGAGCCTTGTTCTGGGCATACTGGTCGGCATATGCCTGCAGCTGCTGCTTCAGCTGTGCCTTCATGTCCTCCAGGGAGGTGATGCCGTTGAACTGCTTGGCGAAATCATCGTTCAGCTCGGGTACATCCTTGGTCTGGATGGCATGGACGGTGCAATGGAACACGGCTTCCTTGCCGGCCAGTTCTTCTGCATGGTACTCAGTGGGGAAAGTGACCTTCACATCCACCTTATCGCCCACATTGGCACCCACCAGCTGCTCTTCGAAGCCG
>JAFOBK010000278.1 GCA_017381835.1 Oscillospiraceae bacterium | reverse complement strand
GATGCAGTCAAGGATAATTTGCAAGCCAGAATAGACCTTGCAGCGCATATCAAGACCATTGCAAACGGGTCTGTTCCTGCTGGTGGCACACAGATAAAATCTGTTCGTGAAACCAGAAAGAGGGCGCAGCGCAAGACACATAAAACGCTGAAAGTTGGTGGAATTCATGCGTAAACAGTTTTTAGCAGAGAACTTGCCTCCAATGCTGACAGGCAAGGAATTGGAATCCGCTTTGACCGTCCTGCCGGATTACGATGCCAATATTCAGAATCAGCCCAGCTCCATTCGACTGATGGCTTTGTCTGATCTCTATGACTTGTATCTCCCCTCTTGTATGTCCACGGAGATTTACAGCAAACTCTATCTGTCTTTGATTCGTTCGTTGCAGAAGAAGCAGACACAAGCGGCGGTCAGACAGCAGAATGAGAACTACCGCGCAATCAGGCAGCAGCCATATGCCGGGATCATCGGCGGCTCAGACAGTTTTACGATCATCGGCACTTCTGGAATCGGCAAGAGTACGGCTATCAGTCGCTCTATTTCTCTGATCTCCGGCAATAAAATCATCGAAGTGCAAGAGCCATTTCTGAAAATCGTCCCTTGCCTTGTGGTGCAATGCCCCTTCGATTGTTCGATCAAGGGCTTGTTACTGGATATTCTGCGGAAAGTGGACGAGCATTTAGATACACGGCATTATGACAATGCGCTCAGAGCCAGAGCCACAACGGATATGTTGATTGGCTGTGTGTCTCAGGTTGCATTGAATCATATCGGCCTGCTGATTGTTGACGAGATCCAGAATGTCGTAGGCGCAAAGCATGGTAAAAGCCTGGTTGCGGTGCTGACTCAGTTAATCAACAATTCAGGAATCAGCATTTGCATGGTTGGCACACCAGAAAGCGCACGATTTTTTGAACAGGCGATGCAGCTTGCAAGACGATCTCTCGGAATCCAATATGGCAAACTGGAATACGATGCCTATTTTGCGGATTTCTGCAAGGTGCTGTTCCGCTATCAGTATGTGAAAAATCCCGCCACGCTGACGGACGGAATCATTCACTGGCTGTATGAGCATAGTTCGGGAATCATCTCCAATGTTGTGTCACTGGTACATGATGCGCAGGAAATCGCCATTCTCAGCGGCAAAGAGGCTTTGGATCTGGAAACACTCAACGAAGCCTATCGTAACCGGCTGTCTCTGCTTCATGGTTTTATTGAACCGAGTATCACCGCCACCCCCAAAGCAACCACGGCAAAGGCAACAACGGCAATAAATTTGCAGGAATCCATGACGGTAGACCATCCCAATCTGATCTCCGAATTGGCAGCTCTTGCAAGGCAGAATCAGACGGATATCGTTTCCATGCTGAAGGAACATATGACCATCGTTGAGGTTGTGCTATGATTGCGGTATTTCCTACGATTTACCCGGATGAACTGCTTTATAGCCAATTGGCTCGGTTCTATGCGAGGTCTGGCTATCTTGGATATACCTTCGCAGCGGAAGACTTGTTTGAGAATAAGACAGTCAGACCCGACATTGAGTTTCTGAACGCATACACGCCGGAAGCCTTGCACCTGATTACCCGTCAAACGCCAATTGAAGAAATTGTGCTGAAGCATACCATGTTCCCCTACTACGCCCGATTCATTGGTCAGGAACGCAGGATGAAAGCATTTCAATCGCTGGTTGCTATGGATATGGCCTATCATAATCTGCTCCCACTTCCAAAGAGCAAGGAAAAAGTGATTCGACATCTGCGTTACTGTCCGATCTGCGCAGAGCATGACCGTGAAACCTACGGAGAAACCTACTGGCACAGAATCCACCAAATGCACGGAATCAGGATTTGCCCGGCCCATCATTGCTTTCTGATCGAAACAGATATCCGCATGGATAGTAGAGTATCCCCGTCACTTGTTACCGCCGAGGAAGTGGTCAACACTCAGAACTCTATTATCTTGTCAGAAAATCCCATAGAGTGCGCTTTGGCTGGATATATTGCCGAAGTCTTTCAATCAGATTTCGATTTGGAATCCACCGTTGAAGTGGGGCAATATCTGCACTCCCGAATGGAAGGAACGAAGTATCTCTCCCGGCGTGGACAGCAACGGAATATTGCATTACTGCATCGTGATTTTATTGCCCATTACGGTTCTCTGGCTGATGGATTCAATGAGCTTTGGCAGTTGCAGAAATTGTTGTCCGGCTCCCGCCACAGTATGACGGAGGTTTGCATGACAGCCATGTTCCTGGGTGTTCCTGCTGATGATCTGGCGCACATCGAATTGCCACAGATTCCGCAGCATGACCGATTTGATGCCACAGTGAAGAGGTTGCATGACGATGGATTGAATTATCAAGAGATTACACGGGAGCTTGGAGCGGCCTATGATACCGTGAAATCCATTGGTCTGGGGACTTATGGCACATACCACTATGGCTCCCCTGTCCAGAAGAAGCGGAAGTCAAAGCGATACGACTGGACAGCGATTGACAACGATCTGCTACCCAAAGTGCAAGACCTTATCCGTACCATGAATGCAGATAAAACCACAAGACCAATCAGGATCACCATTGGCACAGTGGAACGATTGATGAATCTGCCAAAGAACGGATTGCGCAATTGTTCAAAATGCTGGTTAGAAATCCAGCGATACTATGAGCCACAGGAACAGTATTGGGCTAGAGTGATTGTCTGGGCGGTAACTACCATCCTTGATAAGGGTCAGCAGTTGAGCCGTACCAGAGTGAAGAATATGACGGAGATTCGGGACGCAAAGATTTCGGCCTGCCTGCCGTATCTGGGGTGCTATGCTGATAATGCGCTTGTTTCTGAAATACTAAAGCTATACGAGAACCAGAGCGGAGCATAAAAAGACAGGGTGCAAGATTGAACTGCACCCTGTTTTTATTGTTCATTCTTTCGCTTCAGTGCCTCCGCAACTGTTCTGACTACTGCGATATCTTCCTCAGAAAGCCCGGTTACATCCACAACATTGTCTTTGGCAATGTCCAGAAGATAGTCCGTTGTTGTATGAAAAACATGGGCGATTCGCACAAGCACATCATAGCTGGGATACCTGTCGCCACTCTCATAGTAGCTGATAATGGACTTTGCCACGCCGATATGTTCTCCCAACTGCTGTTGTGTCATCTTCTGCGCTGTACGCAGGGATTTGAGCTTATCGCCAAAGTTCACTCTCATAGAACAACCTCTCCACTTTTTGATATATTCTATCGAATCAAAGTTGACTTTAGGATAACCAAAATATATAATTAAGTGGAATAATCGTAGTGGAGGCTTTGCGCAATGGCTGTTATTGAAACTAAGCAACTAATTGACGAATATTTTGACGAGCAAGTGCGACAGGGCAAGGATGTTCGGAAAAGCAAAAATCAGCTTGACCGCCCGGAACTTTACGCCTACGAGCAGAAAATCGGCAAGCAACTGGTCGAGTTTGATGCGGACGAAATTCTGGAGATGATTTCCACTTTCCAGAATAAGAAGAACAAGTTTGCCTACGCCGAGGAAGGCCCAAAAATGAGTGCGAACTCATATAAGCGGTACATTTCCGGCTATAAGCAGATTTTCCTGTTCTATGTCAAGCACCACGAACTTGTCCGCAG
>JAFOBK010000277.1 GCA_017381835.1 Oscillospiraceae bacterium | reverse complement strand
GCCCCGAAGACTATGAGATGCAGGTTTACCGCTCCTCCGGCGCCGGCGGCCAGCACATCAATAAGACTTCCTCCGCGGTTCGTCTGATCCATAAGGCTACGGGTATTGTGGTTGCTTGCCAGACCGAGCGCAGCCAGTTCCAGAATAAGGAAACCTGTCTGCGTATGCTGCGTTCCAAGCTGGTTGAGATCCGTGAGCGTGAGCACCTGGCAAATATCAACGATATCAAGGGCGTTCAGCAGAAGATCGAGTGGGGCAGCCAGATCCGTAACTATGTCTTCATGCCCTATACCCTGGTAAAGGACACCCGTACCGGCTGCGAAACTTCCAATGTCAATGCAGTCATGGACGGTGCGCTGGATCCCTTCATCAACGCTTATCTGACCTGCCTGGCTACCGGCAACTGGGTCACTAAGTAAGAAAATCCAAAACTTTCGGGGAAAAACACTTGCTTTTTCCCGATTGCCATGATAAAATATCATGGCTTATGAATAACCCGGTATATTCGGGAGATATAGAAGGAACCCGCTGCCCGCTGAAAAGCGTTGCACGGTAGCGGAGGGAGGTTACACAAATGGGAGTTTTTAAGATTATTCTGACCGTTCTGGAAGTGATTGCTAGCCTGGGCCTGATCGTTGTTGTCCTGCTGCAGTCCGGTAAGGAATCCGGTCTGTCCGGCGCACTGGCTGGTAACAATGAGTCTTACATGAACAAGTCCAAGCTGGGCGGCCTGGATAAGGTGCTGGCTAAGGCAACCAAGTGGATTGCTCTGGCATGGATTCTGCTGACTCTGATCCTGTGCCTGATCTGATTTGAACAAATAAAATCGACCACGGAATTTTTCCGTGGTCTTTTTTATTGCGTTTCCCCATAAATGGAAATCGTAGGGGGTGGCGCCTCGACGCCCCGAAAATATAAACCTCACTGCACGCTCAAAAAACGAAGGACCGTCCGGAAGGGATATCATTAAGTTAAGGCTGTCATCCTGAGCGACCGTATGGAGTCGAAGGATCTTTGCACTAAAATGCTGCTGTACAGAACCGGCCTGCGAAGATTCTTCGACTTCGCAGGCATAAAGCCTGCTCCGCTCAGAATGACAGAATTTCTCATCTCAATGACATTGCCGTCCGGAAGGACAGTCCTTTTATTTTTATATTTGATCAATAAATGCCACTGTGTGTTCAGCAAGATATGCGATGTTCTCCTCCTGGAATACGGTGTCACGCTTGGTGTGGATTCTGTCCATATAATAGCCGAAGGGTTTCCTAAACTTCAGCGCGGCCACAGCCACAGCCATGGGGAATCCCGCCTGATCGGAGGGATAATAGATCTTTTTCAGATTCTCCAGCAGCACCTGCTTTTCGGCTGTGGAAGCATAGGCCCGGGAAAGGGCCACATGGTATTTCTGATTGGCCGCCTTGCTGATGCCAAAGAGGAAAGTGTCGCCGTCGGACACGCAGTCAAAGTTGATCATCAGGGTTTCTTTGATGCTCTTTTTATAGCACTTCCGGAATTGGGCAGAACCCAGCAGACCCTGCTCTTCGTTGTCAAAAAAAACCAGGCAGACAGTTTTCTTCTGTTCCTCGGTTAACTTTTCATAGATTTCCAGCAGGGTGATCACACCGGAGGTGTTGTCGTTGGCGGTGTGCTTGTTGGCAGGGCCGCCCAAAAGCGCAAACAAAAGGACAAAATAGATGGCCAGGGTGATCCAGTATTGCAGCAGGGGATTTGCCAAAAAAAGACTCAAAATCCAGTTCAGCAGGAAGAGTAGGCAAAATACGGGGATCAGGATCAGCATGCTGTAACCGATGGACAGCAGCGGCCGTTTGGGAGTAATAAAATTAGGAAAGGGAAGCTGGGCGCAGGTATCATAGTGAGCGCCAAGGATCACCTTTGCGTTTTCCGGGTCACCCAGGACTAAGTTTCTGCACTTGGGAAATCCCTGCTCCTGCACCTGCATAGAGGGGAAATGCGCCTGCATCAGGCGAATAAATGCCTCTTTTTGTTTCTTTGTTTTACGGATCTGATAGTGCTCCAAAATCTCACGGGACAGCTGGGTCATTTGCATCGCCTCTTTCTTTATGTCAAGGATACCATACCCGGGTGCATTGTCAAGGCCAACATAAAAAACCGACACGGAGAAATTCCATGTCGGTTTTTGTTTATTTTGCGTATTTTCCCTTCTTCTTCAAAGGCCGGAATAACAGATACAGACCAATGAGCGCTGCAGTGCTGCCGACGGAAACCATCAGTCCAAGGGTAAAGGCAGGATTGCGATAGCGAAGCAGGATCTCGTGATAGCCCTTTGTCAGGGGGATTGCCAGCATGGCATCGCCAACCAGCTCCGTTTCCGCGATTTCGCCGTCCACATATACATGCCAGTTGCCGTTCTGGGGGATGGAGGTGTAGAGCAGGCCGTCACGATTGCAGAGGATGGTGCCGTCCACTTCTGTGGTGGAGAAATAGTCCAGCTCCAGTACCGACTGGGAAAGACGGGAATAGCCTTCACGGAACAGTTCATCGTTCATCAGCGCCGCGCTAATGTTGACCGTGCCGTTTTCATTGGCACCGCAGTCCAGGCGGATGTCCACCACATCGCCGATTCCCACCTGGGAAACCGCCAGCATCTGGGGCAGACTGATGCTCTCGCTGTAAAGCTCCATGTCGTTGAGATACACCGTAAAATCATTGCGCTTGCTTAGATCCAGCCGGATGCACAGGAAACCCTCCCGGTCAGCGGTGTAGCGATAGTTGACCTGACCGCCGCTGTCTTCCGTGGTGTAGGTGCAGTAGCCGTCGGTGGTGATGTTGGAAAGGGTGGCATCGGTGGCGGTGATGGACAGCACAGAGCCGTACATATGCCGCCAAACAGGATCGTCAATGCCGGTCGCGGCGGTAAAGAGATCATTCTGGAAGTCAAAGGCATTCTCCCGACCCTCAAAGGACAGCTCTGCCAGCTCCGGCTCTGCCAGGAAGCCCAGGGGAAGGTAGGCATTGTTTTCCAGCAGATGCACCTTGCCGTAGTAATGCAGGTCGGTAAAATAGGGATTTTCTTCCACAAGGCCCTTGCGCTCGATCATATACTTAAGACCCAGGAAAAGATTGGATACCGGTGAACTTTCTTCAAAGCAATAGCGGTTATAAGTGTTTTTTGCGCCGTAGCCAAGCTTGCGCATAAACTCCGTGACCTTCACATTGGCGGAGCTGGTAAAGGCGGAAACACCGTGATAGTTGTTCAGGGCGCCGTCATTCAGAGTCTGAGAATGGGTGGTTTCCGCCCGGAAGAACAGCTCGTCCCACTCCCGCTCATGCATATAGCGGATCATGGAGGCGGAGTATTCTTTGCCTCTGGGATAGAAGGCTGTGGTGGTGCCGGGGAAGCAGACGCCGAAATTCACCAGATTCAGCACCAGCTCCAAAGCAATTACCATGCAAAGAAAACCTTTGCATTGCTTCTGCTGGGCGGCCACTTTCCGCTGATAGACCCGCACCTGCTCTTCGTTGTCCTCATCAGGGGACTTCCGGAAGGTGAGGGGATAGATGAGAATAAACAGATACAGCAGCAAAAACGCGCCGTTGTAGGCAAGATACAGCGGCTCAAACCGATTATCGGCGCACATCATCACACCTACTGCCAGCACACCGGCTGCGATAACCTGCCAAAGTGCGAATTCCTCCCGGTGAAGGTAGGCCCGATAGGCCATATACAGCACCACAAAGCTGTGGAGGAAGCTGAACCGGTAGGGGATCATGTTGGTGAAATGGAAGCCGTGCCAAATATAGTCCAGCTGCCGGAAGATGAAGCTGATGTTAAAGAACAGTAACAGCAGAACCGCGGCGATTTTGTCCTTTAGAGGCACTTTTCTGCAAAACAGAAATGCGAATGCAAGTGCATTGGCAAATACACCGCAGTAAAGATTGGGAAGACCCTCCTTAAAGGTAGGCTCCAATCCTCCGTTCATATTGCCCGCCACCTGGCGCATGGCATCCAGCAGACCCATCCAGGTGTCCTCGTCTGCAATGTTTAAGTCAAAGCCCTCCGGGAAGGTGTTGACGCTGGACTGGGTGGTCTGCAGCGCTGCCAGGGCAGGCAGCTCCAGAAATGCGGTCATGGCAATGGCGATGGCAGAAAAGAGAGCCATCAACCCAAAATCGATGCAGAACTTCTTGAAACCGCCCCAACGGCAGAATTCATAGCAGAAGAAGGTCAGCAGCAGGAATACGCAGGTAAAGAAGCCAATGTAGTAATTAGCCAGGATGGAGAGGAAAAGGGTCAGGGTATAGAGCATGAATTTGCGCTGGGTCAGCAGCCGCACCATACCCAGCATCACCAGCGGCAGCAGCGCGAAGGTATCCAGCCACATGATGTTCCAAAGATAGGCCAGCGCCCAGGCGCACAGACCGTAGAAGCAGCCGAAGAGAGAAAGGCCGATCTCCTCATGGCCATAGAGCTTCTGCAAAAAGAGGGCGAAGAACATGGCCGCCAGTCCCAGCTTCAGGGGAACCATCAAAGAGAAATAGGGCAGCATCCAGCTCTCCGGCAGGATCAGGCTCAGAAGGTTCAGAGGCGATGCCAGATAATAGGCAATGAGGCCTAAATAGTCCATACCAAGACCCACATCCCAGCTGTAGAGTAGAGACTGGCCCGAGAGAATTGCCCGCCGGAAGGCCAGGAAGAAGGGATAGTACTGGTGATAGGCATCGGAGTAGAGCATGGCGGAATCACCAAAGGGACAAAGTCCCTTGATGAGCATTACCATGAGAAACCCTACAAAGGTAAAGGCGAATGCCAGCGCCGGATAATTCCATTTTTTATTTTTCAGGTCATGCAATTTCATTCATTTGCCCCCAGGAAATTCTTATTTTTTATTTTACCATAGGATTCCCAGCGGGTAAAGGAAAAATAAATAAACAATTGGAGAAAATAGGCTTTGTGATTCAGCATTGCAAAAAAGTAGGGGAGGGTCTTGACCCTCCCGCACAGTACGCGCGCTGTGTTCGCCGTAACCCGATGTGAAAACGTATCATCTTAAAATCTGTCATCCTGAGCGCAATGCAATGGAGCCGAAGGATCTTCGCATTTACAAGCTGCTGTGCATCAAAATAGTTGGTAGATTCTTCGACTCCCTGCGGTCGCTCAGAATGACATAGTAGTTCGTTATAAAATAAGGCAGATCAGTCCATTTGCCCCTTCGTTGATCACCCTTGTCAGCGTACCCCGAAACTTTGCCCTGACATCCTCCGGTGTCCGGAGAAGTTTACCGGTCAGCCCTTCCTGGATCATGGCACCCACGGATTTTCCGAAAATATTACTCTCCCAAAGCTTCTCCGGATCCTCCCCGCTTAAGTAGCCAATGAGATCCATAGACTGCTGCTCGCCGCCTACCATAGGGCTGATCTCCGTCCCCACATCCACCCGGATCATGTGAATGGATGGCGCCTGAGCCTTCAGTTTTACTCCGTAAGCACCGCCTTTTTTCACCACCTCCGGCTGCTCCAGTACCGTGTCCTTGGCCGTGGGCATCACGATCCCGTAACCGGTAGCCTGCACCGCCGCCATGGCATCGGAAATTTTGTCATATTCTGCCTTTACTCCGGCAAGTTCCGTCAGCAGCTGCAGCAGCTGACCGTCGTTTTCGATTGACTGACCGGCCCGGCTGCTGAGAATTTCATAGAAAAGGGAATCCTTCAGGGTAATCTGGCAGGCTACCGTGCCTGACCCCAGATCCACCGAACGGATCACCATATCCACCACATCCTCCAGTTCCCGCAGTTTCCCCAGCGTTCCCTCTGCTTGGGCAAGGCTGGCAATCTCCGCGGCCTTTTTCTGCAGGGCAGGGTAGAGGGCGGCTTTCAGGGGATGATCCGCTTCCAGAGCATCCAGCCACCGGGGCAGATAGACCAGCACCTGCCGCAGGGGGAAGCTGTACAGAAGCTGCTCCAAAAGCTGGGCGATGCCCTCCTTTGTCAGCGCCTGGCAGTCCGCTGCCACCGACTCCACCCCATAGCGGCTTCGCAGTTCGTTCTGCACAGCGCCGGATTCCTCGGATCCTGGGTTTCGGGTATTCACAACCACCAAAAACGGTTTCCCCGTGGCCTGCATATCCCGAATGGCTCTGCCCTCAGCTTCCACATAATCCCCCCGTGGAATATCTGTCACAGACCCGTCGGTGGTGACCACAAGGCCGATGGAGCAGTGATCCTCCATGACCTTCTTCGTGCCCAGCTCCGCCGCCTCGGTCATGGGAATGGGCGTTTCCTGCCAGGGTGTGCTGACCATGCGGGGCACACCCTCTTCATCAGCGCCCACGGCACCGGGGATCATATATCCCACCGAATCGATCATCCTTAAGCGCAGGTTGGTCTTTCCGTCGGGGGTGATCTCCACAGCCTCCTCCGGTACGAACTTCGGCTCTGCGGTCATAATGGTTCTGCCGCTGGCGCTTTGAGGCAGTTCATCTCTGGCTCTTTGCGCCCGATAGGGGTCACCGATGGCGGGGATCACCAAAGTTTCCATGATCCGCTTGATCAGAGTGGACTTACCAGTTCGTACCGGCCCCACCACACCGATATATACATTCCCGCCGGTTCTGGCAGCGATGTCTGCGTAAATACTTTCCATATCCAGCCTCCTTAAAATCCGTAAGCTACGCTCTATCACATGGTATGTCCGATGGGATTGCTTTATGCTGAGCTTTACAACTATCCGCGTCATTGCGAGGGCGCAAAGCGACCGTGGCAATCTCCTTGCTTTCAGCGCATCTTGTAGGGGAGGGTCTTGACCCTCCCGGTGGTAAGCAGTCAATCGCAGCATATTTTTCTGTGAAAAACCTCCGATGTAGGGAAAAAGAAGACCCTAAACCCACATCTTGTGCCCATATTGACTTTCCTCCACAAAATGGATATAATATACTGGATTTATTATGAGATTTGGAGAGAATCACAATGGCAAAAGCAAGACAGGAACAATACGGCAACTCCAGCATCTCCATGCTGAAGGGCGAAGAGCGTGTGCGTAAGCGCCCCGCTGTCATCTTCGGTTCCGACGATCTGGAAGGCTGTAAGCATGCGGTCTTTGAAATCCTCAGTAATGCCATCGACGAGGCCAGAGAGGGCCACGGCGATACGGTCATCGTCACCCGTTACGAAGACCTTTCTGTGGAAGTGGAAGATTTTGGCCGCGGCTGCCCTGTGGACTATAATGAAAAAGAAAAGCGCTATAACTGGGAGCTGGTGTTCTGCGAGATGTATGCCGGCGGCAAGTACGGCGAAAACGGCGAGAACTATGAGTACTCCCTGGGCCTGAACGGCCTGGGTTCCTGCGCCACCCAGTACGCTTCCGAGTTTTTTGACGCCACCATCCGCCGTGACGGATACCGCTATGACCTGCACTTTGAAAAGGGCAGAAATAAGGGCGGTCTCAAGAAAGAACCCACCGACCGGAAGAAGACCGGCTCCTGCTTCCATTGGCGTCCCGACCGCCAGGTCTTTACGGATATCAACATCCCCGTGGAGTACTACCGGGATGTGCTGCGCCGCCAGGCAGTTGTGAACAAGGGCATCACCTTTAAGTTCCGCAACCAGGTGGGCAAGAAGTTCGAGGAAGAGGAATACTGCTATCAGGACGGCATCCGCCAGTATGTGGAGGAGCTGGTAGGGGATAATGCCTTCACCATGCCCGTGTTCTGGGAAGCGGAGCGCCGTGGCCGGGATGCGGAAAACCGCCCCGAGATGAAGCTGAAGATCACCGCCTCTTTCTGCTTTAGTAAGCAGCTGAGCCACACCGAGTACTATCACAACTCCTCCTGGCTGGAGTACGGCGGCAGCCCCGATAAGGCAGTGCGCTCCTCCTTTGTGGCGGCTTTTGATAAATTCTTAAGAGATAACAACAAGTACACCAAAACCGAGAACAAGATCATCTTCCAGGATATCCAGGACAGCCTGATCATCGTCACCAACTGCTTCTCCACCATCGGCTGCTTTGAGAATCAGACCAAAAAGTCTGTGAATTCCAAGTTCACCCAGGAGGCCATGGCAGCCTTCTTCCGTGAGCAGCTACAGGTATGGTTCTTGGAGAATAAGCAGGAGGCCGACCGTGCCGCCGAGCAGATTCTTGTGAATAAGCGCGCCCGTGAGTCTGCGGAAAAAACCCGCTCCAATGTAAAGAAGAACCTGAGCGCCAAGGTGGATATTGCCAACCGTGTTCAGAAATTCGTGGATTGCCGCACCAAGGACACCAACCTGCGGGAACTCTACATCGTGGAGGGTGACTCCGCATTGGGCAGCGTTAAGCTCTCCCGTGATGCGGAATTCCAGGGCATTATGCCCGTCCGCGGCAAAATCCTCAACTGCCTGAAGGCAGACTACAACCGCATTTTCGCATCCCCCATCATCACGGACCTGATGAAGGTCTTGGGCTGCGGTGTGGAGATCCAGGGCAAGAAGGCCAAGGATCTCAGCTCTTTTGATATTGATAACCTGCGCTGGAATAAAGTCATCATCTGTACCGATGCTGACGTGGACGGCTTCCAGATCCGCACCCTGATCCTCACCATGCTCTACCGGCTCTGCCCCAAGCTGATCCGGGACGGCTATGTGTATATCGCAGAATCCCCCCTCTTTGAAATCACCTGCAAGGATAAGACCTGGTTTGCTTATAATGAGCAGGAAAAGGTTAAGATTCTGAAGGAATTGGAAGGCAAGAAAGTCACCATCCAGCGCTCCAAGGGTCTTGGCGAGAATGACCCCGAGATGATGTGGATGACCACTATGAATCCCGAGACCCGCAGACTCATCAAGGTGATGCCTGAGGATGCGGAGCGTACCGCCCATTACTT